>SVEH01000029.1 GCA_015057455.1 Lachnospiraceae bacterium | reverse complement strand
CCCCTCGGCACTTAGTGATTTCAAGCATCAGCGCCGAAAGAACTTAGTGTCCGCTAGGCGCGAAGTCAAGTGAGAACGTCCATTAAACATATATATTCGAACCCGTATTATTGCGTCACTAGAACTGCTAACTAAAACTTTCGAGAAGCAAAATTCCCCAATTTGAGCGATAGCTCAAATTATAAAGAAACTTAAATACAACAACCATGCCCCTGTCGGAACGACAGGGGCACAAGAAACCTACAAATTAGAGTTTGTGGGGGATTAATATGTAGTTGGTTCTGGATATGTTTCACCAAATGTGTCAACTGTAACACTTTCCATAACAACATCTTCACGAGGACGATCATAAACGTCTGTCTTACAACAAGCTATAGTATTAACTACATCTAGACCTTCTGTAACTTTTCCAAATGCAGCATATTGTCCATCAAGGTGAGGAGAATCCTTATGCATGATAAAGAATTGTGATCCAGCTGAGTGAGGATCCATAGCTCTAGCCATTGATAGAACTCCCTCTGTATGCTTTAAATCGTTATTAAATCCAGCCATGTCAAATTCGCCTTTAATTGAATAACCAGGGCCACCCATTCCAGTTCCGTCTGGACATCCGCCTTGAATCATAAATCCTTGTATAACTCTATGGAAAATTAAACCATCATAGAAATTGTGGTTAATTAAGCTAATAAAGTTGTTAACTGTATTAGGTGCTACCTCTGGATATAATTCAGCTTTTATAGTAGACCCATTGTTTAAATTAATAGTAACTATAGGATTTTGTGCCATATAATTCACTTCCATTTCTTAATATATTATGCAGCATATAGTATATATGCAAGCTTTGTAATTATAATATAAGAGTGGAAAAATGTAAACTATAAAATATTTATAAATTATAAGAAATAAAACGCTAGCAAGTTGACTTTACAAAAAAAATGGTTTATCATTTATCGGCAGGCAAATTTAAAGGTGAGCTTAGAAAAAAGTATAATTATTAATTAATATAAGTATACTTAGTAGGTAGTATTTTGGAATTTAAGGGTGAGTATAATGACAATGATATGTCCAAGATGTAAGGAAAGTGTTGATGAAAAGTTAACCCATTGTAGTAAATGCGGTTTTTCTATAAGTAATTATTTAGAAAATAAAAAGAACAGTAATCAGAAAACATTAAATAATCAAGTGGTAGATGATAAAGAAAATTCTACTAGATTAGACGTTGATGTAGTAACATCTGATAGTGCAGAAGATAATTTAAAGGTTGCTGTAGCATTAGAAAAAAAGAAAAAAGTTGAAGATGTAGAAGAAAATATTCTACGTTTTATTAGTAATATAAAAATAGTTAAAGATGAAAGTTGTGAAGTAGACGACGAGGATGATATAGATGCAAGTATACATTCGTTTTTAGTTGAGACATTGAATGATAATTATAAGATGAAGCGTTTTACAACAGTAATTAATAATCCAAAAGAGTTATTAAATTCAGATACTAAGGAAAGTATATCAACAGAGAGTAAGAATGTGTTATATGGGAATAGTGACAGTTCTTTAGAAGACATACAATGCAAGATGCTTGAAGAAAAAGAAAACTTTGAAGATGAAGTTAGCATATCAAAAAACAAGAAGCAGAAGAATGAAGAAGATAACGGTGTGGTTGGAACTGATAATTTGATAAATGATACAAAAGAACATAAGGACAATGATAAATTAAGATTAGAATTAATAGAAACAATAAGTGATATTAACAAAGATATTTTAAGTGTATATGATAATGACATGAAACTTGAGAAAGTAGAAGATGATAGTGAATCGGAATTAGATAAATACGATGATAAGGATATTGTTAATATAAAGGGTGATCTTAGTTTAAACAGTAATGACAACTTAAAAGCCAATGTTAATTTAAAAGATAATGATAATTTGAAAGACAATAATAATTTAACAGATAATGATGATCTAAAGGTTAATATAGAAAGTGATTCGAAAAACGTTAAAAAAGAGATTGGTATAGACGAAAGTATAGTGCTTAATCCAGATGGCGATGAAAAATGCGTAGAAGATATTGTGATGGATAATATTTTAAAAGAGTCAAAGTCTTATAAAAGATTTTATACAACAATAAAGGATGTAAGAAATGACAAGATAAATGCAAAGGTGATTGCAATTGTTGGAAGTGCAATAGTTATTGTTATGGCAAGTATATGTGGATTGCTTATGGTTTTGTAATAATTTGTGTTTTAATAAAAGTTGTAAATTGAAAAAAATAATACAGTTATATATGTTTTTTACATTATATATAGGTGTTATAAAAACCTTGATAAGTGCATATTGAAAAATATAATGAAAAAGTTGGAAAAAAATAGAAAAAGTATTTGACAATTAAATACAATGGTGGTATTATGAGTGTTGTTAGCGGATGTGGCGGAATGGCAGACGCATCAGACTCAAAATCTGACGGTGGTGACATCGTATGGGTTCAAGTCCCATTATCCGCATAAAAAAAGAGTGAGAAAGTTAATTTTTCACTCTTTTTTGGGATAAAGGTATAATGTGAATATCTTAGTTGTTATTATACTATATACTATCTAAGATTAGTATGTGCATATAAGGAGGACATTATGAAGTATAAAATTTTAAAAAAAGTAATGTTTGTTGTTGTGTGTGTATGTGTTATATGTATGAATTATTCAGTGGCTATTGCAGATGAAGATGTTATAGGTGCTGAGGTTACAGTTGAACCAGAGGAGCAATTTACATCGTATAGAACTCCTGAAGATGATGTGATTTTATATGATGCAGAAGTAGTTTCTGAAGAGGTTGAGGTTGAAGAAGATGTTGATTTTGGAACATCTACAGATGATGAGATTTTAGAAATCGCATCTGAAGATGATATGCAAGATGATCAAGATGATATAGAGGAATTAGATGTTGTTCCGCAAACAGGTGATTCAAGTAATCTTTTGGTTTGGGGATGTATTTTGGTTGTTACATTAGTTGCAACTATTGTATTGGGAATTAATTTATTTAAGAAAAGATAGATATATAAAGGGCCTAAGTGGGCTCTTTATTTGGTATATAATGTAGAAATGAGGATTTAGTGTGAAGAAGTTTATTTATATGTCAATAATGACGGTTTTAATTGGAGTGTTTATTTATTCATTATATAACATATATGTTATACAGTCAGAATATGAAGAAAGTAATTCTACGTATGAAGAATTGGTTAGTGACGTTTCTAATACTGAGACGGGGCATCCTACACAGACTAGGGAAGGTGCACAGAGCTCACAGGAGACAGAGAAAGAAACAAAAAGTGAAGTGAATTTGAATATTGACTTTCCTAAGTTGCAGAAGATAAATAAAGATGTAATTGGATGGATATATAATCCTGGGACAGTAATAAATTATCCAGTAGTTCAAGGTAAGGATAATTCGTATTATTTAAAACATCTTATTAATGGAACATATAATGCTAGTGGGACGCCATTTTTAGATTGTCATATGAAGCCGGATTTTTCAGATAAGAATATGTTTATATATGGTCATCATATGAAAAATGGAAGTATGTTTTCAAGTATAACAAAATATAAAGAGAAAGACTATTATAATAAACACAAGTATATGTATTTGCTTACTCCTACGAAGAAGTATCGACTAGAAGTTTTTAGTGCATATATAACTAAAGCAACCTCAGATACATATATGAGAGGATTTAAAGAAAATGATAAGTTTAAGAAATACATAGATTATATTAGAGGTTTGTCCTTAATAAAAACTGATGTAGATGTTACTATTAAAGATACTGTTGTATCATTATCAACATGTACATATGAGTATGAAAATGCTCGTTTTGTTGTACATACAAAAAGAGTTGAAATACAATAATATAATACTAGGGTGAAATTTATAGTTTTACTTTACTTTTATTTACTTTTAGAGTAAAATAATGTTAGCATTTTTCTGATAATAAGTTAGCCCTTTCTAACAGGCTAGCATACATGTTAGAAGGTGGGTGAGGATTATATGAAGTGTGTTGAGGCACAAGGACTAATAACTAAATATATTAATGATGAATTAACAGGTGAGAAGTTAGAAGAATTTCTAGGACATATATATGATTGTGAAGATTGTAGAGAAGAGTTGGAGATATATTATGTTATTATGAAAGGCATGCAACAAATAGATGATGACAATGTACTTAATTATAATTTTCACCAAGCATTTGAAGACGAATTAAAATCATCTAGAGTTGAATTAGTACAAAGTAACACAAGATTTGTTATAAAATTGTTTTTGCTAGAGATTTTAATTATACTTATGGGATTGTTGTTAACAACAGATAGTGCTAATAGGAATAATGTTAGAGATATGGGCAGATTTAATGGCGATTATATTGAATCAGAGAAGTAGATATTAGGAAGGTTATTATGAGTGAGAAGATAGTATTAATAGATGGTAATAGTATAATGAATAGAGCTTTTTATGGGATACCTGTGTTAACTAATTCCCAAGGGATTTATACTAATGCTGTTTATGGATTTTTGAATATAGTACTGAAGATTCTTGAAGAAGAGGGTCCAAAGTATATGGTGGTTGCTTTCGATGTGAAACACCCTACATTTAGACATGAAATGTTTGATGAATATAAAGGCACTCGTAAAGGGATGCCTGAAGAACTTAAAGCACAGATGCCTATAATTAAGGAACTTTTAAGTATTATGCAGGTTAAAGTGATTGAGAAACCGGGGTATGAAGCTGATGATATATTAGGTACTATTGCAGTTGAATCGGAGAAAAATGGTTTACAAGTATCTTTAATATCGGGAGATAGGGATTTGCTTCAGATCGCAACAGATACTATACAGATTCGTATACCTAAGACTAAACGAGGTGGCACAGAGATTGAGAATTATTATACGAAGGATGTTATTGAGAAGTATGAAGTAGAACCAAAGCAGATAATAGATTTAAAAGGGCTTATGGGAGATGCTGCAGATAATATTCCTGGAGTGCCAGGTATTGGTGAAAAGACAGCAACTAAGATTATCAAAGAATTTGGTAGTGTAGAGAATGCTATTGAGAATATAGATAAGGTTACACCTAATAGAGCTAGAGAGAATTTGAGAAATAATACAGAGAGTGCATTGATGAGTAAAACTTTGGCAACAATTAAAACAGATTGCCAATTAGAATATACACTAGAGGAAGCTACTATAGATAATTTGTTTAATGAAGATACATTGAATAAGTTAAGAGAATTAGAGTTTAAGAACTTATTAACGAGAGTTAGTAAGAAGGGGAATGATAGTGGTGGAACTAATATCCAACTTGACATAATAAAAGTTGATGATTTTGCACAGTGTGAGAAGTTATTTACAGATATTATAGAACAATGTGGTAGCAAGTTTGATAAAGGTGTAGAGAATTTAAGAATAGAAGATGCTGTATCTAATGCAACAATATTTGATAGTGTTGTTGGTATTAGAGTAGATTATATAAATGATGAATTTGTTATGGCGTTATCTTATGAATACAATAAAGTATTCCTTATAAGAGAATTCGGATTTATAACAAGTAGTTATTTAGTTGACAAGGTAAAGGAACTTATTAGCAATAAAGTATTAGTTGTGTTTAACAATATAAAGAGTCAATTAAGATTATTAGACAATAAAGAATCGCAGTATATTGAAGATGTAATTAATAAAGAATATATTGTAGATATTGCTTTGGCTGATTATTTGATTAAACCTTTGGCAGATTCATATAATTATGATGATATTTCAAAAGATTATATTGGTTTAATTCTTCCTTCTGCTAAGGAGATGCTGGCCAATAAGAAAGAAGATAATACAGAGAAGTTATATCAAATTTGTTGCTATGATGTTAGTGTGTGTTATAAAGCATTAAAGGAAGTAGTGGCAGAATTACATAATACCGATATGATGGACTTATACTTAGATATGGAATTACCATTGGCATATACATTGTATGATATGGAGAAGCGTGGTATTAAAGTACATAGAGAAGAGTTGAGTGATTACGGTAAGAAACTTAATGAGAGAATTGAAGATTTAGAATTATTGATATATGATTTGGCGGGTGAGAAGTTTAATATTAATTCACCTAAACAACTAGGGGTGATTTTATTTGAAAAATTGCAACTTCCATTTGCTAAAAAGACAAAAACAGGATATTCAACATCAGCAGATGTATTAGAAAAGCTTAGATGTGAACATGATATTGTAAAATATGTCTTAGAGTATAGGACGCTGTCTAAATTAAAATCTACCTATGCTGATGGGTTGTCTAGTTACATAGAAGATGACTTGAGAATAAGAAGTACATTTAATCAGATGATTACAGCCACTGGTAGAATTAGTAGCACAGAGCCTAATTTACAGAATATACCTGTAAGAATTCCAATAGGAAGAGAGATAAGAAAGGTATTTGTGCCTGAAGATGATTATGTATTTGTTGATGCAGATTATTCACAGATAGAATTAAGAGTATTAGCTCATTTGTCAGAAGATGAGAAATTAATAGATGCATATAGAGCTAATCAGGATATTCATAGAACAACGGCATCACAAGTATTTAATATTCCTTTTGATAAAGTTACAGATTTGGATAGAAGGAATGCTAAGGCAGTCAACTTTGGAATTGTATATGGAATAAGCTCTTTTGGTTTAGGACAAGATCTTAATATTACAAGAAAGGAAGCAGATTCATATATAAAAAGTTATTTTGCAGCATATCCACAGCTAAAAGCATATTTAGATAAGTTAGTGGAGGATGCTAAGGTTAATGGTTATATAACTACATTATTTAAGAGAAGAAGACCTATTCCAGAGTTAGCATCAAGTAATTTTATGCAAAGGTCATTTGGAGAAAGAGCAGCTATGAATTCACCAATACAAGGTACGGCTGCAGACATAATAAAGATTGCAATGATTAAAGTTAATAATAGATTAAGACGCGAAAAGCTTAAGTCAAGATTGTTATTGCAAATACATGATGAGTTGTTAATTGAAACTCATAAAGATGAAGTCGAGCAAGTAAAAGAAATTTTAGCAAGCGAGATGAATGAAGCGGCGAAACTAAGTGTTTCCCTAGAAGTTGACATGAATGTTGGTAACACCTGGTTTGATGTAAAGTAGGTGTTAACAGCATGAATGATAGATTACGTATTATAGGTATTACAGGTGGAGTTGGTACAGGAAAAACAACGGTAGCTAATTTATATGCATTAATGCATAATGCATATGTAATATTTACAGATTTAGTTGCAAAAGATTTGCAAGTTAAAGGTAACTCGTGCTATAATCTTATAGTTGAGCATTTTGGGAATGTTATCCTAAGCGAAGATTATGAGATAAATCGAGAAAAGTTAGCTCAGATTGTTTTTAATGATGAAGAAGAATTAAATATACTTAATTCGATTGTTCATAAAGAAGTTATAATAAAAGTTAAGGAAATTATTGAGGAAATTAGCCATAACGGTGAATATAATATTATACTTCTTGAATCTGCTATTTTATTTCAAGTGGATGAACTTAGAAAGTTATGTACTGAAATTTGGTATGTGGATTCTTTGGACACAGACCGAAGAAAGAGACTGAAGAGGGAGAGGGATTACTCTGACGAGAGAATCACTAGCATGATTAACTCACAAGAAGGAATTCATCTTATTAAGGATAAATGTGATAAGGTTATAACTAATAATAAGGACTTAGAGCAGCTAAAAGATATTTTAGCTAATATGTAAACATTCTTAGTAGGATTAAGTGTGTAAAACACTGAGGTATAAAAACATATTATATACTTTGGTGCAAGCACTTCGGATTGGAGGATATTATGAAAAAAGTAACAAAAACACAAGTATCTGTAAACGGAAACAAAGTAACATTAGAAACAAAAGAAAATTTAACTGTATTAGATGCATTAATCGAAGCTGGATACAGCAGAGAACAAATAATGCCTCGTGATTACAAATATGTAGAAATTGAATATAATGGAGAGCCTAGAAAGGTTCATTTTGGTTTTGAAAGTGCAACAAAGGTATTTTTAAACAAGGAAAGAGCTGGATTAATTTCATTAATTAATAATGGAGACAGCATCGATGTTGAAGAATTTATGGTTGGAGATGATACAACTATAAAGTTATCAAAACTAGAAGACTATAATGAGAATATTATTTTTGATATAGATGGTAAGCCAGTTTCATTAATAAGATTAGTTGAAATTAATGGAAGACTTAATTTTGGTGATGTAGAAGTTAAGAGAGGCGATATTGTTAAATCTTATAACTATTATACAGCAGCTCAACTTAGAGAAATATTAGGACTAGAAGAAGATATTATAATTATGAGTGAAGATAAAGAGCTTGAAGGTGATGATGCAATATATGAGGAAACTGTAGTTGATACATATGTAAGATTCACTGACAATAACTATAGTAATAATAACTTTATTAATAATAGAGAAACATCTACATTTAAATTATTAGTTGGTGATGATTTAGAATTTAATAAAGAAGTTGAAGAAGAAGTTAAACCAGTTGTAGTTGATGAAGCAGAAGAAATTAGAGTTATAATGAACGGCGAAACTGTATGTTTAAGCAATAAGAAAAGCTATGCTGTAATTGATGCTTTAGATGCTGCAGGAATAGATGCATTACAAGCTGTTGGTAAGGATATTTATATAACAGTTAATGGAATGAATGGATCATTCTCTACTGTAATATCACATGATGATGTTGTAGAATTCTCATATAATTAGGATGTATTTTAGAGTATAGTATATATTTTCACAATAGGAAATTCATAGGAATTTCCTATTGTGTTGATATCAAGTATAATGTAGGTAGTTAAGAAAGAGGTATGTATAAGTGAAGTTATGTAGTATAGCGAGTGGAAGTAGTGGAAATTGTATATATGTTGCTAATGAAGATACTCATTTGCTAGTTGATGTAGGGATAAGTAAAAAGAGAATAGTTGAAGGATTGGATAGTATAGGTGTAGATGCACACAATATTGATGGAATACTAATTACTCATGAGCATTTAGATCATATAAAAGGATTAGGTATTATGGCAAGAGCTTTTAATATACCTATATATGGAACTTATGAAACACTTAGAGCTATTAACGAGTGTAAAAGCATGGGAGCTATTGATAATGCTTTGTATAGGCCTATAAAAGCGGATGTAGAGTTTAATATTAATTCATTAGTTGTCAAACCATTTGCTACATCTCATGATGCAGTTAATCCGGTGTGTTATACATTCCACTCTAATGATAAGAAGATATCAGTTGCAACAGACTTAGGAGAATATAATGATTATATAGTTGCTAATTTAGAGAATTCTGATGTGATATTATTAGAGGCTAATTATGATAAGAATATGCTTCAAGTAGGTCCATATCCATATTATTTAAAACAAAGAATTTTAAGTAATAGAGGACATTTGTCTAATGTTCATACAGGTGAGTTATTAAGATGTATTATTTCAGAGCGTTTAAAATATATATTTTTAGGTCATTTAAGCAAGGAGAATAATTATCCAGAACTTGCATATGAGACAGTAAAAGTGGAGCTTCATGAGGTTTTAAAGAATGAAAATATTCTCAAGGTGGCATATAGAGATAAGCCATCAGAGTTAGTTAATATATAGAATAATATGTAATACTCAAATTGGAGGATTGTTATGAATAAAACAATAATAACAGTAGTAGGAAAAGACAGTATAGGAATTATTGCAAAAATATGTACATATCTTTCAGATGCAAGAGTTAATATGTTAGATATATCACAAACAATTGTAGATGGATTTTTTAATATGATAATGGTTGTTGATATGCCAAGTGAGGTTGATTTTGGTAAACTTAATGATGAATTACAATTATTAGGCGAAGAACTTGGTGTTATAATTAAAATGCAAAGAGAAGATATATTTAACAAAATGCATAGAATATAGTCTATGCATCTTTGTTATTTTACAGAAGATAACAATTAAGCGATTATTTATTCTTAAAATACATACAAAATGGAGGATATATAACTTATGATAAGTAGAGCAGAAATTATAGAGACTAATCGAATGATAGAAAGAGAGAATCTTGATGTTAGAACAATAACATTGGGAATAAGCTTACTTAGTTGTATTGATTCGGATTTAAATAAATTAAAAGAAAATATATATAACAAAATTACACAGTTGGGTAAGGATTTAGTTAAAGTTGGAGACGAGATAGGTAACGAATATGGAGTACCTATTGTTAATAAAAGAATATCTATAACTCCTATATCTTTAATAGGGGCTTCAGCATGTAAAACAATTGAAGATTATGTTGAAATTGCTAAAGTGTTAGATAGAGCAGCAAAACAAATAGGAGTTAATTTTATAGGAGGTTACTCAGTGCTAGTATCAAAGGATATGACAGCTAGTGATAGACTGTTAATTGAGTCAATTCCTATGGCACTTTCACAAACAGAAAGAATATGTAGCTCAGTAAATGTAGGTTCAACAAAAACTGGAATTAATATGGATGCTGTTAAATTATTAGGTGATGTTGTTCATAATACAGCTTACCTAACAAAAGATAATGGTTCTATTGGATGTGCCAAATTAGTTGTATTTTGTAATGCGCCAGATGATAATCCTTTTATGGCGGGAGCATTTCATGGTGTTACAGAAGCAGATGCTGTATTACATGTTGGAGTTAGTGGACCAGGTGTAGTGAAGAATGCATTAGAGGAAGTTCGTGGAGAGAGTTTTGAAGTGTTATGTGAGACAATTAAGAAAACTGCATTTAAGATTACAAGAGTAGGACAACTAGTATTAAATGAAGCTTCAAAAAGACTTGGTATAGAAGCAGGAATTATAGATTTATCACTTGCTCCTACACCTGAGATTGGTGACAGTGTTGCAGAGATTTTGCAAGAAATAGGTGTTGAGTATCCAGGTGCGCCAGGAACTACAGCTGCTTTAGCGTTGTTAAATGATCAAGTGAAAAAAGGTGGTGTAATGGCATCTTCATATGTAGGTGGTTTGAGTGGAGCATTTATTCCAGTTAGTGAGGATCAAGGTATGATAGATGCGGTTAATGTAGGTGCACTTACATTAGAGAAATTAGAAGCTATGACATGTGTTTGTTCCGTTGGATTGGATATGATAGCAATTCCAGGCGATACAAAACCATCAACTATATCTGGAATTCTAGCAGATGAAATGGCAATAGGAATGATTAATCAAAAGACTGTTGCAGCAAGATTAATTCCTGTTATTGGCAAGGATGTAGGAGATGTTGTAGAATTTGGTGGATTGCTAGGGTATGCACCAGTTATGCCAGTTAATAGATATAGTTGTGATGCATTTGTAAATAGAGGTGGTAAAATACCAGCTCCAATTCATAGTTTTAAAAATTAGTTTAAAGTATATAAATATATTATTGATTTAATAAAAGATACAGAAAATTTTAGAGTATATTAATTGAATAATGTATTATGGAGGTTTAAAATGGAAAGAGTATTAGAAAACATTGACTATAGAAACATATTTAAGTATTTTGAGGAGATATGTAATATACCTCACGGTTCAGGAAATAATAAGAAGATAAGTGATTATCTAGTTAGATTTGCTGTTGATAGAGGACTAGAATACTATCAAGACGAAGCTTTAAATGTAATAATCTATAAACCTGCTTCAGAAGGGATGGAAGATGTTCCAGGTGTGATTATTCAAGGCCATATGGATATGGTATGTGAAAAAGACTCAGATAGTAATCATAATTTTGAAGAAGATCCACTTGAACTTATTATTGAAGATGGTTGGATTAAAGCAAATAAAACAACTCTTGGAGCTGATGATGGTATAGGAGTTGCATATGCACTTGCAATATTAGATGAGAAGAATATGAAACATCCAGCAATAGAAGTACTTATTACTACTGACGAAGAAACTGGAATGGATGGAGCTGAAGCTCTAGATGGATCAAAAATAAAAGGTAAGTATTTAATGAATTTAGATTCAGAGGATGAAGGAGTTATTCTTAGCAGTTGTGCAGGTGGACTAAGAACTGATTGTACTATGCCGGTAGAGAGACAAATGTATAAAGGTACAACTTTTAATGTAGGAATTAGTGGGTTAAAGGGTGGACATTCAGGAACAGAGATTGTAAATAATGGAAAGAATGCCACAATAGAACTAGCAAGAATACTTTATATGTGTAGAAAAGAAGCTGATTTTGTTCTTTTTGATATGAATGGAGGACAAAAGGATAATGTTATTCCTAATACGGCAAATGCAAGGATAGTTGTAGCAGATAATGAAGCTAATAAATTAGAGAAGTTGTTTAGGGAGTGTGCTAGTCAACTTAAAGCAGAATATAGAAGTTGTGAACCAGATGTGGAATATACTTTAGTAAAATTAAAAGAAGATAATCAATTAGCATTAACAAGTTGTGCAACTGACAAAGTATTAAGAATTCTTCAATTAGTGCCTAATGGTGTTCAAGTTATGAGTTCATTAGTAGATGGGTTGCCAGAAAGTTCACTTAATTTAGGAATAATGAAATTAACAGATGATAAGTTAGTAACTAGTCATTCTGTTAGAAGTTCTGTAAATGAATATAAGCGTTATATTAATGAAAAGTTAGTAATGCTATATGAACAGTTTGGTGGTAATGCAGTAATGAGAAGTGAATATCCAGCTTGGGAATATAAAGAAGATTCTTATTTGAGAGAAGTATGTATGAACGTATTTAAGAATATGTATGGACGAAATGCTCGTATAGAAGCGATTCATGCTGGATTAGAATGTGGAATACTAGCTGGTAAAATTGAAGGATTAGATATTGTTTCATTTGGACCAGACATGCGTGATATTCATACTTCAAGGGAAAGACTTAATATTGAATCAACGAAGAGAGTCTATGATTATATTAAGAATATAATTGAAAGTATCGAACGATAATAAATTAAAAAAATTAATTAATTAAAAAATTAATTAGTTAATAAATTATAGTAAATATCTAGAAAAAAATGATTTTAAATAATTCCTACAAAAGCTTTAAAATAAAGGCTTTGTAGGAAAGTGAAAAAATGGGAATAATTTACAAATATTTACAAAGTGTTAAAATTTTGTGAAATGAAAATTACATATTTTAATTTTGTATAAATTGTGATATAATGTAAAAAAATGTAATATAAGTAACGATTTTTATCGTTTTAGTAATTAAGATTTAGTGAGATGTTTAGTATGAAAGAAATATTTGATAATGATATGAATAATATCGATGAGGTACAAAAGAATACATTAGAAGATATGGGGATAGGCCTTAATAATTCATTACATTCTGATTTTAGGAAAGATGATATATCAGATTCTAATTCAGATGATTTGGTGTACTCTAATCTAGAAGAAGTAAAAACTTCTAATCATATGTATAAGAATCTAGATACTGAATCGGTATTTGAACCAGAATCAATATTAAGTACAGACAGCAAGGAAGGTAGAAAGACACAGTTAGAAGATGATATTGATTTATTTAAAGTCGATGTTGTTGAAACATCAAAGACTAGTAAGGAAGATAATAAAACTAAAGATAGTGTAGAGAATAGAAGTATAACATCAAATAACAAAAATAATGAGACAGATAATTTAGTTAGTAATGATGATATAACTAAGACAGAGAATGTTATTAATAATGATAATAATAGTAAAAATGATGATAAGGATATAGAAGATAAGACAGATATAGAATTTGGATTTACTAGTTCTTTGTTAGCTGAAAGTGTTGAGAAGATGCTAGAAGAAGATAAAGACAAAAAGGATGCACATAAACATTCTTTGCAAGACAGTAAGTTAGAAGAAAAAGGTTTGGAAAACAATGATAAGTCTGATGATAAGGAAGATAATGTAATTGAGAAACAATCAGATGATAAATACGTTATTGATGGAGAAAGTGATAGCAATACACAATCATTTGGACATAAATTTGTAGATGTAGAGAAGGAAGAAGCAAAGAAAGCTACTAAAGAAGCTGAAGGTGAAGATAAAGATATGGATTTAATATCTGATGATATTGCACCATATATATCCAAGATGGAATCTACATCTAAGAAGAAAGGCAAAAAATCCTCTCATAAGAAGGTATGGATGAGGATAGGAATTATTGCAGCTGTGTTTGCTTTAATTGGTACAAGTGCATTTTTAGTAATACAAAGTATAGCTAATAAGATTAATTTTACTGACTTTTCAGATACAGTAGAGCAAGAAGAACAATTTGATACTGAAAGTGTATTATCAGATAATGCAGAAGTAGTAAAAGTTAGTGAATTTAATTGGGATATGATAAAAGGTGATCCTACCTATGATGAGAATATATATAATATATTAATTATAGGTGGAGATATTGCTGGAACAAAGGATGCTAGAGGTAATTCAGATACACTTATTATTGTATCAATAGATAAGAATACAAAGAGAATTAAGTTATCATCTATTATGAGAGATACTTATGTACCCATCCCAGGATATAGTGATAATAAAATTAACTCAGCCTATGCTACAGGTGGGGTGCCACTTGTTAAGCAAGTTATAGAAGAGAACTTTAAAGTTACTATCGATAGCACAGTAGTTGTTAACTATTCAACATTTGTAAAAGCTATACAGAAGCTTGGCGGTGTAAAAGGTGTTGAGCTTAATTATAGTGAAGCAAGATTTATTAATAGAGAGTGTGGAAAGCAAGGTCATTCATCTGATTTAACAGAAGGAACACATGACCTAGATGCATATCAAGCACTACATTTTGCAAGAATTAGAAAGATAAGTTCAGATATATATGGTTCAGATGACTTTGGTAGAACAGCAAGACAAAGATATGTAATAAATCAATTATTTAAGCAATATAAAGATTTAAACTATGCTCAATTAGCAGGAGTTTTAACAAGTGTTATGGGCGAACTTGAAGTTGATGAAGTGCTTAAGAAAGACTTATTCTTACTTGCTCAAGTTGCACTTAAGTTTGATGCAGAGACATTAGATGAATTTAGACTTCCAATGGATGATGCATATTCATTTGCAAGTGTTCCAATTCCAGGTTCTGGACAGAATATGTCAGTAGTTAGGATAGATGATTATTGGCAAACTAACGTAGATGAATTGCACAGATTTATCTATGGAACAACAGAGTATTAAATAGAAAACCAATTATTACTTTAATAGAGTAGGACCTACTTTGATGATGAATATATCCTATATGGATTATATCATTGAAGTGGGTTCTTTTTTGTAGGTAATTTCAATTTTGGGTCAAGAAGTTATAAAATACTTTTATGATACATATGATAAAATGATAAATGAAAGTTGAAGATAATATAGTGGCAAAATTAAAATCTGAAATAATTCTAAAAATCATATGCATGATTATTTTGGTTGTAATAATTAATATATTAATAGTGTTTTTACTAAGAATAAATACATATAAATACTTAATGAAAGTTAATCCTTTGAATAGTGATATAGTAGCAAATTATATATTTCACAATAGCATTATAAATGGAAATGATAATTCAGTAGGAGAGACTGTTGTATTAAAGGATATAATGCCGTTAAGTTCTGAGTTATATAATACAATAGAAAATAATATATCGAAAGATAAATATATTAAAGGAACTCTAAAAAATAAAATAATAACATGGTTGTATTATAATAATATATTTGATAAATCAATAAAAAAGTATATATTAAATAATTCAAGATATATTAAGCAAATACAGACAATAAAAAAGGACGTTTATAATAGGTGCAGATATTATCCTATTTTAATAGAAAAAGATAGTGATTTCTCATATGAAAATACCTGGCAATCAAAACGTAGCTATGGTGGTAATAGAAAACATGAAGGAACAGATATAATGTATAAAAAAAATAGGCCAGATGAAGTGCCCATAATAAGTGTGTGTGATGGCATAGTAGTGAAAAAAGGTTGGTTAGAACTTGGCGGATATAGATTGTATATAAAGTCAGGTGACAACTTATATTTATACTATGCACATCTTTCGTCATATGAGCCAGGAATTGATGAAGGAGATGTTATATATGCAGGTCAAGTTATAGGATATATGGGAAGTACTGGCTATGGTAAAGAAGGAACAGATAATAAATTTGATGTACATTTGCATATGGGAGTATATTATAAGTTGAGTAAAAGTAATATGAGCAATAGTAGTGATGGTATAAGAGAACTTCCATTAAATCCCTATTATTTACTTCAATTTCTAGAAAATAACAAATTATATTACCAAAATTAATTATAATGTGATATAATTAAAATGTTGGCATAAATTAGTGAGATGAATTTATCTTTTGTTAAAGGCATTTCTAACTCAAAGATGTAAAGTTTCACATGAATGGAGATTATATAGAACTAATGATGAATTGTCATCTTTATTCAAAACCATGCCGATATAGTAATTACGTCAATTGTGTAAAACAAAGGAGTGATATAATGGATATACAATTGTGGAGAGAGACATTATCACCATATGTATTGGCTGTTGATGAAATAGTTGTTAAGTTCAAGCATATGATTAATGAATATAGAGATATTGGAAGATATTGCCCGATAGAGCAAGTAGAAGGAAGAGTAAAGCAGATTTCTAGTATATTAGAAAAAGCACATAAAAAGGGTATACCAATAGGTGACGTAGAAGACCGAATTGTAGATATAGCAGGAGTAAGACTTATATGTCAGTTTGTTGAAGATATTCAAACTGTGGTTGATATAATCAAGAATAGAGAAGATATGAAAGTAGTCTATGAGAAAGACTATATAACAAATAGTAAAGAGAGTGGATATAGAAGTTATCATGTAATAATAGAATATATGGTAAATACTTCAAAAGGTCCTAAAACCTTAAAGGCAGAGATTCAGATTAGAACATTAGCTATGGATTTTTGGGCAACTATAGAACATTCACTTCAATATAAGTATAAGTTTAATATGCCAACTCAAATTAGAGATAGATTATCAAAGGCAGCTAACGCAATAATTGTATTGGATGAAGAGATGTCCGCAGTGCGTGATGAAATAATGGATGCGCAGAATTCCTTCCAATTAAAAGCGAATCTTGTATCAGATATTCTTAATAATATTCAGAATTTATACAAGAAAGCTAATAAGCGTGAAATAGTTAAAATACAAGATGAATTTCTTAAGATTTATGAAACTGGAGATTTATATGAATTAGAGAGATTCCATAAGGAATTAGACATTATCTCTGAGGGATATAGAGCACAAAGCTTGTAAGTGATATATTTTGTATAGTAAGGTATATTGTCTAATTATATTAAGGTAAATATGGAAAAATTATAGTATTAAGTTAAGTATACAAAAGTGCTGTTTTAATTGTTATACACTGTATGTTCAAGTAAATAGCACTTTTTTTGATGATAAAAAGGTTATAAAAAACAATTTCATAGTTGTATCTATTCAAGCGCAACGTACAAGGAGGATGATATAATGGAAAATACAAAAAAGAAAAATAAGTTAAATTGGAAAAACTATATAGGATTTATAATTATGTTAGGAATAGGATTTATAGGTGGAAATTTATTATCAGTTATAGGAGAAAGTCGAGATCCTAACTATGTAAATATGAGCGTGGAGATGTTTATATTAAGAGAGATTATAGAGATTGTTAGCTATATTATATTAGTATATGTTAATATAATAATACATGAAGCAGGGCATTTAGTATTTGGATTATTATCTGGATATAAGTTTAATTCATTTAGAATAGGAAGTTATATGTGGATAAAAAAAGAAGGCAGGGTACAATTTAAACGTTTTAATCTTGTTGGAACTGGTGGTCAATGTTTAATGTCACCACCAGATAAAAAAGATGGTAAATACCCTTTTGCTTTATATAATTTAGGAGGAAGCTTATTAAATCTAATTGTAGGACTAATATCTGTAGTAGTATATATATTATTACCTAGTGGGGGATTAGTAGCAGATATAGTTCTGTTTAACGCATTTGTAGGGATAGCGTTTGCGTTAATTAATGGAATACCGCTAAGATTCCCAGGAATTAATAATGATGGGTATAATACATATGATATTAGTCGTAATAATGATGCACTTAAAGCGATGTGGATACAATTGAAAATTAATGAAGAAATATCAAAGGGAGTTAGAATTGGCAGTATGGAAGAAGAGATGTTTAAGATGCCAAGTGATGATGCTGTAAAGAATAGTTTAGTTGCGACTATAGCGGTATTGAATTGTAACAGGCTATTAGACCAGCATAAATTTGAGGAATCAGGTAATACAATATCACATTTACTTAATATAGAAAGTGGTGTGATAGGATTACATCGTAAATTATTAATTTGTGACCAAATATATATAGAATTAATTACAAAAAATCGTAAAGAAGTTTTAGATGAATTAATGAGTAAAGAACAAATTAAGTTTATGAAACAGATGCAGTCTTATCCTAGTGTTATTAGAACTCAATATGCATATACATTACTAGGGGAGAAGGATAAAGATAAGGCAATTGAGATAAAGGATATCTTTGAAAGACGTGCAAAATCATACCCATATGAAGTGGAAATGATAGCAGAGAAGGAGCTTATAGAAATTGCAGATAGTGTACTTGAATAATAATTTAGGGGCTGTGAAAAAATGAATTACTTCATTTTTTCACAGCCCCTTTTATTTATTTATCGTCACCATATCAATAAGTTATTGAAATAATCCAAACTAGAAAGGAATGAGATATTTATTGACATTAAAGGAGTATTAATATAAACTAACTATACAGGGTTAAAGAGTATAGTGTTAAAAGGGATAAGATATAATGATTAATATATGTAAGTGAATTTTCAAGGGGACTTTCTAATCTCTATTATATTAAATTTCTAATATAATTTTATTCTTAATTTTAATCCATATACTTTTATAACTGAATATTTACATAATTGGATAAGCTTGGGGCTAATATTGGGATTACTGTATGTATTACAAATATTAGGAAGCTTAGGAACGGAGGATTAAATGAAGAAAAAGTTAATAATGGTTGTAGTTGCATTTGCAGTTGTGATAGGAATTTTATTAGGAAACAATAATATTACATATGTTAGTGCATCAGGAAAAGGCAAAGATGCCAAAGTTTTAGAAGGACAAAAGTGGCTTAATAAGACTTACAAAGGTAAAGAAGGGTATGTAGTAATTGCTGAGGATGGTATTGCAGGAAGAGGAACAACGAAAGCCTTAATAAGAGCTATACAAATACAGCTAAAAGTTGATGTAGATGGAGGATTTGGAGAAGGAACAAGATCTAAATTTCCAATATTATCAAGTAAAACAAAACAATGTAAATTAACAAAGATTATGCAATATGCATTATATTGTAAGGGATATGATGCAGGTGTGTGTGATGGTAAATTTCATGCACAAACTCAAAAAGCAGTAACACAGTTACAAAAGGAAGCTGGATATAAAGGCAGTGGCGTTATAAATGGACATTGGGCTCAAGCAATATTATCCACTGATGTATTTAAATTAGTAAATGGTGGAGATGTTAGAATTAGAAATATGCAAAAATATCTTAATGCTAATTATTTTAAATACATTGGAATTGAGCCTTGTGATGGTGTATATACAGTAGATATGTATAAAAATGTTATAAAAGCACTTCAAGGTGAAGAAGGATTTACCCCAGAGCAGGCTAATGGACATTTTGGAGAAGGTACATATTCTAGATGTCCCGATTTAAAGTTAAATGATGATAGAAAAGAAGTAGTATTATTAAGAATAGCATTAGAGATAAATGGTTTTAATAAAAAAGGTGGTCTTGGCACAAAATATGATGAAGTATTAGCATCAAAAGTAAAGGAATATCAAGAATTTATGAATTTACCGAATAAGTCAGGAGATGCTGATAAAGGTACAATAACGTCATTATTAAAAACATGTGGTGATACTAGTAGAGATGCTAATGCATTGGATACAGCAACAAAGCTTAATGAAGAGACAATAGCACAGATGAAAGAAAAAGGGTATGAATATGTAGGTAGATATCTTACACAAGTAGATGGTGGACTAGATAAGGCGATGACAAAAGAAGAGGCACAGATGATATTGGCAGCAGGGATGAAGATAATTCCTATATATCAAACAATAGGTGATAATAATGTGTATTTTAGTGCTAAACAAGGTGAAGCTGATGCTAAAGAGGCATATGAGGCAGCAAAAGCGTTAGGAATAGTGTCAAATTCAACAATTTATTTTGCAGTAGACTACGATGCGTATGGAGCATCTGTAACAAATCAAGTAATGCCATATTTTGATGCTATAAATACATATTTCAGACAACAAGAAATTGTATATAATGTAGGTGTTTATGCAAGTCGAGCATGTTGTAATACAATATCAAATAATAATCTAGCAAAGTATAGTTATGTAAGAGATATGTCATATGGTTCAGGTGGAAATATGGGAGTTGCAATGCCAAAGAATTGGGCATTTGACCAATATGCAGAAATTAAAGATATGGGTATAGGCTTGGATAAGGTAAATGCATCAGGTAGAGACGTAGGTGTTTCAGAATTGAATGATTAAAATATAACAATAGATGTGCGAATATCAACAGAAAATATAATAAATGAACTCCAATTAATAGGTGTTCATGTTTATAAAAACAAATACAAAAGAAAGGTGATGTGTGGGGATGAATTTTATAGCGATAACATTTTTTTTAAAAACATTATTAATAATTGCATTATGGGGAGTTTCTGAACTTGTTTTATATAATGCAATAAAGAAAAGTAAAACGGATGATACAATATGGTTAGTGTTAAATATTATATTACCGGTATTACCATGTATAATATATAAGTTAACACATAGAACAACAGTAAAGGCGGACTAATAAATAGGCTAGTGGTAATTTAATGAAAAAAATAAGGAGTATACAGATGAAGTTTTTGTTAAAAAAGGAATTAAAAGTTTTGGGTCATTTATGCTTGCTCCTTGTGGGATTACAGTGTTAATAGATATTGTAGATTTTATATTATCACATAGATAAGTATGGAAAGCTCCTCGTGCTTATGCACGTGGAGCTTTTTTATCCATTTAAGGTGAAAGTAAGTTTAATGTACAAGTATAGTAGTCTAAGTCACCATATTGATGTTGGGACGATGACTAGCATAGTAACCCTTAACTTTCAAGTAACCTTATGCTATAATGTACAAAGTAAATAGGAAAGGAGCTAGAAGATGCAATATGTAATATCATTTTTAGAGGGAATAATAACATTTATATCACCTTGTTTACTTCCAATGCTACCAATATATATATCATATTTTGCAGGTGGTGGAAAGCGTACGACAAAGAAAACACTTACATGTGCAATAGGATTTGTTATTGGATTTACACTTATATTTGTTTGTATGGGAGCACTTGCAGGAACATTTGGAAGTTTTATAAAACAATATGATAAAATAGTAAATATTATATTAGGACTAATAGTAATAATCTTTGGATTAAATTATCTTGGAGTACTAAAGATAAATTTGTTTAGAGGGAGCAAAATAGATGTGGATAAAAGCAATCTTGGCTTTTTCTCATCAACATTGTTTGGAATAGTTTTTTCAATAGGATGGACACCATGTGTTGGAGCATTTTTAGGATCAGCATTAATGTTAGCATCAAGTAGAGGACATGTTGTAGAAGGAATATTAATGCTGCTTGCTTATTCATTTGGACTTGGAATACCATTTATAATAAGTGCTATTTTAATTGATAAATTAAAAACAACATTTGATTTTATAAAGAAACATTATAAAGTGATAAATATAATGAGCGGTAGTTTGCTTATATTAATTGGTATATTAATGGGTACTGGATTATTAGGGAAATTTTTAAATATATTAGGCTAGGAGAGAGCATATGAAAGATATGAATAATAAGAATAATACTGATAACACTGTAAATACAGATATAAATATGAACAATGGTAGTAATTATATAGATACAAATGATAATAATGAAATAAAAGGACAAAAAAATGTAAATAATAAAGGCTTATTTGCAATATTTGCAGTTTTAATTGTACTAATTATAGGAAGTGTAATTGCTTATGAAAAGTTAGGTGAAAATTATGAAATGCCTATAGTTTCAGGTGAAGATTTAAGTGATTCTAATAATGAAGAATTACAAGATGCACCAGATTTTAAAGTGGAAGATAATAGTGGTGAAGTGGTAAAACTATCAGATATGAAAGGAAAACCTGTGGTGGTAAACTTTTGGGCAAGTTGGTGTGGACCATGTAAAAGTGAAATGCCTGATTTTAACAAACTATATAAAAAATATGAAGATGAAATACAGTTTATGATGGTAAATATGACAGACGGTGGACAAGAAACAAAAGATAGTGCATCAACATTTATACAAAAACAAGGATATGAATTCCCTGTATATTATGATGTGGAGTATAGTGCGTCAAACGCTTATAATGTAATGTCTATACCAGCTACTTATTTTATAACAAAAGATGGCAAAATAGCTGCATATGCTAATGGAGCTATAAATGAATCTGCATTAGAGGATGGTATAAGCAAGATAAAGTAAAAATAAAAGAAATCTAAAAAAATATATTTACCTATATATTTTTTGAAGATTAGTTAGTATAATGTAACATGGTTTGTTATGTAGAATGATTTATTTGGAAGGTTAGAGATTGGAGATTAAATATGTTACCACAAAGTTTTAAGGATAAAATAAAGGAAATGCTAAAAGATGAAGCAGAGGAATTCTTTGATAGTTATAATAAGGAACATTATGCAGGATTAAGGGTAAATACTTTAAAGATTAGTCCTGAGGAATTTGAGAAGATTTCACCTGTTAAGTTGGAGAATATTCCTTGGACTAATAAAGGTTTTTATTACGATAAGAATGATAAACCTGCAAAACATCCGTATTATTATGCAGGTTTATATTATATACAAGAGCCAAGTGCAATGGCACCAGCGGCAATGCTGCCAATAGAAGAAGGAGATAGAGTTCTAGATTTATGTGCTGCACCAGGTGGTAAAAGTACAGAGCTGGGCGCAAAACTAGGAAGAAGTGGAATGCTTGTATCTAACGATATAAGTGCTTCAAGGGCCAAAGCTTTACTTAAGAATATAGAGATTAATGGTATACCTAATGCTCTTATTGTTAATGAGGCACCACATAAATTAGCAGAGAATTTTACAGAATTTTTTGATAAGATTCTAGTTGATGCTCCATGTTCAGGAGAAGGTATGTTTAGAAAAGAGCCTGCAATTATAAAGAATTGGGAGCAATATGGAGTTGAATATTATAGTAAGCTTCAAAGAGAGATTTTACCAAGTGCAGTTAAAATGCTACGTCCAGGTGGTTATATGTTGTATTCAACATGTACATTTTCAACTTTAGAAGATGAAGGTAGTCTTAAGTTTATATTGGATAATTATCCTGAGATGTCAGTAGAAAAAATAGATTTTGATTTTGGAGATAATGGACATCCTCAGTGGCTTGAATTGGAAGATTCACTTAGGGATAAGGGGATGGTTAATGCAAATGACATAATCAAAGAACTGGATAATGCTAATGATAAAAAGGATAATAATCAAGAAGATAACAATAGTGATAATGAAGAGAGAGTTTCTGAAGAAATAAATAAAGATAGAAATCATAGATACTCACAAATATCCAATGCTGCAAGATTATGGCCACATAAGATAAAGGGCGAAGGCCATTTTGTTGCGTTGCTTAAAAAAAGTGAGGACACAGGTAGAGATAATTTTATCAAAAATAATAAAGATAAAAAGACTAAAAAGAAAAAGACACAGGGAGATAATAGAGTTAAAAAGGTTGATTTGCCAGATGAGTTTTATTCATTTTTACAACAAGTAAATATGTCTTTTGATGAATCTAGATTTATAGTAAATAACAATAAAGTATATTATACACCAGATAAAGATATGAATCTTAGAGGGCTTAGAATACTTCGTAATGGACTTTTAATGGGAGAGATTAAGACTAAGAGATTTGAGCCAAGTCAAGCTTTGGCATCTGCATTATCTAAGGATAGTTATGATAATTATATTGATTTAAAATTGGAAGAGCCAGAGGTAATAAAGTATTTAAAAGGTGAAACAGTAGAGTTAAACAAAGAGCAAATGGAACGCAATAGTCATCTAAAGAATGGTTGGGGACTTGTTTGTGTTGATGGATTTGCATTGGGATTTGTTAAAGTAATAGGTTCAACTTTGAAGAATAAATATTTGCCAGGATGGAGATGGATGTAGATTTATGAAGAAGCAATTAAGACTTGATAAATATTTGGCAGATATGGGTGTTGGCACAAGAAGTGAAGTAAAGGTAATTATTAAGAAAAAACGAGTTAGTGTTAATGGACAGATTGCATTAAAGGATAATG
Source organism: Lachnospiraceae bacterium (assembly GCA_015057455.1). GTDB lineage: Bacteria > Bacillota > Clostridia > Lachnospirales > Lachnospiraceae > SIG301. Next base: position 5,582 of record SVEH01000029.1, on the reverse strand, counting down.
TAAAAATAGATATAGATAATGATGACGTTTTAGTTGATGGCAAGAAAATTGCCTATGTAGAATATGAATATTTTATGTTAAATAAACCTGCTGGTGTTGTAAGTGCTACAACTGATGATATTAATAAAACTGTAGTAGATTTAATAGAAGATAAAACTAAGGATATATTTCCTGTAGGAAGGTTAGATAAAGATACAGAAGGGTTGTTGTTATTAACTAATGATGGAGAATTAGCTCATAATTTATTATCGCCTAGGAAACATATAGATAAGAAATATTATGCTATAATAAATGGATTGGTTGATATAGAACATATAGAACAGTTTAAAAAGGGACTTAATATTAATGATGAATATACTACAAAAGAAGCTATCCTAGAGATTATTAGTACTGATGAGAATGAGGGTAAAAGTGAGATTTATGTCACTATTGTAGAAGGTAAATATCATCAAGTAAAAAGAATGTTTAAAGCTATATGTATGGAAGTTACTTATTTAAAAAGAGTATCAATGGGAGAGATATGTCTTGATGAAACATTATCATTAGGAGAATATAGAAGACTAACAGAGAAAGAGATTTCTATATTGAAGAACTATAATAAGCGTTAAAAAATGCTTAAATTAAGTAAGAGTTATAATTCTATAGTGTAAATAAATATCAGAAAAGTCAGTATAGAATATTTTTAGACGTATAAAGTAGATAAGTGCAAATAATGAATAGGAGAGATTTAAATGCTAAAAGACATAGAAGCTGTAATTTTTGATTTAGATGGAACATTAATTGACTCAATGTGGGTTTGGCAAAGTATAGATAGAGAGTATTTGGGAAAGAGAGAGATTGCAGTACCTAAGGAACTTAATAAAGAACTTGAAGGTATGAGTTTCGAAGAAGTTGCTGCATATTTTAAGGAGAAATTCGGACTAGAAGATTCTGTTGAAGAGATTGTGGCTGAGTGGAATAGAATGGCATGGGACAAATACGAACATGAAGTAAAATTAAAACAAGGTGTAAGAGATTTTCTTAAATATCTAAAATCTAATGATATAAAAACTGGAATTGCTACTAGTAATTCTAGAGGATTAGCTCAATTAGTTTTAAAGGCGAATAATATAGACAAGTATATAGATAAGATAGTTACATCTACTGATGTAAGTAAGGGGAAACCTGAGCCAGATGTATACTTATTAGCAGCAAAAGAGCTTAATAAAAAACCATGTAAATGCCTTGTTTTTGAAGATGTATTAAATGGAATGATTGCTGGGAAACGTGCTAATATGAGAGTGTGTGCTGTGTATGATAAGGCATCACATGCAACAATGGAGCAGAAAAAAGAAGTAGCAGATTATGTAATAGATGATATGACACAAATAGCATATTAAAGAAGTAGATCATATTAAAGAAGTAGATTATGTTAAAGAAGTGGTTCGTAATAAAGAAGTAGATTATGTTAAAGAAGTAGCGTATATTAACAAAGTAGTTTATATTAATGAAAGAGTGTAACAAAATGATAAGAGATTATTTACCTATAAGTAAAAAAGATATGAAATCAAGAGGATGGTCAGAAGTTGACTTTGTGTATGTTATTGGAGATGCATATGTAGACCATCCATCATTTGGGCCTGCAATTATTAGTAGGGTATTAGAATCTCGTGGATACAAGGTTGGAATTATATCACAACCAGATTGGAAGAATGAAGAAAGTATTCAGGTGTTAGGAAAACCAAGACTTGGATTTTTAGTATCTGCTGGTAATATGGATACAATGGTTAATCATTATACAGTAACAAAAAAACACAGAAAACAAGATGCTTATACGCCAGGTGGAGTTATGGGAAAGAGACCTGATAGAGCAACTATTGTATATTGTAATTTAATAAGAAAAGTGTATAAAAATGTTCCAATAATTATAGGTGGAATTGAAGCTTCATTAAGAAGAATGGCACATTATGACTATTGGAGCGATAGTGTAAAACGTTCTATTTTATTGGATTCTCAAGCTGATTTGATTTCATATGGAATGGGTGAGCGTTCTATTGTAGAAATTGCTGATGCGTTAGATGGTGGAATTGATATAAAAGATATAACATATATAAAAGGAACAGTATATAAAGCTAAGAATTTAGACAGTGTATATGACTATATTAAGTTACCATCTTATGAGGAAATATTTAATGACAAGAAAACATTTGCACAAAGCTTTTTAGTTCAATATGAGAATACAGATGCATTTACGGGCAAATGCTTAATAGAAAAATATAAAGATACAGAGTATGTGGTGCAGAATAGTCCGGCTATGCCTCTTAGTGAAAGTGAAATGGATGAAATATATGCATTACCATATATGAGAAATTATCATCCATCTTATGAAAAAATGGGTGGAATACCAGCAGTGCACGAATTAAGAATGAGTATTACTTCATGTAGAGGTTGTTTTGGAGCTTGTAGTTTTTGTGCATTAACATTTCATCAAGGTAGAACTATACAGTCAAGAAGTCATGAATCGATTCTTAAAGAGGCTAAAATTATTACTGAGCAGCCAGATTTTAAAGGTTATATTCATGATGTGGGTGGTCCTACGGCTAATTTTAGAAAGCCTTCATGTAAAAAGCAACTTACAAAGGGCGTATGTAAAGGCAAACAATGCTTGTTCCCAACACCTTGTAAGAATATGACTATTGACCATAGGGATTATGTTTCTTTGCTTCGCAAATTAAGAGAGCTACCTAAGGTTAAGAAGGTATTTATTAAGTCGGGAATTAGATTTGACTATTTAATTAATGATAAAGATGATACATTTATAAATGAATTATGTAAACATCATGTAAGTGGACAATTAAAGGTTGCACCAGAACATATAAGTGATAATGTGCTTAAAGTTATGGGTAAACCAAATGTAAGTGTTTACAATAGATTTATTAAGAAATATAAAGAGATTAATACAAGAAACAATATGAAGCAGTTTGTTGTACCATATTTAATGTCTTCACATCCTGGTTCAACATTAAAAGAAGCAATTGAGCTTGCTGAATATGTAAGGGATATGGGGTACATGCCTGAGCAGGTGCAAGATTTCTATCCTACACCTGCTACTATTTCTACATGTATTTTTTATACAGGTATAGATCCAAGAACGATGGAGAAAGTTTATGTGCCAAAGACATTTCATGAGAAGGCTATGCAAAGAGCATTGATTCAATATCGCAATCCAGATAATTATGATTTGGTAAAAGAAGCTCTTATAAAAGGACATAGACAGGACTTGATTGGTTTTGGTCCTAAGTGTTTAATTAAAGATAGAAAAATATCAGGTGGGGTTTCTCATTCTAATCATAAAGGGATGAAAGTAGCAGGTAATAGACAGAATAATAAGAATGTTAAATCAACTAAAAACACTAACCCGAAATCAAACAATAATATTAGCGCAAGCAAAAATACTAAAGTGACAAAAAAGAAAAGAACCATAAGAAAGGTTCATAAGAAAAAATAGTTAGTAACAATATAGATTTATATTTTATAAATCTATATTGTATAAGTATCTATATTGTATAAGTATCTATATTATAAGCAGTCATGTTATAAGAGATGATGGATTAGATAAAGATAAAGATAAAGATATAGATATAGATATAGATATAGATGATATATTTTATAAAAGGACAGTGATACAATGGCAAAAATAAATAAAGGTAGTTATGGATATATAAAGCAAAAAAAGAAAACATTATTATTCTATTTATTATTAATAGTGGCTATTGCAGTAGGTATATTTGTATTAGGATTATATTTAAATGATTTTTCTAAGAATAATATTTTTACAGTAATAGCAGTTCTCTTAACTTTGCCGGCGGCGAAAATATTAGTAAGTTTAATTGTTATATGGCCACATAAAAGTTTAAGCAGAGAACAGTTAGAGCATCTTGAGAAGAAAATTGATTATAAAAAAGCTTTGTTAGGTGGAATGGTTTTAACTTCACCACAAAAGGTAATGCATATTAAATCAATGGCTATATTAAAGGACAAATATGTTGTATGGACATGTGATAAACAAGATAAAAATCATATTGGAGATTATATAGGGAAACATATGTATAACTATGGATTTGAGAAAGATATGGTTGTTGTTGATGACTTTAATAAGTATATAGAATCAATTGATGGACAAGCAGAAGATACTGAGAACATTGATGAAATTGTTTCTAAATTAATGATATTAGAGATATAGTTTTAAAAAGGTACATAAGAAATACAGTTAAAAAAATGTATTTAAGAAATATAGAATAGAAATTACACATATGAAATATAGTTTAATTAGTAGATAACGGTGATATTAATGAAAGAAATAAAAGTGGGAACAAATGAAGAAGGGCAAAGATTCGATAAATTATTATCTAAGGTTCTTTGTGAAGCAACAAAAGGTTTTATTTACAAAATGCTTCGTAAGAAGAATATTACATTAAATAATAAGAAAGCTACAGGAAGTGAAATATTAAAAAGAGATGATGTAGTTAAAATTTTTCTATCAGATGAAACTTTTGAGAAATTTGCGAGAAAAGTAGATGTCAGTTTAGAAAAAAACGCTGCGGATAAGGTTCATACATTAAATAATAAGATAGAAAGCGCAAATAAAAATTTTAAATTAGATATAATATATGAAGATGATAATTATATGATTATTAATAAGCCTATCGGGGAATTGTCTCAAAAAGCAAAACCAGAGGATGTATCAATGATAGAGCATATAATTGATTATATGTTAGAAAAGGGAACAATAACTAGTGAACAGTTAAGAACATTTCGACCTGGAATATGTAATCGTTTGGATAGAAATACAAGTGGGCTATTAATTGCTGGTAAGACTTTAATTGGTCTACAGAAGATGACAGAGTATGTTAAGAATAGAGATGTAGATAAGTTTTATCTGACACTTGTAAAAGGTAATATTACAAAAGAGGAGACAATTGAAGGCTATTTGTGTAAGGATAGTAAGACTAACAAGGTTAGAATTTTTAAGTCTCAGCCAAAGGATAATCAATCAAAAGAGAAGATTGATTATATTAAAACAAGATATATTCCTATGGAACAGTTTAAAGGTTATACCTTGCTTAAGGTTGAACTTATAACAGGACGTACTCATCAAATTAGAGCCCATTTGTCAAGTATTGGACATCCTATAATTGGTGATTATAAATATGGACATAAACAGGCTAATGATATATTTAAAAAGAAATATAACTTGTCCCACCAATTACTTCATGCCTATGAGCTAGAATTTCATAATAAGGACGATGATAAACTACAAGTGGCAGGAAAGAAATTTGCCGCACCACTCAGCGCAATCTTCGAAAAAGTGATTATGAATATACGCTAACAATAAAGTAAACTATAATTTGTCGAGCTCTAGGGCCTCTGTCATTCTGACAGAGGCCTAATTAATTTTGAGCTTCGCTCAAAATTGGGGTGTTTTTTAGCTCCGCAAGTGTTTTATACTTTTATCCTAGTTCCAAATTTAAGAGAATATAATATATTTTTCTCACCGCTTGCGCTCCGTTGCAAAGCGTAACGGTCGTTAAGTTCATACTTCG
>SVEH01000028.1 GCA_015057455.1 Lachnospiraceae bacterium | reverse complement strand
AACTATAACTCGTGCGGAGCCTATTGATATGATCCCCAATTTGAGCGATAGCTCAAATTATAAAGAATCTTAAATACCACAACCATGCCCCTGTCGGAACGACAGGGGCACAAGATACCTACAAATTTGAGTTTAGTAATTTTTAAGTTTTGGTAAGTCAATTATGTCAATTGTTCCGCGGGTAAGATTAATGTATTCTTCATTTTGAAAATATTTTAGCATTCTTGTAACTACTTCTCGTGCTGTACCTAAATGGTTGGCTATAAGCTCATGAGTTATCTTTAAAGTAGTAGAATTTTCAAGGTAGCTTTCTTCTACAAGAAAAGCTGCAAGTCTTTTATCAAAACTCTTCCACATAATTTGTTCAAGTAGCCACATTACATCAGAAAAATGATTGGCCATTACTTCACTTGCATAAGTAACTAATTTAATAGAAGTAGCGGCAAGTTGTTCATAAACATGAGCAGGAATAACAATAACAGTAGAATCCTTCTCAGCTACAATAGTAACATCGGCTCTAAAGCTTTGCATAGTACATGAAGTTGAAAATAGACATATATCATATTCAAGCAATCTAAATAAAGTTATTTCTCTACCATCTTCAGAAGTTTTATAGGCACGAAGTTGTCCATCAGTTATAATTGTAAGTCCTAAACATTCAGAATTATCATTATGTATAAGAGTACCTTTTTTAATATCCCTACTAAAAGCAGAGTTATCAATTAATCTCTGTTCTTCAGGTGTTAATTCATTATATATAGGAAAATGCTCTGCAATATTCATAAAATCCTCCTTGGAGTTGAACTAAATCCAACACAAATTTAAGAGTGCTTTAGACACTCTTAGGAGTAATTATACCAAGTAATATCATATTATGCTAGTAAAATATCTATACTTTGGATTTTTCGTAACTACAATAAATGGGTATAATTTCCAATTGTGTCAAATATTTACAATATGGTATAATATGGATAGAGTATTACAAAATTTGAAATGAGGTGTTTGAAATGGCATGGTATGATGACGCGAGATTTTATCATATTTACCCACTAGGATTAGTAGATGCACCAAAAAAGAATGAGTATACAACTACGGTGCATAGAATGAAAGAAATAAATCCTTGGATTGATCATATAAAGAGCATCGGATGTAATGCGATTTATATAGGTCCTTTATTTGAGTCAGTAGGACATGGATATGAAACTACAGATTATAAGAAGCTAGATAGTAGATTAGGCGATAATGATGACCTTAAGAATTTTGTAAATGAATGTCATGAAAAAGATGTGAAAGTTATCTTTGACGGTGTATTCAATCATACGGGTAGGGATTTCTTTGCATTTAAAGATTTACAAGAAAACAGAGAAAACTCTAGATATAGAGATTGGTTCTGTAATGTGAATTTTCATGGAAATAATGAATATAACGATGGATTTAGTTATGATAACTGGGGAGGATATAATCTTCTTGTTAAGTTAAATCAAAGAAATCCAGAAGTTCAAGAGTATATAGAAGATGTAATAAGATTTTGGGTTGATGAATTTGATGTTGATGGTATAAGACTTGATGCAGCAGATGTACTTGACTTTGATTTTATGCAAATGTTAAGAAGAGTAGCCAATGATGTTAAACCAGATTTTTGGCTAATGGGAGAAGTTATTCATGGTGACTATAGTAAATGGGTTAACGATGGAACACTTCACTCTGTAACTAACTATCAATTGCATAAAGCATTATATTCAGGCCACAATGACCATAACTATTATGAAATAGCACATACAGTTAATAGATTATATGATATGGGTGGAAGAAGACCAGATGGTTTAAAATTATATAACTTTGTTGATAATCATGATGTTGAAAGATTATATACAAAGTTAACTAATAAGGAGCATTTTATTCCTATACATATTCTTATGTATACTTTGCCAGGTGTACCATCAATATATTATGGTTCTGAATTTGGAATAGAGGGTAAAAAGGAGCAATATTCAGATGATTCTTTAAGACCAGCTCTTAATATTGAAGATTATAAGGATTCTATTAAGACAAATAAATTTACCAATGTAATTTCAAAACTTGGTAAAGCTAGAAGTAAAATACCAGCACTTTCACATGGATATTTTACACAGGTATATCTTACAAATAGACAGTATGCATTTTTAAGATCATATAATAATCTTAATATTATAGTGGCTGTTAATAATGATGATAACCCTTGTGGAATGAATATAGGTGGAGCATTAGGTTCTAATGAATATATAGGTGTACTTACGGGTGAAAAAGTACAAGTAAATAATGGTAGCATTTATGTTAATATTAAGGGGAATTCTGGAGATATTTTCATTCCAAATGTAGAAGGTGCATTTAAAATGGTGAATGAAGAATCTGAACCAGAGGTTAAAAAGCAATATGAAGAACGTAAACAAGAACCAGAAAAAATATGTGAAGAATATGTGCCAGAGTCTAAACAAGAAGATAGGATTATTACAATAGAAGAAGCTGTTAATAATCAGGTAACTAATGTTGAAGAGAAGCCTGTAGAGCAACCAGTAGATAAGCAAACACCAGTTGCACCAGTTTTGAAACCGGTAGTTCAAGAACCAGGACCAGTTGTTGGTTATAGTGAGGATTTTGAGAATGGTAGAATTGCTGGATTACAGGAAGCAATTTTGGCAATTATGTCTAAGTATGGCCCAGTTACTGATCAAATGAAGAGAGATGTATATAATCAAACGCATATTCCTTCATTAATCAATTGGGTTAAGAGTTTTAATTAGTTAATATAAGTTATATTCTAAGTTTTTTAAGAGATTTAATTTATGAAATATACTAATTATAACAATAAATAATAATAATATATATGAAAAAGCCTTTATTTATAATGAATAGAGGCTTTTTTGTTATATAAATATAGAAGAAAAATATAAATGTTAATTTATGGAAAAAATGCGAAAAACCTTTATTTGTGGTATAATGTATAGTATGAGAAGTCGTTTTTATATGTAAAAGAGTTAAGCTAAAATACTTAAGAAACGGTAAAAGAGTGATTGCTATATTAAATTAAGATATATATTTAAATAAGGGATATGATGTTATATTAAGAAGTCTCGGATATAAAGGGGAAATATACTCGAGAGGGGCGTATATAATATGAAGACGTCAGGGAGAGGGATGTTATACAAGAATATTAAGGCAAGTATGTTACTAATACTTGTTTTTGTGATGTGTTTTAATAAGAATAGTAATGTAGTTGCTAATGCTGCAGAGGATGTAATAACAACTCATATATGGGCTACAACGTATGATAAGAATAATCATTGGGAATATTGTACGTTGTGTGGTGAAATAAGGAATAAAGTTGCACACACATTTGTAGACCATTGGTTATATGGTAGTGAAAGTTGCAATGACACAAACTTTTCAACAAGGATATGTGACTGTGGATATAACTATGTATATAAGAAACCACATGCTGATACATCCCAGTGGAAACCTATAGTAAGCAGATTGCTACATTATAATAATTGCGTGTCTTGTGGTAGATGGAGAAAGAGTGAACAGTGCTATAATTATGATGCACAAGGGAAAAAACAATCTTTATCATGTAAAAATCCTGGTACATGTGTAGTTTGTGGTTCACAACCAACTGAAGGTACCCATTTTTTGACAAAGCCAGGAAAGTGTAAATATTGTGGTTTGCAAATATTTACCATGTCTAATTATACAGTAGAGTATGCGCCAGATAATTCATATGCAATAGTTTCATTTACATGGACACCAGCTATGGAAGGGGTTACTTTAACAGGTTCAATTAGTGCGTATCAAACAGTAAATATTTATAGTAGTGTATCATGGTCAAATTTAAAACGTGATGATGGAAGTGTAACATATACAGGAAAGTATGTATTTAATAAGAATAGGCAACAAAAAAGTGAATTGCATGTAGCTGATTGTCAGAATGTGGCTAAACTTAATGGTGTTTCACTTTATGCAGATAGTAGTTTTTATAAAATACCTTTATGGCAGGACCGTGAAGCTCCAACAATAGACAGTATAGAGCAAACAGATCAGCTAATGCATAATAGTTGGGCTACAATTAAACAACTTGATATTAGTGGTTCAGACGCGACAACTAGTATTGTAACAATTAGTATAATAGATAAAGAAACAAACGAAATTATAGTAGACGCAGCAAAAGTTCCAGTAATAAATGGAAAGTATAACTATGTATGTACTCCACCTCTAGAAGGTCCAGCAGGTGGTAGACCATATATTCTTAAGGTGGCAGATGAATTAGGGAATGTTTTAAAACATGAATTTATGATATATAAAACAGATTCAAAACCACCAGTATTAGAATCTGGTAATGAATTTACTCAGTGGTCACAAACAAAGAATATTACATTAGATATTGGAGACTATGGTTCTGCAGGTGTGCAAACTAGTTTAGGAAATCAATATTCCTATATTAATGCGCCTTATGTATCAGATAACATGTATAGATTGGCATATAAGTTTAAAGATGATAATTACGGTGTTACAACCTATGATTTATATATGAGAGATGGTTTGGGTAATGCAACGAAGACTACATTTACTGTTGGGCGTGTAGATAATACAAAGCCTACAGTTACAGATATTAAAGTAGATGAAACAGACAGTAGTGCGACGTTAACTGTGTCAGCCCATGATTTCAATGATATCTTGCAAGCAGAAGGTTCGGGTATTGAAGGATACGCATTGACCAATGATGTGGAAATTCCACCAGCAAACAAGTGGCAAACTTCTAATGTTATAACAACAACAATGACAGGAAGATTGTATTTGTGGGTTAAAGATGTGGCAGGAAATATTGCAGATGTTAAAAAGATTGACATAAGTGAAAGTTTTATTGTACAGCTTAAGAGAGATGATCTTGTTATTTATGATGGAGCTAGAAACGCAGTGGATAAAATTATGCCAGATAATATTGTTAATGTTATGACAGGTACAAATGGAATTTTATCTAGAATAATTTTAGATGGAAAAGTTAAGTATCCAGTTAATAGATTAATAGAATCAAATATTCCACATATAGTTAATAAAGATATAACTTACAGTGAGCAAGTTAAAGATTACAAGAAGTTAGGTGGAGCAAATACAGACGGAAAGTATATTAATTATAAATTAGTTGATAATAAAGTAGAAATGACTAATTCTTCACTAGGAGTTAAAAAGTATTATGGCCTAAATAGTTATACAGCGAATAAATCTAATAGTAATGGTAGAATCATAGGAAATATAATATATGTATATTTGTTTATGGGACTTGCATTTGCTAGTACAGTAATTATACTTATTAGTGAAAGAAGAAAAGCTTTGAGTAGGTTAGATTCAAAGGATGAATAAAATACAAAAGGAAATTTAAGCATGAAAGGAGAAGAGACTGTGGAAAAACAAATGGTATTACAAAGTACGGTTTTTTCACAGTCTCTAATATTGAGAAATGATATATACTATTACATTTAATCCCGCACTTGATTATGTTATGGAAGTTGATAATTTTGAGTTAGGTTTGGTTAACAGAAGTAAAAAAGAGTATTCATTATGCGGGGGAAAAGGTATTAATGTTTCAATAGTTTTGAAAAATCTTGGGTATGAAAGTACTGCACTAGGATTTATAGCAGGATTTATAGGTGATGAAATAGATGCAAAAGTTAGGGATAAGGGGATTGCAACTGATTTTGTTAAGTTGGAAAAAGGCGAAAGTAGAATTAATGTTAAACTTATGTCTAATTTAGAGACGGAGATTAATGGCGTTGGTCCTATTATATGTGAAGATAATATGGAGCAATTATACAAGAAGATTGATTTATTAAAGGAAGGAGATATTCTTGTCATTGCAGGTTCTGTGCCAAAGATAGAGGGGATGGAATCCACACGTGTATATGCTAATATTATGGAACATGTTGCTAATAAAGATATTAAAGTGGTTGTTGACGCAACTAAAGATAATTTAATACAGGTATTAGAACATAAACCATTTTTAATTAAACCAAATCAACATGAGCTTAGTGAATTATGTGGAGTTCGATGTGAAACTATTACAGATGTAATTCATCATGGTAGAAAATTAAGGGAAAAAGGTGCGCTAAATGTTTTAGTCTCTTTAGCTGGTGGCGGAGCTGTTTTGATTTCGGAGGAAGATACATACTATATGAAAGCACCACAGGGGCAATGTATTAATTCTGTTGGTGCAGGTGATTCTATGGTGGCAGGATTTATTGCTCATTTTATAGAAACAAAAAACTATGAAGAATCTTTGAAATATGCTATTGCAACAGGGAGTGCAAGTGCATTTTCTAATTGTCTTGCAACTAAAGAGGAAGTTGAGAAGCTTATAGACCAAGTGAAGTTGATAGGATAGAATGTTTATATTATGATAAGGATAAATAAAGGAAGGAATAAAAGAATATGGGCAAAATTAAAGACTTAGTAAGTAACAATTTTGAAGAATTAAAAAATAGCATTAGGTCATTTTGGGCAACATATATTGTTTCATTTGTGATGACAATTATTTTAATAGTGAGTTATAAGTTCTATGATAAAAATGAGATGATATTTAACCACTGCCTTGCTTTTTTTGCATGTAGCATATTAATAATATGGTTAGGTGAATTATTGTTTACAAAATGGCTATATAAAATTATCTCTTATGTGATAGCAATAGGAGAAGGATTAGCGTTTTCAACTTTATTATTCCAAGATCAAGAAGTAGGAAGTTATAATGAGGTTGTGTATAGATGGGTGTTGGGCTTTATTATAGCAACAGGACTTGTGTGTATTTTTGTTGCATTTAAAAAGAGTAAACTTAGTACGCATAAATACTTATTAGATGTGGTGCAGAATTTGTTTAATTACAATATTATTTTTGCAGTATTAAATATTGGACTTAATATTGTGGTAGGGATTTTTTATTCCTTAATATTAAGAAAAAGTTTTACTGATTTCTTTGTTGAATTAGAGATGTTTTTATTTGGAATTGTATATATTCCAATGCTAATTATGGCATTTACAAAGAAAAAATCATACATAACATCTTTTATAAAGAATCTAGTAAAGTTTGTTCTAATGCCAATTACATTAGCAGCAATGGCTATAATATATATTTACATATTCCAATGTATTATTATGGTTGCAATTCCATCTAATTATATATTTAGATGCGCAGCAATAACATTTGTATTGGGATTTCCTAATGTTATAATGATCAGAAATTATAAAGATGATAATAAATTTTATGAATTAAGTGCAAGATTTGCACCATTTGCATATATTCCATTTCTTATATTACAAATCTATTCAATAGCAGTTAGATGTAGTGAATATGGTATGACAGTTAATAGATATTTGGCTATAGTATTTTTAATCGTAGAGATTGGTATAGTAGTTCTTAGTTTGATGAAAAAAGACATTATTGAATTTGCAGTATTATTAGCAGCAGTATGTATTATATTTGCAACAATAACACCATTTAATTGTGTTGATGTATCTGTAAATAGCCAGGTTGCTAAGTTTAAAAAGGCTTGGCAAAAGGGAGATAAATTTGATGATTTGTCAAAAAAAGAGAAGAAAATAGCAGCCACTTCATATATGTATATAGTAGGTGAGAACAAAAAAGATGTTATGCCAACATATATTTCTCAAAAAGAATATAAAAAACTAGCAGATTATTATTTTGAAACTGATTTTACAGAAACTATAGACGAAGATAGCCCAGATAGATTTAAAAAAGAGGTATATTTTTATGCATCTCCAGATGAAGTTGTAGATATTTCAAAATACGATAGAATGGTCACAGATGAATCTTTGGCAAATTATTCAATAGTAGCAACTAAAAGAGAATACTATGATTTATTTGATAGTATAATCGAGGAGCATGGACGTGACCTTGAAAAAGAATTAAAAAAATGTCATCTATATGAATTAAATGCTGAAATTGATATCTATATAGAAAGTATAGAAGCTAGTTATACTTATGATGGAGATGATGAAAATATAGATATTGGTGAATATAGAGTAACCTATACAGAATTATATAAGAAGCAAGATGAGTAAAAAGATAAATTAATAAAAGGAAAAATAATAAAAAGAAAAATAATAAAAAGAAAAATAATAAAAAGACAAGGATATGGATAAATAAAATATAATACGGGATATTGTTAAAAAAGCTCTTTTGGGTTATCATTACTACAATGGTAGCCTGAGGGAGTTTTTATTTGTGTAGAAAGAAAGTATAATGTTAAAGTGTTATTTTCTATAAAACTAAAATTTCTCCGGAGGATGCGCACAAATTCATAAAGTATCTTTTGCTTCGAAAAATGAATTTGTTGTACAGGAAAATGATACAAAGTATACGGTAAATATAAGATGTCAAGAGATAGGAATAGGAGTAGAAGAATGAATAGAAATGTATTTATAGATAATTTAAGAGGCTTTAATTTAATTAATATGATTTTATTTCATGGAATATGGGATTTAGTATATATATTTGGGTGTGATATTAAATGGTTTGATTCATGGATAGGAGTTGTATGGCAGATTTTTATTGCATGTACATTTGTAGTAATTGCAGGATATTGCTATGGCTATAGTCGTAATAAATTAAAACATGGATTGAAAGTATTTATTGCTGGGGGAATAATTAGTTTAGTGACTTATATATTTATGCCAGAGAATATAATAATATTTGGTGTACTTACAATGTTGGGAAGTTGTATGATTATAATGGTGCCTACACAAAAATTATTACATAAGATAAATGCCTATATTGGCTTTGGAGTATTTTTAATATTGTTTATAATGACCTATAATATTTCACTAGGTTACATAGGAATAAAAAGCATTTTAAGTATAGATTTACCTAAGAGGATGTATAGTAATTGGATATCAACATTTATGGGATTTCCAATGGATGAGTTTTATTCAACAGATTATTTTGGAATAATTCCTTGGTTCTTTTTGTTTGTGGTAGGATATTATTTGAAGTCCATAATTGACAATTTGTCACTTGTTAAAGTAATTAATGAAGCAAAAGAAAAATGTGAAGACAAAGGAATACATATAAAAGGAAGAGGTCCTATAAATTGGCTAGGAAGACATAGTTTGATTGTGTATATGGTGCACCAACCAGTGGTTTATGGAATATTGGCACTTATATTTAAGATATGGGGAAATATGTAAGAAAATGTAATGTGGGCAGAGTTCTTTAATGTTGAGAATAGAAAGGAGCTTAATGCAATGATGAGTAAAAATGAATATATAAATAACAAAATATAAACCTAGAAGTTTTGTGAATTTAATTAAAAACTTAAAAAAATTGTTGATTTTTATGTTACATTTTTATAAAGTAGCAATATGTTATTCTCAAAATGGGTAAGTAGGGTAATTGTATCTGTTATGAGAGAAAAGGTAGTTTAAATATTTATTAGGGTTTGTACATACGGATAATTATAGACTAGAGGAGTTAGTTATATAATCTAGTATGAAAAAAAAACTAATGAAAGGTAAGAAAGGGAGATGTACATGAAGAGAAACAATGGCGTAAAGAGATTTACGGCGTGGGTACTCGCAACAGTTTTAATGTTAACATGTGTAGTACCTACTAATGTAGCATTTGCCGAAGGTCAAGAAAGCGCAAAACCAAGTAGTGTTCAAGTTGTGAACCAAGGAGGAGCTAATGTTGACAGCAATGGCAGTGTTACTAATGAAGACGGAGTAAAAGTAAGTAAGACAATTGAAGGGACAGACAAAGAGAATTACTTTGATATTACCTTAGAGGTAGAAACTAAACAGTCAAGAGAAGAATTGCTTAAGTCAGAAACAACAGATGTTGTAATTGTATTGGATATATCTAATACGATGAATTCAAAAGCGACAAATGCTATCAATAATGCAACAAGGTTAGATAATGCAAAGAAAGCAGCTAAGGAATTTGTTACAAGTTATGCAAAGGGAATTGGAGAGAATGGAAAAGTAAGTGTCGTTACATTTAATAGAGATGCAAAAGTGCTTTACCCATTAACAACTGCAACATCGAGTAATGTAACAAAAATTAATAGTAAGATCTCAGATATAACTGCACCAAGTGGTTATGATGTTAGATGGACTAATTATAGAAGGTGGATTACAGTTAGCCAATAATATAATTAGTGATGGTACAGCTAAGCATAAGTACATTGTGTTGGTGACAGATGGTTTTCCAACTACATATGTAAGAAGAATAGATGGTAGTGGCAATATTATAGGATATGATACACATGTAGACTATGCAGATTTAAAGCCAGGTAATATAGAAAATGCAGGTGAAGATGGATATTTTTATAATTTCCAACTAAATGATGGAGATAAGGATAGAGATAATCAGCCAGGTAGATGGTGTTATTATGGTACAAGTTATAGTGATAAAGGTGCTGACAAAGCACAAGCAATGGCTCAGAGTATTCATAGTAAAGGAATTAATATATTTACTGTAGGTGTAGATGTAGAGGGGCAAAGTATACAAAAGTATATTAATCAAGATCTTTCACTTGCAGATATAGATAAAGATGGTACGGGAGAGACAGTTAAAGATCATTCAGTAGTTGATACATATGATAAAGGTGATGATGTAACTGTAGAAGATTATCCTTATATTATCGAAAGTGTAGATCCAGCAACTAATGTTATTAAGGATATAAATGGTAATGTATTAACAGGATATAGATTATGGCTTGCAGCTAAAATTGCAGGTGGTAATGATTTGGCAAGGGCAGATTCTATTAGGTATTGTGATGGAAGCAAATTGGCAGATTTACAAGGAGCACTTTCACAAATATTAAGAAAAATTAAAGAAATCAATGAACAAGCCATCCAAGATACATACATCACAAATGACCCAATGGGTAACAACGTTGATTTTGTACATTTTTATAATAAAGATGGTAGTGTTGCTAATGGAAACTTATCAGGAACACATGAGCAGAATGGTGAGAATACAGCAACATATAGTGACAAGATTAACTGGTCTATTTTAAGTTCAGGATATACAACAACAGAAACTGCTAATACAGCAAGAACTGGTATGCATTTAGAAGGCGCTGAGTTTAAACTAGAGCATAAAGGCAATAATTGTTCAGTGTGTGGTGGAGATGCTACTATAGGTGGAACAGATGATACTCTTACAGCTACTTCAGATGAGAATGGTATCGTATCATTTACTAATATTCCATCTGGACATGAATATATTTTAAGCGAAACTAAGAAAGATGGTTATGAAGCATTAAACAAGACATATGATGTAGTTGTAGCATATGATGTTGTGAAAGTTTTCGATGGTGAAGATGAAATAACGCTTTCAACAATTGAGAATACACCTGAGTATATTGATATTACAGGAACTAAGACATGGGATGATAGTAATAATTACTATGGCACTAGACCAGAGAGTATTGAATTAGATTTGTATAAGTCTGTAAATGGTAGCGATTATACTTATGTTGAAGGAGTAGAGCCTACATGGGATGAATGGACATTTACATATAACAATCTTCCTAAGGCTGAAAATGGACATCTTATACAATATAGTGTTGAAGAAGTTGATATACAAGAAGGTTATGAAGTATATTATGAGAGTGACTCATTAAATATTGAGAATAAACTTATTGAAAATCCATCAGCTGGTAAGCTAAGAGTTAGAAAAGAAGTTACTGGTAACGATGGTTCTATGCCAGGAATAGATGAAGAATATAATTTTAATTTATATGTTAAAGTGGGATTAGATGCTAGAGAACAAATTCAAGCAGAAATCGAAAGACTTGAAGAAAGCATTAAGAACATAGATGATGAAGATGTAGCTGACTTAAGAAGAGAACTAGATGAATTAGAGGATGAATTAGAAGAACTTCTTAAGAACAGCAGAAATAGTGTTGAAGATAAAATTAATGATTTAAAAGCTAAGCTAGCAGAATTAGAAAATAGCGAAGAGAAGAAATTAGTAGATAGAATTAATTACTTAAAGGCTGAAAAAACTATTATAGAAGGATCGCTTAAGATGCCATTTTTAACTGATAAAGTTAGAATTGGGTTAGAAGCTGAGTTACAAAAAGTTAATCAAGAACTAGAAACTTTAAAATCAGTTGATGTATCAGCTTATGATGAAAAGGTAGAAGCAATTGAGCAATCTATAAAGAACTTATTGACTATCAACGTTGATAAGGTAGAGGAAGATATTGCAAGAATTGAAGCTAGTATAAGCGAGGTAAGAGCAGAGATAAAAGCTCAAGCTGATAGAATGGACATTGAAGAGCAAATTGAGAACTTAAAGAACATTAATGAAGACATAAATGCTAAGATTACAGTTAAGTTTATGTCAGAAGATGGAACAGAAGTTGAAAAATTTGAATTAGACCCTTCAAGTGATATGTATAATTCAAATACTAAGATGTATACTATACCATTTGAATTATTAAGAGATATGGAATATGAAATAGAGATATTTGCCAATAGAAATGTAGATATTTCATATGCAGTAGAAGAAACTGAGTATCCAGAAGATAACTATAATAAAACATTTATTAAAGTTAATGATGGTGAAGCAGTTGAAACTGAAGGATATAAAACTGCATCATATAATTTAAATAGTGATGTAACTAATACAATTACATTTATTAATGATTATTATAGAGTAAATGTAACAAGTATTAGAGGTCTTAAAGTATGGAGTGACAATAGTAACAAATTTAATACTAGACCAGACAACGTAACATTACAACTTACTAAGACAGTTGAAGGTGTTTCAGAGGTAGTAGAAGGAGTAACTCCAAATTGGGCTAATAGAGGTAATAAGTCAGATGTATGGATGTGGGAATTTACAGAACTTCCATTATATAATGAAGATGGTAAATTAATTACTTATAATGTTTCAGAGATAGATGTAGACAGTGATTATTCAATGAAACAAGAAGGTAATGTTATCGTAAACAAACTTGAAGAAGGTAACTTTGAATTTGATGTTGAGAAGAATGTTACAGATAAGAACAATGCAGCACCTGCAGATGATACTGAATATGAGTTTAATGTAAATATTAAAGCAACTAACGTTACTAAAGAAACAGTTAGAGAGCAACTTGAAATATTAAAAGATCAACTTAATGATTTAAATAAAATTGATGAAGATGTTGTAAAATCAGCAATTGCTTCATTAAGAGAAAGAATAGAAAAACTTGTAGAAGATATTAGAGCAGGAAAAGTTACGGCAGAAGAGTTAAAAGCATACAAAGAAGCTTTAGAATCTAAGATTGCTGAACTTAGAAAAATTAAAATATCTGAATTTAAAACAAAAGTTGCTGCAATTGCAGGTATGATAGCAGCACTTGAAGATGCTATAAAAAATAATCAGATATCAGAGATTAAAGCTAATTATCAAGAAGAGATTAATATGATAGTTGCTCAAATTCAACAATTACAAAATATGGGATTGGAAGATCTTAAAGTTGATGGTGCAACATTAGTTAATCAAGCTGAATTGCTTAAATATATGTTTAGTGGTGTTAATGAAACACTTACAGTTAAGTTTGTAGCTGAAACTGAAGGATTAGAAGATAAAGAATATACATTATCTCCTTCAGCAAAGAATAAGTATTATGATGCAACAACTAAGAGTTATAATATACCATTTAAGTTAAAGGCTAATGATAAGTATACTATAAAAGTTGAAGCTGATAGAAATCTTGATATTAAATACTCTGTTGAAGAAACTAAGTATACTACAGCAAACTATAATAAAACTATTGTAGATGTAGATGGAGAAGAAGATATTAATACAAAGACAGAAGTATTGAAATTAAAAGAAAGTTCATCACCAAGTATTGTATTTACAAATGACTATTATCAGATGGCAACTAAGGATATAGAAGGTACAAAAGTTTGGGAAGATGAGTCAGATAGATACAAAGTAAGACCACAAAGCGTAGAATTACAACTTACAAGAACAGTAAATGGTGTTTCAGAGGTAGTAGAAGGAGTAACTCCAATTTGGACTAATACAGATTCAGATGAATGGAATTGGGAATTTACTAATCTTCCAAAGTATACAGATAATACTGAAAGAACTGAGATTGAATATTCAGTTAGAGAGATTAATGTAGATAAAGAGTATACTATGACTCAAAGTGGTAATGTTATTACTAATACTATAAAAGATGAAACTGTTATTGGTAAATTTGATGTAAACAAAAAAGTTAGCGGTGATGCAGATGTTAGACCTGCAGATGAAACTGAGTATATGTTTAATGCAAAGATTATGTTACCAATTATCAAGGAAGAACCAAGAAAAATAATTGGTGCAAATGGTGAAGAAATAGAAGTAGAAGGAGCAACAAGACTAGTTCAATATCCAATAACTATTAAGTTAACACCAATTGATAATCCAGAAGCTCAAACAGTAGAGTATAACTTTACTATTGATAGTAACAATGACAATTATGATGAAGAAACTAATACATATAGCTTTGAATTTGCATTAAAGAAAGATACTGGATATACAGTAGAAGTTATATCAGATAGAGAAATTACAGATGAGAATAACCAATATGAATTTGAGTATGCTGTAACAGAAGTAGGATATGAAAGAGCTAATTACATTAATACATTTGTTAGTGTAAATGGTCAAGAAGGTGTAAGTGCTCTTAAAACAACAAAGAGAGTACTTAATAGTGAAACTGAAGATAGTGTGTTATTTATTAATGTATATGGGGAAAGAGTAGTACCAACTACTAATCCACCACTTAGACCAAATACACCAAAGCCAACAGTAACACCATCACCAACTCCAAGTCCTACACCAGAGGCTTCATCAACACCAGAGCCAACAGAAGTTCCAGTTGAACCAACTGAGAATCCATTGGAACCAAGTGAGGAGCCAAGTGCACAACCAACAATTGAGCCGACAGATTCACCTGCAGCTAAGGGAACTAAGAAGCCAAGCAAGGGAGAAAAACCTGCAAGTGATGAAAAACATAACTATTCAGGTAAAGTTAAAGTTGATAAAGTTGTTAAAGACGATTCAATGGATGATACTCCTGGAACATCAGATGACAATAATTTAATGAATTACTATGGATTATTGATTATATCTGCATTAGGATTAACATTTATGGTGATTGTTAATAGAAAAAGAATATTGAATAAATAAATTTGTTTAATAAATAAGATTATAAATTAAATAAGATTATAAATTAAATAAGGTTATCACAAATATATTTTAAGAATTTGTGTGTATTAAAAAAGGACTGTGGAATGAATCTTTATCCAAGCTAGATTTTAAATTTAGCTTGGAGAGAAAGGTTCATAACAGTCCTTTTATATTGCTATTTTTGTTAAGTGCTTCTGGGGAAAGTATTAGCGTATGTCTCTAATAAATAATGAATCAATTACTTTTCTAGGGCCAGCTGCATCACTAGGTTTATTAATAATCTTGTTATTAAATGTAAGTGTAGCAGAACCACCACCATCAAGGTTATATGCTACCCTAACGCCTTTTTCCTGGAATAGTGTAGCAAGTTCATAATAGTTAATACCGTCTGATTTTTGACTACGACCATCTACAACTATGATAACAAATTCATTTGGCTTATCCTTTTGGCCAATACCAACTCTTGGAGCTGGATCTATAGATTTATTCTTTTCAGCTGTTTGAAGCATTTTGTTATTATTTATAAGATTTGGGCCAAAGGAAGCAATCCAAAATGGTTTGTAGGATTTATAGTCAGATTCCTTTTTGGCTTTTACGACATTTAACATACCGTCGTAACCCATTAAAACAGAAGCACGCTCGGTACTAAAATAATCTACTTGTCCTTTTGAACCAACAGTACCTCTTGGGTGATTATCACCTTTTATATCAAAGCCAGATGCATTAATTGCAATTATAGGATTATATTTTTTTGTCATATCAACAACAGTTTTTCTACTACCATCAGGTGCACCATTGGCATAAACATGTTTAAATTGTAGGGCACTATTAATTTTAATGTCAGCAATATATATATCTGAATCAAATTTTCTTGATTTTCTTATTACAACATGACTTTCATCACTTGTATAACGCCAATAATTAGCACGTTCGTCAATAATGATATCTGTAAGACATTTTTTGTTAACCCAACCAGTATAGCTACCATATTTTACCTTTATCCAAGTGATATTTTCATTAATTATAGATTCGGAATAAGCTGTAACTTTTGTTCCGTATTTTAAGCGAGTAGCAACATTGGAAGTAGTACTTACTTTTGGATATTTTCTTAGTCCAAAGACGGCAGATTTATCATTTAAGGTAATGAATTTTGTTGTTGGATTAGTTGTTGATGTAGGTAATTTTAAATTGTTATTAGAAACAGTATTCGCATTTGAACGCATGTTAAATCCTACAAATACTAGCGCAATGGCAAAACAGGATAAAACAATTGTAAGAAATTTGTTTTTATAAGATTTGTTTGACATTATAAAGAAACCTCCTAATTGAATTTTTTTGTTCATTACTAATATTAGAGCAGTTATTCATCCAATACTATTATAATAACAGCTATTCACTATTAGTAGATATCGTTGATTTTAATTAGTTATATAAGTGCATGTTATGTGGTATTAAAAAAGAAGAATAGATAATTAGAAAAATGAAGAAGAAAATTAATAGGTTTAATGGGTTATATTAATAAATATATGTAATGTTAATAAACATAAGATAGAATGATTGACTTTGTGAAATGTTAATGTTACCTTATTAAAGGAGAAAAAAATAGATATAATATAAAAGATATGATATAAAAGATATGATATAAAAGATATAATATATCTTAGAACTTATATATATAGGTAATTAGATATAAACTTTTAAGAAATTTGCCGATGTAATATATGGAATAAGACTAAAGTACTATTATGAATATAATTAATATAACAATATTGATTAATATAATAATATTGATTAATATAATAATATTAATTTTATATATTAAATTCAAAGTGATGGAGGAATTATAATGAAGCGTAATGGTGTTGTAAAGTTATGTTTAGTGCTTTTACTTGTTTGTATTTATGCAGTTACAGGTTTTGTTGATGTAAATGCAGACGAATTAATGAATGATTTTCAAGCAAGAAAAGATATAACTATAAAGTTTTATTGGGATGATTTACATAATGCTGCAGGAGTTAGACCTACAAGTATGGTTGTAAAGTTATATGCCAATGGAGATTGTACAGCAAGACGATTAGTAGCTACTAATGATACTTGGACAGTTACATTTAAAAATTTACCAATATATGAAGATGGCGGTAAGGTTGAGTATACAGTACAGCAAATGTATCTTCCAAATGCAGGTACAGCCCATGAGTACCAATATATAAGTACAATTACTACATCTCAATATGCAGATTTTATTATTGTTAATAAATATAGAGCTGTAGCACAAAAAGAGGTGACAGTTAATAATACAACAGAAAATACAGGAAGAGATTATTTAGCTAATAGCAGACAAAATAGTAATAAGGTGACTAATAATAAAGCAATTAATAGTAGAGTAAGTAGTAATAGACAGGTTGCTATAAATAACGATAGAGAAATAACGGTTAATGAGACAGTTTTAGCATCACATCAAATGGCAAATAATACAAAAGTACCTGAAGGCCCAATTAGAATGGCACAGTACGACAAAACTCCTAAAACTGCAGATAGAAGAATGCTGCCTATATATTACGCAATGTTAATATTTAGTGGAATAGCATTTTTGGTAGGACTATATTATAAAAAAAACATATTACAAAGGTAAGATTCAACAAACTCTAATTTGTAGAGCTCTAGGGCCTCTGTCATTCTGACAGAGGCCTAATTAGTTTTGAGCTTCGCTCAAAATTCGGGTGTTTTTTAGCTCCGCAAGTGTTTTATACTTTTATCCTAGTTCCAAATTTAAGAGAATATAATATATTTTTCTCACCGCTTGCGCTCCGTTGCAAAGCGTAACGGTCGTTAAGTTCATACTTCGCATAATTTATGCTCGTATTCACTAAACGCCGACGGTTTGCAAACCCCGAAAAATATACTATATTCCTCTTAAATTTTAACCCTTGCTTATGAGCATTATAGCTTTTATAAGATATTCCTTTTTTGTTATATTCTTACCATAATTACTGTTTTGGCTCTTATGGGTAGAAAATTTTAATTTTTACTAGATTTATATTCTTACCATAATTACCGTTTTGGCTCTCATGGGTAGAAAATTTTCATTTTTACTAGATTTATATTCTTACCATAATTACCGTTTTGGCTCTCATGGGTAAAAAATTTTCATTTTTACTAGATTTATATTCTTACCATAATTACTGTTTTGGTTCTTATAGGTAGAAAATTTTCATTTTTACTAGATTTATATTCTTACCATAATTATTATTTTAGCTCTCATGGGTAGATTTATAAAACAAAGAATAATTATATCTATATGCGTCACTAGAATAGTAACCTCCACTCGTGTGGAACAAAAAAATCCAAATTTTGAGCGAAGCTCAAAATTAATAAGTCTCCGACAAATTAGAGTTTATGGGGGTTATAATATTTCCCAATTAATATATTAGTTAATTTAATATGTTTAATTGGAATTTTTAATACTAAAAATGGTAGGTTTTTACTGTTTTTGTATTTCGAAAAGTAGTATAATAAAAGAGTGTATATGTGCGTAAATTTACAGTCAAAACATTATTTAAAAGGGGAAATTAAATAGTGGGGGGCTGAATATGAGTACGGATAAGAAGAGAGTGAAAGGAACTATAGGGAGAAGCATAGTTGTAATAGCTATGTTAGTTTTTGTATTTGTAATGTTAGGAGGTGTAGAGGAAAAGAGTACAACTCAGACTATGAAGAAATCTGCATCAGCATCTGTTGTTAATAAAAAATCTAGCATGACAGGAAAGAGCATTACCAATACAGATGTAAGCCTAACAGGAGATGAAAGAACTGATACAGTTAATATTGCTATGACCCAGTTAGGTCAATATGAAGATGAAAGTGCGGAGTATAGAACAATATATAACGAGTGGTTCTGGGAGTTCGTTAACTCTCCAGATCCATATACAGGCGGAAAATACGATAAATGGAACTGGTCTAATATAGCAACAAAAGACGAGAAAGTAGCCCATGCACCATGGAGTTATTTCTTCTTAGGATGGGCAGCTGATAGTGCTGGTTGTAGAATGACTGCGTCCAAAAATGATAGAGGTTTTTATGTAGATGGAGACATAAAGAGAACTTATGATATAGATGGTAGTCTTGGATGGTTTTTAGCTAATAATAGAGCAACTAAATTATCAAGCACAGCAGATGTTGTGAATATGGCGCAACCAGGAGATTTAGTTGTAGCCAAGGATGGTGAAGGACAACATCATATTGCAATGATTTATGATAATGATGGTAGTGGGGTACAAACAGTTGAAGGAAATACAGGAGCGGAACATCCAACTGTTGTAAGAAGTAGAGTTATGTTAAAAGGTATGACTAAGACATGGGAAGGTATGAGTGTAATGTACTTATGCAGACCTATGTATCGTGCGACTGCTAAGTTCCATACAAATGGTGGAAAAATAACTGCTATGCCTAATGACGGTAATGTTTGGACAAATGTTGGCAATAATCAAGAAGGCGTACTTTATAGTTACAAATATTATGAAGGTTTAGAGGAATATAATTCTACAGTTACTTATCTTCCTACAGAGGATGATGTTATATTAGATGGATATAGATTTTTAGGATGGTACGATAATAAGGAATTGTCTGGAGAAAGGATTACATCTATTCCTTCTGACCAAAGAGGTAATGTTAACTACTATGCAAGTTGGGTCGCTGTAGAAGAGGATAATTATTCTAGTGCAGTTTCTCACTCAGAAGATGGTGTTGAAATAACAAAAAGATCAACATGGACTATGTATGAAGGCCAAAGTTTAAGTAAAAAAGGTAATCCATATATTCAGATTGAATTTGAGATAGATCCAAGTGAGTTTTATGAAGATAATATTTCAAGTTCTGCTTTAGGTGCAAAAGGATGTTATATATCAGACCTTATACCAGAGGAATTTATTCCAATATGGGAAAGTGTATCGTTAAATGATGATAATATGACTTTAGATACAAAGACAGCATTTACATTTGAAAGAAAAGTATTTATAAGATTTAGTGATACTTTAGAAAATAAGGTTTATAAAGCGTCATTTATCGTAGAAATAGACAAAACAAAGTTATCACAAGACTATATAAAGGGTTACTATACAATGAATACAAATGGTGCAACTGTTGATGCATCACATGATAGTATAGGTAGTGCGTATTTTGTATGTGATGATATACATGTTGAACTTAGTAGTCCAAGATTAAAATATAAAGAGCATACTAATGATGAACTTGATAGTGATGGAATTATTTCATTAAGTAAATCAGCTGGATGGACAACATATAATGGCAAATATACAGATGAGGATGGAAATAGATTTATAGAAATTGAATTTGAAGTAGATATAACAGGTATATCTTTTGATTTAGAGGAATTGACACTTATAGATTATATACCACCTGAATATGAATTAATGACTGATAGTGTATATGTATCCAATAAGAATTATTTAGATGTTACTTACTATACTGATGATCGTTCTGTTGAATGTAATTGGAAGAATTCAGAAGACGGAATTCAAGGAAATGTATATTATTTATCCCTAACATTAAAATTAGTTATGGACAGAGTTAATTTAGACAATATGAAAGCAACAGCAAGATTATTTACAAATGGTAAAACAAGTGATGTTACAAAGAGTTCAGTTGGTAGTGCTATAGTTATAATAGATGGTTCTATTTCAAAATTAAAGAGTCCATATATTGACTGTACAGGATTAGTTAATAAGATTCATAATGTTGTATTACATACTAATGGAGGAACAATTGCTGAAGGTAAAGGTGTTACTTCTTATGTTGAAGGTTCTACAGCATCACTTCCATCAAGTTTAGATATTAAAAAGGATGGTTATATATTTGCAGGATGGTTTGATAATGAGAATCTTAATGGCGAACCTGTAAGTGGTATTACTGTTGCTGATAAAGGCGATAAGGAATATTGGGCAAAATGGATTAAAGAAGGAGAAGTAGTTTTATTAAAGGATGCCGAGCGTACAACTTATAATGGCGCAGATCGTGATGAAAATGGCAATCCATATATATTAACAACAATAAGTGTAGATTTATCAACAGTAGATTTTAGTGCAGCTAAATATAATGGAAAGACACCATATATTGTTGATGATATACCAGCAGAGTATGAATTATTAGAAGATACAGTTATGGGAAATGATGCTAATTTGAAGTATTCATTTGAGGATAATCAGTTTGTATTGTATTTCCATGAAGTAGAACTTACAAATGATGTATATCTTGTAGAGTTTAAGACAAAATTAAATTTAGATAAGGCAAAAGGAAAATTACAAGAAAATGATGGTACAGTGTACACAAATGGTAAGAGTATAGATATTAAAACAGATTCTAGTGGAAGTGTTTACTTTGAATATGGTCCAATTAAAGTTGAAAAGGATAGTCCAAAGGTTCAACTTCCAGTGCCATATGATGTGAAATTAAACACTAATGGAGGAAGATTCTTACCAGGAAGAGAAGTTACTAGATATTTTGCGGGGGAAATAAAAGAACTACCAGGAGAGTTTGATATAACTAAAGCTGGATTTAAGTTTGTTGGATGGTATGATAATGAAGGATTAACAGGTTCACCAGTTACATTTATACCATCTTCAGCAACAGGCAATAAGCAGTATTGGGCTAAATGGGAGGAAAATAACGTAATTGGAAGCGTTGTTGCAGCTGTTAAGGATGGAATATCATTTTCTAAAACTGCATATTGGACAAAATATAATGGAGAAGAATATGACAAAGAAGGAAATCCATATGTAAGAATAGTATTTGATGTTGATTTTACAAAATATGTAGGCAGCAAAGACCAACCGTTTACAATTGTAGATAAAATGCCAAGTAACTATGAGGTTATATGGGCAACAAGTGTCTTTAGTCCAAAACGAAACAATATAGAGTATGAGCATTATACAACATCAGCGGATAAGTCAGATAATATTAAAGTTAAGATTAAGGATATAGAGAATATATCTTATACATTTACATTTGTAGCGAAATTAAATCTTGATACTGTTGCAAATGAATATTTGATAGAAGAAAAACCTATTAATACTAATGGTGCAACAATAGATTCAAATGCTAATAGCATAGGAAGTTCGTCATTGAATAGAGGAGATACTATTCTTATGAAATTAGCAAGTCCAACGGTATGTTGCAAGGATTTAGATAACTCTAATGGTGAGTTAGGACTTAAGAAAAGTGCTGACTGGACAACTTACAATGGCAAACAAGATGACGGTAATCAAAATCCATATTATGAGATTGAATTTGAAGCAGATTTAAGAAATGCTAATTTATATCAAATGCATAAAGTTACAAGTGTTGACGTTATTATTATGATGGACTTCTCAGGTAGTATGAGTTGGGACGGTGCAGGAGAGCATATGATTCAACATGCTAAAGGTTTTGTAAACCAATTCTTATCATATGATAAAATAGATAATAAACGTATAGCTGTAGGAACTTTTGCAAATGAAGTAACAGAACTTGTTAATTTAGATGATGCAATTTCTTCTAATGCAAAAGAGATTAATAAGAAAATTGACCAGAAATATGATAACGGCGATGGTATCTATGGTGATGACGATATGCAATCCTGTACAGTTTGGGCCCAACGTCAGTTCTTAAAACATAGTAATGCAGATAAGAAGATATTAATGGTTATAAGTGATGGTAATCCAGTTATTTGTAACTTAAGGAAGAATTATGCAGGTCCAGACTTAGTTGATGTATATCCTGCTTTAAATGACCAATCATATTCATATGCTCAGATTTTAGAGCAAACTAGAGCACAAATTGATTATGCTAAAGCAAATGTACCAAATCTTGAAGTTATATCATTAGGATTAAACCTAGATTATGATACAAGAAACTTCCTTAAGAGTGTATGTTCTGTTGATAAGGATAATGAATTAAGATTCTATGAAGGCGTATCCTATTCAAGTGGACAATTACCATTCTTAGATGAGGTATTTGAAGATATAATGGGCGATATATCTAATATGAATGAGTTTGCATTGGTAGATTATATTCCAAAGGAATGTACATTATTAACGGACACTATAAAAATAGAAGATGACGGTGTCTCCTATGCTTATAATAGTTCGGGAGGTCGACTATCATTTGTATTTGACGTTAAGAAAATAAGGAAGAAGATATATAACTTCTCATTTAAAGTGAAGATGAATTACAATCAAGCAAAGACGTCATTGAATAAAAATAATAGACAGATGTATACAAATGGTACAACAGTGGATGCATCAACGGATTCCCTTGGCAGTTCCTATATAGGATATGGGGATAGTATGGTAAATTTAACAAGCCCTGTATTACAATATGGTTATGATTATAATGTAACACTGCATAAGAATGGAGGTACAGTAGTACCAGGAAAAGAAGTTACAGGTTATGACCCTAATACAATTACAACTCTTCCAAATGCTTCAGACATAAATAGAACAGGTTATGATTTTGCAGGTTGGTATGATAATCCACAGTTAATGGGAAGTCCTATTATTGCTATAACAGCAACAGAAGTTGGAGATAAAGAATATTGGGCAAAATGGACACCTAAGGTATACACTATTACATTAAATACAAATGATGGAACATATGTGCCGGAAGGTATGGGACCAGTTACTCACTATACATATGGTCAGACAACACCATTACCAACAGGTGAAGATTTAATCAAAGAAGGATTTGATTTTGCAGGTTGGTATGAGAACTCAAGCTTAACAGGTACACCAAAATATGAAATGTCACCAACAGATCATGGCGATAAGGTGTTGTGGGCTAAGTGGGATAGAATTACAGTTGAAATTAAAGATATAAGTCATAATGTATACGTTGTTGAGGGATACAATGATTTATATAAAGCAAGTCCTATTATAGCATGTCTAGAAGAGTCTACATCAGATAAGGTTAAAGTGTATTTATCAACAACATCAAGTAAAACATCAAGAAAATGGACTGAGATTTATGAATGTAATGCCTATGAGAAAGTACCGCTTGCGGTTCCAGAAACGTTAATAAATGATGTTGCAATCTTAGGTGAAGATAGATTTGTATATTTACAAATACTATATGGAAATAACCAAAAAATATACAGGGTTAGATTAAGAAAATGTACATCATTTGAACAACAATAAGAAAAAAATATTAATAATATAGTTTAAAGGAATCAGACCTTTTAATGGATAAATTATGAGTTTACCATTAGAAGGTCTGATTTTTATTTTTTATGAATCGCTCCATTAAGAATGTACACAAAGATGTCAAGTTCATCGTGAGTGAGGAATATAGGGAACTGAAGATGGCTTGTCATTTTTATTATGTTCAATTGTAATATTTTTTGGTAAAAATGGGAATAAAAAAATTACTAGACTAAATATAAGATTGCTAGTAAAATTAAGTATTATTGGGTATTAGGAGGAAAATATATGTATGATATTGTAGTTATAGGAGCAGGGACAGCAGGCTTAACTGCAGCTATATATAGTGTTCGAGCAGGTAAGAAGGTATTAGTGCTAGAAGGAAAAGCATACGGAGGACAGATTATTAATACCCCTAGTATTGAGAATTATCCAGGAATTAAGAATGTATCGGGATTTGAATTTGCAACTAATTTATATGAACAGGCTATAGAATTAGGTGTTGAAGTTAAGTATGAGAAGGTTATAAGTATTGAAGATTTAGAGCAAATTTCTAATAAGGTAGTGAAAGTAGAATCTGGTGAGGAATATAAATGCAAGGCTATAATAATAGCAACAGGAACTGTTAATCGTAAGTTAGGACTAGATAAAGAGGAAGAATTAATTGGCAAAGGAATATCTTATTGTGCTACATGTGATGGTGCTTTTTATAGAGGCAAGGATGTTGCAGTTGTTGGTGGAGGAAGTACAGCTTTAGAAGATGGGATATTTTTATCTAATTACTGTAATAAAGTTTATGTAGTTCATAGAAGGGATGCATTTAGAGGAGAGGAAGCTTTAGTAAAGGCTCTAGAAGAAAAGGATAATGTGGAATTTATATTAGATAGTAATGTAGTTAATATACAGGGGGATGCTCAGCTAGAGGCGCTAGATATTAAGAATAATAAAACAGGGAAAATAATAGAACTTAAGTTAAATGGTTTGTTTATTGCAATAGGACAAGTACCAAGTAATGATTTATTTAGTAAGATTATTGAACTAGATAGTTATGGATATATTGTAGCAGATGAGACTTGTAAGACATCAGTTGAAGGTGTATATGTTGCTGGAGATTGTAGAACAAAGAAAGTTAGACAATTAACAACAGCGGCAGCAGATGGTGCCGTATCAGCACTTGCTGCATGTGAATATATAGATGCCAAGTAGAGGAGAGAAATTATGAAAGATAAATTTTTAAGAACAAAAGTTTTGTTAGGTGATAAAGCAATGGATAAACTATATAACAGTAGGGTAGCAGTGTTTGGCATAGGTGGTGTTGGTGGACATGTTGTTGAAGCTTTAGTGCGTAGCGGAGTAGGATATATTGATATTATAGATAAGGATGATGTGTCTGAATCTAACATTAATAGACAATTAATCGCAACTACTAAGACTGTTGGTAAGGCTAAAGTAGATGTTATGATGGATAGAATGTTAGAAATTAATCCAGACGTTATAATAACGAAGCATAAGTGTTTTTATTTACCAGAAACAAGAGATTTATTCGACTTTTCAAAGTATGATTATATAGTTGATGCAGTTGATACTGTTACTGCAAAAATTGATTTGGTTATGGCTGCAACAGAGGCAGGAGTTCCTATAATTAGTAGCATGGGGGCAGGGAATAAATTAGACCCAACAGCTTTTGAAGTTACAGATATTTATAAAACATCGGTTTGTCCATTGGCAAAGGTTATGAGAAAAGAACTTAAAAAAAGAAATATTAAACATTTAAAGGTTGTATATTCAAAAGAAGAACCTATTAAGATACAGGAGCAATTAGATGATGGTGATGTGAAAAAGAACATTCCGGGGTCAATAGCATTTGTTCCATCGGTTGTTGGATTGATTATTGCAGGAGAAGTGATAAGGGATTTTGTCGAAGTTTGTAGATAAAATAAAAAAAGTATAAAATTCGTTGGATTTAGTAGATAAATGTAAAAAAAAGGTGTAAAATAGGCCATGCAGAGAAGATTGTTAAAAAAATAGCATGGATGTTTAGGAAAATTCTCTGACAATAGAAATTCAATATAGGTAATTTTAGGAGAGGTAGATATGATATTAAAAGAATTTTACAATCAAGTTCAAGGAGATTATGAGGGTACAATTAGCAGATTATGTAAAGAAGATTTAGTGAAAAGATTTGTACTTAAGTTTACTAACGATAAAAGTTTTGAAGAATTATTAGATACATTTGAGAAGAAGAATTATGAGGATGCATTTAGAGCTGTACATACACTTAAGGGGTTAGCTGTGAATTTAGGATTTACAAAGTTATATGAAGAATGTAGTGTTTTAACAGAGAGTTTAAGAAATGTAACAAGCAGTGACGTGGATAATAAGATGGCAGATATTAAAAAAATGATTGAGGATATTAGAGAAGAGTATAATAAAACTATTTCACTAATTAATGAAATTGATAAATAGCAATTATTTTATAATTATTAAGGAAAATTTTACTTACAAAATTTGAGTTTCTTTGCTATAATAAAGATGTTATTAGATAAAAGGGATATGTTGAAAGGATTGTGTAGGTATGTTTAATATAGGTGAGTACATTGTGTATGGTAATCGTGGAGTATGTGAGGTTACTGATGTAAGTAAGATGTCTATGTCTGCTATGGATAAGGACAAGCTTTATTATACATTAGTACCTATTTATGCTAAGGGAAGTAAGATATATTCACCCGTAGATAATACAAAGGTTATTATTAGACCTGTTATTACTCACGATGAGGCCATCGAGCTTATTAATAATATTCCAGATATAGGCTATGTGGAAGATGTTGATGAGAAAAAGCGTGAAATGGTATATAAAGATGCGATAAGGACTGGTAAGTGCGAGGAGCTAATTAAGGTTATAAAAACTTTAAATAAGCGAAGAGAGATTCGTTTAGCTGGTGGTAAGAAATTTACAGCAGTAGATGAAAGATATTTTAATTCAGCAAGAGATTGCTTGTATGGTGAGTTAGCGGTAGCATTAGATATTCCAGTAGACGATGTGGAAGGTTATATAGCAGAGCGAATTGAAAAATAATTGATGTTTATATAATGAATATTAAATTAAAAAGAGAAATACATGTTAAAGATGTGAGTGAAGAAGCATATCATTAACATGTTTTTTCTTGTGCAAAATGAAATTAAATAACAATTGCAAAAAATAGGTAATATTTCCTAGAAAGTTGGTCGAAAAATGATACGAACTAAAATTCTAACTAGGAAGGTATGAGCTAATGGATAAGAGAAATCAAATAAGAATTGCAGGAACAATAGTTGTTGTAATAATGGCTATTTTTAGTTATGTAAGTGGTGTAATTATAGGAATGTCAAATTATACACAAATAGCAATATGCATATTTAATATTGTGTTAATGATATGTTTTATGTATCTTTATAAAGAATATGAAATGGCATTAAAGAATAAGTTAGTATTTACATTTTTTAATGTTATAAAAATGATTATATTAATGGGATTAGCAATTGAAAATGATTTTGGATGGATATCTAATATAAAATATTTAGTGCTAATGATAATATTGCTTAGTACATATGTTATAGAAACCTATATGTTTTTAAAAAATCCAGAGAGTTCAAAGTTAGCGACTATGTTATCTTATGATTGTATAGCTACTGTGGCTATAATATGTTTGTCTGTACATACAGTTTGGACTATGTTTATAGCATTTCCATTAGGGTTAATATATATATTATATAATAGGGTTTTGTTTGCATTAATGATGGGACTGACATCATTCATTTGTGATATATTTGTATTTATGTATATGAAACATGAATTTATGCATGTTGCTCAGATGGATGGAGCTGGTGATTATATTACAAAAACATATATGGTTGCAGGAACATTAGTGTTAATGTTTGCTATAATGATAGTTCATAGTTATTCATTTAGTACATATTTCTTTAATGCAAAAGAAAGAATTATAATTAATGCAAAAAATAGAACTGAAAAAATGAATAAAGAAATAATAAATGTATCTAATAGCTTGAGAGAACATATTGTTGAAGCAGATGACTTAATGGAAGAAGTTGATAAGTCAAGTACAGATGCATTAGAGATACTTCAAGCTATTGCAGGTGGTAATACAGAGAATGTTACTAGTGTTGAAAGACAAACACAAATGACAGTTAATATAACTAATATGTTAGGTGAAGCGGTTAAAACAGCTAATATGGTTTCTGATTCTACGGCTGTTTCAATAAGAGGGTTGCGTAAGAGTATGGAATCATTTGATGTTTTAAAAGAGAAATCTAAACGAATTGAACAAATTAGTAAAGATGTTATATCTACAATAGATCAGTTTGCTGTAAGTACAAGAGAAGTTAAAAAAATAACAAAGGGCATAGCGGAAATTTCAGAACAAACAAATTTACTTTCATTAAATGCATCAATTGAAAGTGCAAGAGCAGGAGAAGCAGGTAAGGGATTTGCAGTTGTTGCAGATGAAATTAGAAAACTAGCAGATGAAACTGTTACCTTAACAGAAAATATAGATGAACTTGTATTAGGATTAGAAAAAAATGCTATTAATGCACAGAATGTAGTAAGTGAAGTAGTAAGATCCATTGATGATGAAGGAAAAACTATTGAAAGTACATTAGAAGATTTCAAAAATATGGAAGGTAATATGCATACACTTGATACATATGTTAATAACATATTAGATAAAAATAATGGAATACTTAATTTTAACAAAGAAATAGTTAAACATATTGGTGAGTTAACAGCATCAAGTGAACATCTTTCTGCATCAACCGATGAAGCAGTTCTTATAAATGAAAAAAATAAGGAAAAAGCATATAAAACTAAAGAAGTAATATCAAATATTCATCATCTTGCGGATAAGTTGGTAGAATTTAATTAGAATTTTGCTAATAAATTAAGAGGATTTAATTAGAAAAAAGTTAAAATGCTTAAGAATGGAGAATTATTATGAATATGCTATTTGTAATGAGTGGAATGGAAAAAGTAACTTTAATAGTGTTATATTTATTTATTGCCGTAGGTGCAGTGTTAATTGTAAGAGATGTAATAATAGAATTTAAAAAAATATATGATTATAGAATGAATCATAAAGATGATGATGAGTTATTATAGTTATAAATAATAAAATAAAAAAATTAGGACACAGTAAAATAATTATAAACAAAAGAACTCCTTTTATATAGGGGTTCTTTTGTTTTGTATGATGGAATATAAACCGAATATAAAATTACTAAATTATATTTTATGAACAAAATGTTACATATGTGTTATAATTTAACTTGTAAAGGAAATTAATGAAGTTTAGAGATAAAGATTAAACTTAGGGGTAGGTTTAAACGTTAAACTTCAAGGATTGTTATTAAAGTGAGGGGTTATAATAATGAAGGGATCAAAATTTGGTTTTGTAGCAGTAGGTTTAATGGCTATGATAGTAGCAGTTGCAGCAAATAATATTGAAAAGGTTAATGCTAATAAGTATGAAGATGTGACAACTAATAATAGATTAGCAGCACCTATTCTTGAAGAAACAGGAGATACACCAGTGCAACAAACTACTGAGCCTACAGTTGATCAAGCAACATGTACACATGGTAATCAAAAGGAAGTTGTAACAAAAGCACCAACTTGTACTAAGAATGGTATGACTGAAATGAGATGTGTTGATTGTGATAAGTTAATGTCTAAAATAGTTACTAAGAAAATTGGTCATAATTATGATGAAAATGATTTATGTAGCAACTGTGGAGAATATGCTACACCAAAGTTCTTAGCTAAGTATGAAGTTGGAGGCGTTGTATATCAAGTAACTAATCCATTATCAAATGGATGGGGCAATGTTACATATGTTTCACCAGTTGATAAGGCAATAAAGAAAGCTGACATACCTAGAGAAGTTGAAATTAATGGAATAGACTATCAAGTAACTAAAATTGCAGATAAAGCTTTTGCTGGATGTAATGAGATGACAAAGGTTACAATTGGTAAAGAAGTAAAAA
This sequence comes from Lachnospiraceae bacterium, assembly GCA_015057455.1. Taxonomy (GTDB): domain Bacteria; phylum Bacillota; class Clostridia; order Lachnospirales; family Lachnospiraceae; genus SIG301. Next base: position 738 of record SVEH01000028.1, on the reverse strand, counting down.
CAATTGGTAAATATGCATTTGAAAACTGTGCTAAGCTTAAAGATGTATCAATGGGTAATGGTGTAGAAGATATTGAAAAAGGCGCATTTAAGAATTGTAATTCTTTAAAAGATATTGAAATCACAAAAAATGTAGAAGAAATTGAAGATGAAGCATTTGCTAATTGCATAAATCTTAAAAAAGTTGAGATTGGAAAAAGTGTAAAGAAGATTTCAAAGAAAGCATTTTATAATTGTACATCACTTAAGAAAGTGGAGATGGGCAAATCAGTAAAGACTATTGAAGATGAAGCATTTTATAATTGTTTTAAATTAGAAGAAATTGAAATTAAGAGTGCAGTACTTAAGAAAATTGGCGAAAATGCATTTGCAGGGATTGCAACAGATGCAGTTATTACATTAGATAAGGATAATTTTAATGCACTTAGTGTATTATTCACATCAGAAACAGGATATCAAGAAACAATGAAATTAGAGCCAAAAACAAGTATCTGGGATTACTTTAAGAATGATGAAGATGGCAATGTTGAAGTAGAGACAGATGAAGTTAGCGAATAAGTAGTTGCTCAGTAATAATAGTATATATGAAACACCATAACATTTATATATAATAATAGTAAGCGTCAAATCAAGCACGCATTTAATACCTTCAGTTAAAGAGCTATAATCTTTGACATGGAGGTGTTATCTATAATGAGAACTAAAGAAGAAAAATTAAAATTAATCGAGGAATATAAAG
>SVEH01000006.1 GCA_015057455.1 Lachnospiraceae bacterium | reverse complement strand
TGGTGCAACTGCTTCAACTGTAATATATAGTATAATTCAAACAGCAATAGAAAATGAGCTAAAACCACAAAACTACTTAAAATACGTGTTTGATCAAATTCAAATAGGTACAGATGCATCAATTCTTTTACCATGGTCAGACCAAATACCAGAATCTTGCAAAGTAAAGAAATCACAACAAAAGTAATTATTATACTACTTGTGCTGTGATTTTTCTATGCGTGCTAGATTTGACGCTTACGTAAGAAGTCAAAAAGAGGTAGCAAGTTTGATAACCTAGAGGTTAAACAAGTTCACTATGAATTATCAGATAAAGAAAAGATATGTGATATATGTGGCGAGATTTTAACAGAGATGACTACTGAAACAAGAAAAGAGTTAGTTATAAAACCAGCGACAGCATGTATTGTTGAACATATAACACATATATATAGTTGTAGAAATTGTGATAAAAATGGTGAAGCTGGCTTTGTTAAAAAGGCTGATAGTCCAAAGGCTTTGATTCCAAAATCATTTGTTTCACCAAGTATGATGGCACATATAATGAACAATAAATATACAATGGCTCTTCCATTATACAGACAAGAGCAAGAGTTTAAGAGACTTGGTTTTGAAATATCTAGACAAAACTTATCTAACTGGATTTTAAAAGGAGCATCTTTACTCAATCCATTGTATGCGGAGATGAAGAAACAGATGCTAGAAGAAGAACTACTTCATGCAGATGAGACAACACTTGAAGTTCTTAATGAGCCAGGTAAAAAAGCTACTAGCAAATCTTATGTGTGGATATATAGAACATCAAAATATACATTAAATCCTATTGTATTGTATGAATACACAGAAGGACGAGGAGGAATATTCCCTAAAACATTTTTAAGAGAATGGACTGGTACATATCTACATTGTGATGGTTATAGTGGTTATAAACAACTAGAGGGAATAACTTTATGCGGTTATTTAGTTCATGCCAAGAGAAAGTTCCATGAAGCTGTAGTAGCAAGTCCTAATAACGAACTAGCAAAGACTGGTGAAAACTATATCAGAAAACTTTTCGCTATAGAAGAACAAGCTGATAAAGATCAAATATCTATAGAAGAAAGATTGAATTTAAGAAAAAGCGAATCAAAGAAGGTATTCAATGAGTTTTATGACTGGATTCAATCTGTAGAGAGCAAAATCTTACCACAAAGTTTAGTCGGTAAGGCTATTAAGTATACCCAAAATCAAAAGGAGTATCTAGCAAGTTTTATGTTAGATGGTAGAATACAACTTTCAAACAACTTAGCAGAGCAAAGTGTCAAACCTTTCGTAATAGGGAGAAAAAATTGGTTGTTCTCAAATACAATAAACGGTGCAAAATCATCAACTACAATTTATAGTATAATACAAACCGCAATAGCTAATAATCTTAAGCCAGAAAAGTATTTAGAATATTTATTTACTCAAATCCAAAAAGGTAATGATGTAGCACGATTTGTACCATGGTCAAATGAAATACCAGAAGATTGTAGATTAAAGAAATCACAGTAAAAGATTTTATTATAAATCCTTTGCTGTGATTTTTATGTGCGTGCATGATTTGACGCTCACCATTATAGAATATATTAAGGGTGAACTATAATTAAGAATATTTGCCCAAATAGATAAGAAAATAGTAGGCTTCGGTTACAAAGTGAATTTGTAAAAACAAATTATTGACAATCTTGGCCACATGTATTAATATATACTCATATTTTTATAAATCATTATTAAAAATATCTAAAAGAATCGTTCGATTCGACAATCCCAGAATTAAGTAAGAGAAGTTTGTATTGTATGTTTAAATAAGCATATTATATAATGAAAGGAGATAATTTGACAAATAAAATAATAAGCAAAAGATATGAAGAATTAACCATAGCAGATGATTTTATGTTTTATAAAGTGATGTCTGATGAGGAATTATGCAAGGAACTTTTAGAAACAATACTAGATATCAAGATAAAGAAGTTGGTATATCACGAGACACAAGCTGTGTTAAAGGATACTTATGATGGTGAGGGAATAAGGCTTGATATATATGCAGCAGATGAGAATGAAACAGTATACAATGTAGAGATGCAAGCTACAGATACAGGAGATTTAGTAAAAAGGTCAAGGTATTATCAAAGCTGTATAGATATGGACCTGTTGGATAAAGGTGTAAGATATAAGTATTTAAATAAAAGCATAGTAATATTTATATGTACATTTGATATGTTTAATAAGGGTTTACTGAAGTATACATTTAACACAATCTGTAATGAAAATAAAGATATAGTATTAGAGGATGGACTAACCAAGGTATTCGTTAACGCTACCTATAATGGAAATGATACGAAAAGCGACGGGATAGAGGAAGATAATATAAGGTTAAGAAGTTTAATAAAGTATATCAATACATGAGAAATATCAGATGAGTATACGAAGAAAGTAGATGCTGCAGTGATTAGTTCAAGAAAACATAAGAGTTGGAGGAACAGTACAAAGAGGTGTAATCATATATTTCTTTATAAAATCTTTATAATTCTTTACCTTATTTTTAGCCTATAATTATTACGAAAATGTTAAAATGATAATATGAAGATTGTATTTATATATCTAGTTCTTTATATTATCATTTTCTTATTTATGGGGATTTTAAAGAAATGAGGGGAGTTTATGAGGGGATTTTTTTCTAGAGGATTAAAGTTTATAAAAGGCCACAAAGGTGTTGTTACAGCATCACTTGTTATGGCTGTTGTATTAATGGCATCTATTATTTCGTCTGTTACATCTCATGCATCTTGTGATTGTGCAACTTGTCAGATTTTAAAAAGATATGCTATGCCAGGGCAGACGCTTACTTTATTAAAGACGCCTATTGATTTACCTTATGATTATGAAGGTAATTATGTTTATAGAGAGCCGACTTTTGATGATGTTTATAATGTGGCTGAGCATGCAGAAGCTACATTTAAGGTGATTACGCAGAATTTGCGTGTAAATAATGCAGGTGATGGAGAAGGCAATTCTCTTATTGAGCGTCTTCCTAGAATTGAACAGGTGTTAAAGGGATATGGCGCAGATGTGTATTGTTTTCAAGAATGTTCAACTGAGTGGAAACCTTATGCAGATGATATGATGCCATCCAATGAGTATGAGTGCGTATTTATGAAGACCAATGTAGGTCATTGCAATCCTATTTACATCAAGAGAAGTGAATGTGCTATTATTGAAAGTGGCAGTTTTGTTATATCAGAGATAAATGCAGAGGACTACAATGAGAATCGTGTGGCTTCATGGGTTATTCTTAAGAAAAATAATAGTGCTAAGACTATGCTTGTTATTAATGCTCATTTGCCAGTTACAAATAATACGCAGAATGTAGCATGCCAGAAGATTATGGAGTTTGTAAAGACTAAGACTGTTGACGGATATGTTATTTGCGGAGATTTTAATTTTACTAAGGAAGGTAATGTACAGGCTTATAATACCATGACAGCTGAAGGAACTAAGGATTTGGAGTTTGCAGCAGCTAGTGAGGGAACTGTTGGAGAGATTGGACCAACTTTTCATGATTACGGAAGAAGGGAGAATCCTATTAAGATAGACTATTTCTTTGGTTCAGATAGTGTAATATCAACTAAGTATTCTGTAATAAAAGATATGGTAGATGGAAAATATCTATCAGACCATTATGGAATATATCAAGAGGCAACTATATAAGAAAACTTAATAATGGATATTTAATATAAGAATAGGGCTGTGGAGAACATATAGCGTTAGTATATGGCTTCACGGCTCCATTTAATGTAAGAATAAGGAAACAGGAGGAAGGGAAATTACCAAATATCTGACAGAATGGTTATCTGTCAGGAAAGTGATACATTTTATAGAATATATGTTATTCTTTCATAGAAGTGATCATTTCAGTAAACGATGAAAGGATAATGTACAAAAATGAGTAATAAAAACATAACCAATATAGAAGACATAGAAGACATCAAAGACATAAAAGAAATAAATAGAATAAATATGATAAACAACCAAGAGAAGTTACCATTAACAAGAAGAAACTATAAAGATACGGTATTTAGAATGGTATTTAGTAAACCAGAGGATTTATTAAGCCTATATAATGCGGTTAATGGAACAGATTATACTAATGTAGCTGATTTAGAGATTAATACATTGGAAAATGCAATATATATGAGTATGAAGAATGATATATCATTCATATTTGATTTTGAGTTGAATATATATGAGCATCAGAGTACCAAGAACTGCAATATACCGCTAAGAAATCTGTTTTATGTTTCACATTTGCTAGAGAAAACGGTAAAAGGAGAAGCTTTATATAGTTCAAGACCAGTATCCATACCAACACCTAAGTTTGTTGTATTTTATAATGGTATAGATAATGGAGTATCAGAGGTTAGTGAATACAGATTATCAAGCTTATATCAGAAACAAGAAGTAGAGCCAGAACTAGAACTTGTAGTAAAAGTGTTGAATATTAATGCCGAAATGAATTATACTATAAAAGAACATTGCAAGAAATTAAAAGATTATTGCACATATGTAGAAAAAATCAGAGAGTATAAAAGGGATATGTCCACTGGAAAAGCAGTAGAGAGTGCAATAGACTATTGCATAGCCAATGATATATTGAAAGACTTTCTGAGAGATCAAAGAGCGGAGGTTACATATATGTCTATATTTGAATTTAATGAAGAAGAGATGGAGAGGTATAGAAGGGCAGAGAAAGAAGTGGCACGAGCAGAAGGTCTAGAAGAAGGACGAGAAGAAGGACGAGCAGAAGGACGAGCAGAAGGACGTGAAGAAGGAATACAAGAAGGGTTTAGACAAAGTCATGAATTAGTAATAAAGAATCTAATACAAATGGAATTTTCGGTAGAGAAGATATCAGATATAGTAGGAATGACACCGGATGAGATTAAGGAGTATATTGATTTAATACCAATGGGGAAATAGGATTATTACATTTTATACAAAACTAAATACTAAATTAGAGATGAAGGCCAATAGTTTGGATAAATGCCAGATTATTGGTCTTTATACATGGAATTATAATGTATACAAAAATCATTATAGGATATATCCATTTAATGTAAAAATAAGGAAATGCAAGGGAGCAAAAATACCGAATTTCTGACAGAATGGTTATCTGTCAGGAAAGTGATACATTTAGCAGAATATATGTTATTCTTTCATAGAAGTGATCATTTCAGAAAATAATGAAAGGATAGTGTACAAAAATGAGTAATAAAAACATAACCAATATAGAAGACATAGATGACATCAAAGACATAAAAGAAATAAATAGAATAAATATGATAAACAACCAAGAGAAGTTACCATTAACAAGAAGAAACTATAAAGATACTGTATTTAGAATGGTGTTTAGTAAGCCAGAGGATTTATTAAGCCTATATAATGCGGTTAATGGAACAGAGTATACTAACGTAGCTGATTTAGAAATCAATACATTGGAAAATGCAATATATATGAGTATGAAGAATGATATATCATTTATATTTGATTTTGAGTTGAATATATATGAGCATCAGAGTACCAAGAATTGCAACATACCGCTAAGAAATCTGTTTTATGTTTCACATTTGCTAGAGAAAACGGTAAAAGGAGAAGCTTTATATAGTTCAAGACCAGTATCTATACCAACACCTAAGTTTGTTGTATTTTATAATGGAATTGATACTAGAGTACCAGAGGTAAATGAATACAGATTATCAAGCCTATATCAGAAACAAGAAGTAGAGCCAGAACTAGAACTTGTGGTAAAAGTGTTGAATATTAATGCCGAAATGAATTATACTATAAAAGAACATTGCAAGAAATTAAAAGATTATTGCACATATGTAGAAAAAATCAGAGAGTATAAAAGGGATATGTCCACTGGAAAAGCAGTAGAGAATGCAATAGACTATTGCATAGCCAATGATATATTGAAAGACTTTCTGAGAGATCAAAGAGCGGAGGTTACATATATGTCTATATTTGAATTTAATGAAGAAGAGATGGAGAAGTATAGAAGGGCAGAGAAAGAAGTGGCACGAGCAGAAGGACGTGAAGAAGGGCTAGAAGAAGGACGAGCAGAAGGACGAGCAGAAGGACGAGAAGAAGGACGAGAAGAAGGACGTGAGGAAGGTCTTTTAGAAGTAAGAACATTAGTAATAAAAAATTTATTACAAAAGGAATATTCAATAGAGGAAATATCAGATATAGTAGGAATCTCACAGGAAGAGATTAAGGAGTATGTAGATTTAATACCAATGGGCGAATAGAATTATTGAATTATCGGATATTTAATTAAATATAAAAATAAAGATAAAGATAAAGATAAAGATAAAGGCCAATAGCTTGGATTATATACCAGGTTATTGGTCGTTTTAATGTTATAATAATACGAATTAATAGTATTCAATCTCTAAAAATATTATATGGAATATATTATAATTCTATAAACTACTTCACAAACACAATGATAAATGTTACAATTATATTAAAGATATATTACATAATGTGGTTTTTGATTGAATAACAAGGAATTATATTGTTGAATTACATTAAATTAAAGAGAACATTGTATAATGTTTGATTTGAATATATATTCCGATGGAACTATGCATAGATGTGTATGAATGGAGGTTAATATGAAATTAGGGGAGTTATTAAGGAGCAAAAAATTAGTTAGTGCTGTAGTCGTGCTAACAATGTTAGCAGGATTTATAGTATATGATGGAAGTATTGGTGCTGCCCATGCTCACAGTACTTTTTTTAGAAAGGATAAAATAGAAAGTAATTATTATAACGTAGATCATGAAGTATCTATTTTGTCACAGAATTTAAGAGCACCACAGGATAAGGATGGCAAGGACAATAGTATAACAAAGAGAACACCTAGAATAATGAATATGTTAGATAAATATAATACAGACATTAGATGTTTTCAAGAATGTACATATGAGTGGAAAGCTAGATTAGATATACAGATGAGTGCAATGGAGTATAAGACAGAATTCTTGTTTAATAACAAAGGATTATGTAATCCTATATATGTAAAGAATAGCAAATTTAAAGTATTAGATGGTGGAAGTATGGTGCTTACACCAGATTCAACAGATACATACAATGAATCACGTGTGGCATCATGGTTAAAGGTTGCTGATAAAACAACAGGTAAAACTTTAGTAATAATGAATGCACATTTGGCAACAGAGTCAACAAGACAAATAACAAGTTGTACAAAAATGATGGAGAAAGTTCAAACATTAGATGCAGATGGCTATATCATATGTGGAGATTTTAATTTTGATATGAATAGTAATCCAGGAGCATATGCAATAATGAAAGGTGACACAGGAAAAGATATGGCAATTGCAGCAGGACAAGAAGGTGTACAAAAATATACAGGTGGAACATTCCATGACTTTGGAAGAAAATCAAAACCAAAGAGAATAGACTTCTTCTTTGGATCAGGAAATTTACAAAGCAAACTATATTCATTGATAAAAGATTCATATGATGGTGGGTATTTGTCGGATCATTATGGAATATTAACATATATAGATATAAATTAGTATACAAATTAGTATATAAATTAATATATAAATCAGTATATAAACTAATATGTATAGAAAATACTCAATTATAAAAATAAAATCATATACATACACAAAGGCTATGATAGAAAAATCATAGCCTTTTGTATATGTATTTTGATTTAATAAAGGTTGGTAATAAAGTGGCGTATTATAGATTGATAATATTATTACATTATAGATTTGTTATAATATACTTTATAGAAGCTAGGATAAGTTTGATTTATTATAATTGTAAAAAAAGTAAAGTTTATAGAAAATAGATAAAAGAGAGGTTGATATTTACAAAAGTTTACAATTAAATTTGGTAAAAATACATAAGAAAGTTAGAGGGTGTGAACAAATAATTGTGCAAAATGCATTGTGTTGGAAATAAATAGAAATTTTCAAATGTGAAAATTGTACTTTTGAGCTTGGTAAAATAAGGGACGATTACATTGACAAGTTGTTGAAAATAGTATAATATCTTTTTCGGGTAATTTAATTAATATATAGTTATTAAAACGGGGAGCAGATATCGGCTAACGATATTTTGCCCAGTTTTAATAACAAGGGAAGTAAATATACGATATCTGTTCGTGAGGCAAAATACGGAGAAAGACATAAGGGATCAAAACATGAAACATTTGAGTATGAAGAAAGCAATATATATTTTCTAGAGATATATGTTGCTTTTTTCATATGTAAAAAAAATATAAAATTATGAAAAAAGTATGGCAAAAATGTTACCTATATGTTACAATAATGTTATAAGGAGTTAACAGTATTGATTGGAGGGTATTATGAGGAAGAAAGGTTCTAAGATTGCCATAGTTCTAGCATGCGCGGTTGTTGGTGTTGTATTTTTTGGTTCTAAGGCAAAAATGGATACAAATGCATCTATAGTTAGAACTGAAGATTGTGATATTACAGCAAGACATGAAGTATCAGTTATGTCTCAGAATGTAAGAGTTACAGCGTTTGAGGATGGTTGGGACAACTTAGTTTTTAAGAGATATAATAGATTAGAAGAATTATGCAATAAATATAATGCTGATATTAAATGTTTCCAAGAAGCAGATGCTGGTTGGAGAATGAAGCTTAATGCAATGTTTAAAGAAAAGGATTATTTTCATGATTATTACAAGAACAGCAAAGGTTTAGCTAATCCTATATATGTAAAGAAATCAAAATTTAACATTCTTGATTCTGGTAATTTTATTTTATCACAAGCATATGAAAGAGATGGAGAAAAATATGAAGATAGAATTGCTACATGGGTGAAGGTTGAGGATAAAACAACAGGAGATACTTTAACAATGGTGAATACTCATTTAGCCTTCCATCAAGATGTGCAGATTCAAAGTTGCAATAAGCTTATGGATTTTGTAAAGAAAGCTAACACAGATAGTTACTTAATAACAGGAGATTTTAATTTTGATAAAAACGCGTCTAGCAGATATCAAATAATGACATCTAATAGTACAAAGGATATGGCATTAGCTGCTACAAAAGAAGGAAAAACAGGTGTTATGACTTACACTAATCATGGATTTGGCAAAGCTAACAAATATAAAAGAATTGATTTCTTCTTTGGCTCAAAGAGTTTGACAAGTAAGATGTATACAGTTCTTAACGATCTTGCTAAAGGAGAATATATATCAGACCATTATGGAATATTAACATATATTGATATAAATAAGTAGATGAATATTTTTAAGATTATTAGATTTAATATTTAATCATTTTATACACTCCAAGAATAGATATCTTATTTCTTGTACATACTTATTAAGGTAGGTATTAAAGAAATTAAGGTATCTATTTTTTTTATATTTCATAGAAAGAGAGGAGCAGGTTTATGCATATTTGTAATAAAAGTTGTACAGCTATAAACAATGTAGTAGCTCATGAAATTTTAGATTCTAGGGGATATCCAACATTAGAGGTTGAGGTGTGGCTTGAAAATGGTGCAAAGGGTGTTGCGGCAGTACCATCAGGTGCATCTACTGGAATATATGAAGCTCATGAGTTAAGAGATGGAGATACTCGAAGATATAGAGGTATGGGAGTTGGCAAGGCAACTCATAATGTAAATCATGTTATTAGAGATTTAATTGTTGGAATGAATGGTCTAAATCAAGTTGATATTGATAGGAAAATGATAGCAGAAGATGGCAGCAAAAATAAGAAGAATTTTGGGGCAAATGCTATGTTAGGTGTATCTCTTGCAACAGCAAAAGCAGCCGCAGCAGCTAAGGGAATGCCTCTTTATCAGTATATTGGTGGCTGTAATGCTAAAATTCTTCCAGTTCCAATGTTAAACTGTATAAATGGTGGAAAGCATGCAGATAATAAGTTATCAATTCAAGAGTTTATGATAGCGCCTACTGGTGCACCAACATTTGCAAGAGCTATGGAACAAAGCGCTAATGTATTTCATACTTTAAAGAAAATATTAAAAGAAGAAAAACATATTACCTCTGTTGGAGATGAAGGTGGATTCGCACCAAATTTTGATTCAGATGAAATGGCAATAGAATATTTGGTAAGGGCTATTGAAGTTGCAGGATATATTCCAGGAGAAGATTTTAAAATAGCTTTAGATGTGGCATCATCAGAGATGTATAAAGAAGCTGCACTTCATGGAAAAGAGGGACAATATATGTTCTTTAAAACTGGCAAATTCTACACAACAGATCAATTAATTGATTACTATGCTGATTTAATGAAGAAGTTTCCTATATATTCTATTGAAGATGGTTTAAATGAAGAGGATTTTGAAGGTATTTCTTATATGACAGATAAATTAGGACACAAATTACAGATTGTTGGCGATGATTTATTTGTTACTAATACAGAAAGAATTGGCAAAGGCATCGAGTTAAATGCCGGAAATGCTGTATTAATAAAACCTAACCAAATAGGAACATTAACAGAGACATTGGACGCTATATGTATGACTAAGAGTCATAATTGGAAAGCTATAGTGTCCCACCGTTCTGGGGAAACTACTGATACTACTATTGCTGATATCGCTGTGGCAACAGGAGTTGGACAGATAAAAACTGGTGCGCCTTCTAGAGGTGAGCGAATGGCGAAGTATAACAGACTTCTAAGAATAGAGCATGAATTAGATGCATCAGGAATGTATGCGGGGAATTTCTTGCATTGGTAAATGTGTACAAATAAAAATAATATTTATTATGAAAAAAGTTTAATTTTATGAATATTATATATAGAGACTCATAAAAATCCTAAATTTTCCCAAAAAGAGTTGTGTAATTTGCACAAAAATAACGAGATAAATTTGATTTTTTGTGTAATATGCATTTGGTTGGTAAAATATGGAAATTTCCTTGTGTGAAAATTGATACTTAGACAAGGCAAAATGGGTTTTGGTGCCGTTGACAAATCATTAATTATATTTTATTATGTGTACTGTAATCGATGAGGGACATCGAGAAGGACACAAGTTAAGGTGCGAGAATGAAGTTTGGAAGTAGCACACATACTTGTTATGACATTGGTTGTTAGTTAATATTTGATATAAATTCCTATAACTTAATTTTCAGTTTTTTTCATATTTTAATTTTTTTACTAAATAATTAAATATGGTCTGTTTGTGAAAACAGAGAGGGGGAGAGCACGAGGTGCTCTTTTTCTTTGCCATTTTTTAGGATAAGTACTTTGTTTACTTATAAAAAACATAATCTGTGAGTGATAATTTTTATATAAAACAAAGAATAAATAGAATGTTCACAAAAAAATCATATTTATTTCTATATATAATATTTACAATAATTTCCAATAGTAGTAGAATTGTATATGTGTGAGTATATATAGCGATATATAAAATGTTTAGCTTTTCTAAGGTTTGCAAGTTTATAGGTTAGTTGGATATATACTTAGAATTTAGGGAAGGAGATGTTATTTTTGCTACAGTTAAAAAGCATAGTAAAAGATTACAAAGCAGGAGATAACATAGTTAAAGCGCTAAAGGGCATTGATATAACATTTAGAAAACATGAATTTGTATCTGTTCTTGGGCCAAGTGGATGTGGTAAGACTACGCTACTTAATATAGTAGGAGGTCTTGATAAGTACACAAAAGGTGATTTAATTATAAACGGTAAATCAACTAAGAAGTTTAGAAGTAGAGATTGGGATAGTTATAGAAACCATTCTATCGGTTTTGTTTTCCAAAACTACAATCTTATTCCGCATCAAACAGTATTGTCTAATGTTGAATTAGCCCTTACTTTGTCAGGTGTTACTAGAAGTGAGAGAAAGCAAAGAGCAAAGGATGTACTTGAGAAGGTAGGATTAGGAGATCAATTATATAAGAAACCTAATCAGATGTCAGGTGGTCAGATGCAGAGAGTTGCCATCGCAAGAGCATTGGTTAATGATCCAGATATTCTTCTTGCAGATGAGCCAACGGGAGCACTAGATACTAAGACATCTGCACAGATTATGGAGATTCTAAAAGAAATCTCAAAAGATAGACTTATTATTATGGTTACTCATAATCCAGAGTTGGCTGAGCAATATTCAAGTAGAATTATTAAGCTTTTAGATGGTAAAGTAATTGATGATTCTAAGCCTTATACAGAAGAAGAGATGCAAGAGGATATGGCTAAGCATCCTTCTCATTATAAACATGAGGCGCAGAAGAAAGTTCTTACAGGTGATAGTGATATTGCAACTGGCAAGAAGATTGAAAGCGAGAATGCTAAGCATAAGAGAAAGAAAACTAAAAAAAGCAGAACTTCAATGTCATTTATTACTGCGTTAACACTAAGTTTTAAGAATCTTTTGACTAAGAAGGGAAGAACTTTCCTGACTTCATTTGCAGGAAGTATTGGTATAATAGGTATTGCACTTATTCTTTCTTTGTCTAATGGTATTCAAGATTATATTGATAGAATTCAAGAAGAGACTTTGTCATCTTATCCACTTACTATCATGAATGAGACTGTTGATATGAGTTCACTTATGGAGACATTTGCAAGTACTGATAAGGATTCAGATAAAGATAAGAAGGATAAAAAAGACAAAGATAGTAAAGATAAAAAAGACAAAGATAGTAAAGATAAAGACAGTAAGAAAAAAGATAGTAAATCTAAGGATGATAAGAAAGAAAGTATACTTAATAAGGTTTATTCTCGTGCCGTTATGATGAATATGATGAAGGTAATGGTAGAGGAGAAGAAATCTAACGACCTTAAGAAGTTTAAGAAGTTTATTGACGGACATGAAGATATGGATGACTATGTGAATGCAGTTCAATATTCATATGGAATAGTTCCTAGAATTTATATGAAGGATACACAGAAGAGAATTCTTCGTGTTAATCCAAGTGACATATATGAGCAAATGGGTATGCAAACAGATACTTCAGCTATGTCAGCTCAAATGATTTCATCTTCAAGCTCAAATAATAGTTGGGTTGAGATGATTGATAATGAAAGATTACTTAAGTCTCAATATGAAGTTGTTGCTGGTAAATGGCCTAAAAAGTACAATGAAGTTGTTTTGGTTGTAACTGAGAATAACGAAATTGCAGATGCTCATTTATATGCTTTAGGTTTAAAGGAAAGCAAAGATTTATCAGGAATTATGAAGAAGCTTATGAAGGGCGACGAAGTTGAGTTTGATGATGAAGATGAAGAGTATACTTATAAGGAGATATTAGGACTTGAGTATAAAGTTGTTCTTCCATGTAATACATATAAGTACAACAAGTCATTAAAGATATGGGAAGATAAGTCTTCTGATAAGAAATTTATGATGGATGTAATAGAAGATGCTGTTGATTTAAGAATTTCAGCAATTATTAGACCAAAAGAGGATTCAGTTTCTACAGCTATGGGAGCAGGTTCAATTGGTTATACTAAGGAACTTACTGAGTATATAATTAAACAATCTAATAAGAGTAAAATTGTTAAACAACAGAAGAAAAATGAAGAAGTTGATGTTTTCTCAGGTATAGAGTTTGACTTCGATGCAAAGAATGCTAAGATAGGTATGAAGGAAATAAAAGAATATGTAGCTACTTTACCAGATGAAGAAAGAGCTCAAATGGAAGGCTACATGGCTATGATGACTGAAGAACAAATTATTGAACAGTTCTCAAAATATGTAACATTAAAAGAAACAGATGCTACATATGAAACTAATCTTGATTTGTTATGTGCAGCAGACATAAAAGTTCCTAAGCAAATCAATATTTATCCAAAGGATTTTGCATCAAAAGAAGCTATTGAAGATCTTATTAAAGATTACAACGATGATATGAAGGCAGATGGAAAAGAAGATAGTATGATAACTTACACTGATATAGTTGGTGTACTTATGTCAGCAGTAACAGATATTATTGATATTATTTCATACGTTCTTATAGCATTTGTAAGTATTTCACTTGTTGTTTCATCAATAATGATTGGAATTATTACTTACATTTCAGTTCTTGAAAGAACTAAAGAAATCGGTATCCTTCGTAGTATTGGTGCTTCTAAGAGAGATATCTCTAGAGTATTTAATGCAGAAACACTTATCGTTGGATTTAGTGCAGGAGCAATTGGTATCGGTGTAACTATATTATTGAATATTCCAGCTAATATGATTATTAAGAGTTTAACTGGTATCGATAATATATCAAAACTTCCACCAGTTGGAGGAATAGCACTTGTATTGATAAGTATGTTCCTAACATTTATAGCAGGATTAGTTCCTTCACGTTATGCAGCTAAGAAAGACCCAGTAGTTGCACTTCGTTCAGAATAAAAGTATAAAAGTCACCTTTCTAAAGGATAATGTTATACAAACATATCCTAAGATGGTAATAGCAAGAACTCGTCACGATGAATATCAGTATGAAGGGGTAAGAATCATAGATATTGCAGATTGGTTGTTAAAATAACGAAAATGATAGGATATTGACAATTGCAGAGCGTGATTTTTGCAAAATAAATATAAAGGTGGGTGAAACATATCTTCACCTACCTTTATATTTATTTTACTATATTATTATGTGTTATTTGTTGTTTAAAGTTTAGTTTTTTAATTACAAGGTTTTGTTTGTTATTTAAAGTTTAATTTTCTGAATCTTCAGATTTAACATCGTCATCAATTGGTTCTTCGTCTGAAGCTAAATCATCGGGTTCATTATCCGTAGTAGCTTCATTAGAAATTTTCTTAGAAGAAGGTTCCTTAGCATGGGAATCTATTACATTTGGGTCAAAATCAAGAGGGTCGATGATTCTTTTTTCTTCCTCCATATTAACCGTATAGCCCTTGATAATATTACCGCTTACTAAAGATATATGTTTACGAATATCTGGATTTATACTGTATGGTAAATTGTCATACATAGATAAATTGTATGGTATATTAAATGATTTGACCTCTTGTGTACGTTTCATAATTATCTTCCTCCCAAAATGTATCTTATATAAATACTGATATAAAAATGTACTCAAATTAATTGTGAGTTATTAATAACTACAAAATAATAATTATAACTATTTATATATATAAAAATACAATATATATATCGGCTTAATATAGACATTATACAAGGGCATTTGAGTAGTTGTAGTGTTGTTGTAATTAAAATTAATTAATAAAAATTAATATTAATTTTAATTGGAGAGAGATTATACATTACATTTGTTACATTTCTTTTGAAGTTCTACTAATATTATTGGGGCAAATGACAATGCTATAACTATAACCCATCTAAACAAATCAAGAGGAATTACTTTGAATATATTGGCAAGGGTTGGTATTGTAATAACGGATATTTGTAAAAAGGCACATACAATAAAGGAACCAATAAGTTTTTTGTTATTAAATATGTTTATTGATAGAAGTGATTTGTTTGTCTTCATATTAAATGAATGAAATAGCTGACTTAGTCCAAGTGTGGCAAATGCCATAGTTCGCCCTATTATTAGTGTTATTTCATTTGGATTATTGTTAGTGTTTGAGAAAAGATTTAATGATTGTATATTTTGTGACAGATTATTTGTTGGCAATATTTTATAACCAATTATAAATGCTATTAATGTTAATAGGCCAATAAGAAATCCTTCAAATACAATCTTTGAAACTAGGTCTTTTGTAAAGAAACTGGAGTTATGTTTTTGGCTATGAGTATTATTATTACAAACATTTTTTTTATGTAGAATATTTTCATCAATAGGTTCAACGCCTAAACTTATGGCAGGTAGGGAGTCAGTAACAAGATTTATCCATAGAAGTTGTATCGCAAGTAAAGGTGTTGGAAGTCTAAATAGTATGGCAAATAGGATTGATATAATTTCACCTATATTACAAGAGAGAAGAAAATGTATTGATTTTCGAATGTTCTCATATATGCCACGACCTCTTTTAATAGCTTCTACAATGGTAGCAAAATTATCGTCTGCAAGAATCATATCTGATGCATTTTTGGCTACATCCGTACCGTTAATACCCATAGAACAACCTATATCTGCAGCTTTTAGAGCAGGTGCATCATTTACACCATCACCTGTCATGGCAACAATTTCGTTATTTTGTTGAAGTGCTTTAACTATTTTTACTTTGTGAAGTGGTGTGACACGGGCAAATACTTTATAATTCTTAACTTTTTCAACAAGTGTTCCATCATCAAATTTGTCTAATTCAGTGCCTGTAATTATTTCTTCAGAGTTATTACATATATCTAGGTTGTTTGCTATGGCTAGAGCTGTGTATGGATGGTCTCCAGTAATCATTACAGGGGTAATACCTGCAAGTTTGCAGTTCTTGACAGCTTGAAAAGCTTCAGGTCTTGGTGGATCAATCATGCCAATAAGACCAACAAAACACAATTCTTCTTCAGTGGAAGAGTTTGAATCTTTAAATGCAACGCCCAATACTCGAAGGGCATCCTTAGTCATAGAATCACAGGTTTTCTTGATTTGTCGTTTAAGAGTAGATGTTAAAGGTATAATAGATGAGCCATTGTAGTAGTTAGTGCACTTATCAAGAAGGAATTCTACAGCACCTTTGGTGATGCATCTATAAGCATATTTATTAATAGAGTTATTAGTGGTACTATTATTAATGATTTTAGAATGGTTATTGTTGTTATTAATGATATTAGTTTTCTTACTGTTATGGTTACAGCTAAGGTTATTGTTATTGTAAGTAGTAAGTTTATGAATTGTTGTCATAAGCTTTCTTTTTGAGTCAAAAGGTATTTCATCTACACGAGGATATCGTTTTTCAAGATCTTCTTTAAATATATTATTGTTTATACCTGCATAAATAAGTGCATTTTCAGTAGGTTCTCCATGAATAGTTATATTCGGCATATTATTATGTTGTTGTTTTAGATGAGAATCTGTAATTTTTTTAATAGCATTAAGATTGTGATGAGTGTTTGTTGTATCTGAAGATTTACTATGATTAGCTTGAGAGTTATTACATAAACAAGCAAGGGAAAGAATAAAATCAATATTTTTCATTGGTCCATGGGCATCATTTATAGCTGTTACTGTCATTTTGTTTTGTGTTAAAGTTCCGGTTTTATCTGAACAAACATAAGTTGCACTTCCAAGGGTTTCAACAGCAGGGAGTTTTCTTATAATTGCTTTATGTTCGGCCATTTTAGAAACGCCTAAGGATAAAACAATTGTCACGATTATTGGTAGTCCTTCTGGAATGGAAGCGACAGCAAGGGAAATACTTGTCATAAACATTTCAAATAATCCACGGCCTTGAAATACACCAATTGCAAATATTATAAAACATATAGCAAGGGCAAATATGCCAAGGTACTTGCTTGTTGTTGCAAGGTTTTTTTGAAGGGGAGTTTCTGGTGAAGTGTCATCGTTTATTAGTTTTGCAATGTGACCAACTTCAGTATTAATTCCAGTTGCAACGACTAGTGCAGTTCCATGGCCACAAGTAACTAAAGATGAAGAATATGCCATATTTCGTCTATCTGCTAGTGGGGTATCTATAGGAAATGAGATATCGCTGTTTTTATTAACTGCCATAGATTCGCCTGTTAAAGAGGATTCATCTATTTTTAGATTTGAACAATTAATAATTCTAACATCGGCAGGAACAAGATTACCTGTTTCAAGAGAAATTATGTCGCCGGGAACTAATTCGCGAGAGGGGATTACTTGAATAATACCATCACGAAGAACATTTGCATAAGGTGCGGAGAGTTTTTTTAGGCTTTCTAAAGAATGCTCTGCTTTTGATTCTTGAATTACACCCATAACTGCATTAAACACAATAATAGTTAGAATAATTATAGGGTCTGCGTAGTCAGCATTGCCCTCAATAATTGATGCAACAAAAGAGATACCTGCAGCAATTATTAGGATAATTATCATAAAATCATTGAACTGAGCAAGAAATTGTTTGATAAGTGATGTTTTTTTCTTGGTAGGAAGTTCATTATAGCCATATTTACTAGTTCTTTTTAACGCTTCTTGGCTAGAAAGTCCTTTTTCAGAGGTATGTAACTGATTATAAATATCCTTTATGGATAGGTTATGAAAATGAATTTTGTCGCTCATAAAATGTACCTAAATAAATTACTTATTTATAATAGTATGAATTATTTTGGGAAATATGAATGATTATAAAATTGACTTGAGAATATATGTTCTATAATGTATACTGTGTAGTGAACCAGTTATGCAATATAATGTGCATATAGTATAATTATATATTGTGTTTAGAGATAATAAAATATGATGATTAAATCATACACAGTAGTGAAAAACAATGATATTTATAAGTATAAAAGAGGAAGATGAGATGGATTTATTTGAATATATGAGCAGTACGGCTAAGAAAGAATCACCTTTAGCGTCAAGGCTTAGACCAAAAACTGTAGATGAGGTTGTAGGACAAAAACATATTTTAAACAAAGATTCTTTATTATATAGAGCTATTAAGGCAGATAAATTAAGTTCTATTATATTTTATGGACCACCGGGAACTGGTAAGACAACTATGGCCAAGGTAATAGCTAATACAACAAGTGCAGTATTTTCACAAGTTAATGCTACATGTGCAGGTAAAAAGGACATGGAAGAGATAGTTAATAGTGCCAAGAATAATCTTGCAATGTATGGTAAGAAAACTATACTTTTTGTAGATGAGATTCATAGATTTAATAAGTCTCAGCAAGATTATTTGCTACCATTTGTTGAAGATGGAACAGTTATATTAATAGGAGCAACTACAGAGAATCCTTATTTTGAAGTAAATGGAGCCTTATTATCTAGATCTATTATATTTGAACTTAAAGCATTAGAAGTAGATGATATAAAAGAACTTATTCTTCGTGCAATTAATGATTCAGAAAGAGGTCTTGGAGCATATAAAGCAAAGATAGATGATGGGGCACTAGATTTTCTTGCAGACATTAGTTCAGGTGATGCTAGAACAGCTCTTAATGCTATTGAATTGGGAGTTCTTACAACAGAACGAAGTGAAGATGGATTTATACATATTACACTAGATATAGCACAAGAATGTATTCAAAAAAGAGTCGTGAAATATGATAAAAAAGGTGATAATCATTATGATATAATATCAGCATTTATAAAGAGTATGAGAGGCTCAGACCCTGATGCAGCTATTTATTATCTTGCTAAAATGTTATATGCTGGTGAAGATATAACTTTTATTGCAAGAAGAATAATGATTTGCGCAGCAGAAGATGTATCTAATGCAGATCCCCAAGCTCTAGTTGTTGCTACGGCTGCAGCAGATGCAGTTGAAAGGCTTGGAATGCCAGAAGCAAGAATTATTTTGGCACAAGCAGCAAGTTATGTAGCGTGTGCTCCTAAGAGTAATTCTGCAATTATGGCTATTGATGCAGCATTAGATTTGGTGGCTCATGAAGTTAGAGGAGAAGTGCCTAATCATCTTAAAGATGCTCACTATAAATCAGCAGCTAAGTTAGGGCATGGTATAGGATACAAATATGCACATAATTACCCAAATCATTATGTAGAACAGCAGTATTTGCCAGAAGAACATGTAGGCAAGGTGTTCTATGAACTTTCGGATAATGGATATGAGAAGAATATTAAAGAACATTTTGCAAGGATAAAAGGGTAACTATTGGGGGATGGTAGAAGAAATCTACCCATAGAGACAAGGAAAAGGTCTATGGGTAGATAAAAGGATTTGGCGTATTATAGCCGAATCCTTTTAAAGTGTACTTAATTATCTCAAAGTGTCTATTATTTATTCTTGTGTTTCATCTTCTATTGCTTCATTAAGAGATTTGCTTAGATTTTTAGTGTAACGACATAATAGTAAATAACCATAAGCTACTAATGGTATAGCTATTAAGCAAGATATTAATCCTCTTAAAATATTATCTGAATAACTTTTTGCGCTAAATAGTAATACGCATATAACAAGTATTATACCTAATAATGCAATTGCAGCTACAAGTGCAAGTACTCTTTTAATTGATTTCATAATAACCTCCAATCTAAAACTTAAAGTTCTAATTTAGAAAATTATATTAGATAATCACAAAACTGTCAATTCATTCGATGAAAAGTAAGTGGGTAAATTAATCGAACTAAATTAATCGAAAAACGTTCGAAAATGTATTGACTTTTATTATCTAAGAGAGTATACTTTATTTTACAATAATAGAACAGGTGTTCTGCGTGCGGTTAAAAAAGGGTATTGTCTATATTTTTTATACAAAGTATAATAAAGTTAACATTATGAAATAGATAAGTACCCTTTAGTTAGAAAGGGGCTTGAATATGCAAGAAAATAAGAATTTAAGAAAAGAAGAAGTAAACGATGATTTCATTATGATGCCTAAGGTGGATTTTTGTTTTAAAGAGATTATGTATAATGCTAAGGTGCGTTTGGGATTTATAAGTGCTGTGTTACAGATACAGCCAAAGAATATAAAGCGTACAACATTGCTGAATACAAATCTTAGAAAGAGTAAAGAAAAGGAAAAACTAGGTATACTTGATGTAAGAGTAGAACTAATGGATAAAAGACAGATTGACATGGAGATGCAAGTAAGAGAGTATGACTATTGGGAAGAAAGGTCAACTTATTACTTGAGCAAGATGTATGTAGATCAGATAAATGAAGGAGATGATTACGAGAAACTCCAAAAGTGTATACATATTAGCATTTTGGATTTTAAATTATTTTCTGAAGAGAAGGATTTTTATTCTCAATTTCATTTAAGGGAGGATACTAGAGGTCTACTGTATACAGATAAGTTAGAGATACATGTAATAGAATTACCGAAAGTAAAACAAATGGAGTCAGAATATCCTAAAAGCGAACTTCTAGATTGGGCGAAATTCTTTAATATAAAGAATCGAAAGGAGCTTGATAATATGATGAATACAAATGAATATATAGATGAAGCTTGCAACGAAGTAGTAAAGATAAGTTCAGATGAAGAGAAACGTTTAGAATATGAGGCTAGATTAAAGGCAGAGAGAGATTACAATGCAGGAATGAAGACAAGTTATAGAAAAGGCCATGAAGATGGTGTAAGTGAGGGTATAGAATTAGGGCGTGATGAAGAAAAAACAAATATTTTTAAGAATCTTCGTGCATTAGGAATAGAAGATGAAGATTTCTTAGCTAAAGCAACAGGTTTGACTTTAGAAAAAATACAAGAATTAATGAAGATGATAGATAAGGAAGATTAGTTTATTTATTATAATTATTCAGAACATTTGGAATACTTTAATTGTTAAAGGTACTAAAAATTCCTCCCTTTTAAAAAGTTAGCTTGAAAAAAAATATATTTTACTGTATTCTATGATGTGGATTGTTGTATAGTAAAATTTTGCATGAATTACAAAAGGGAGGAATAATTTTGAGTACAAATGAAATAAGTCGTAATCCATTAGCAGATGGTAAGATAGATGTATTGTTAAGAAAGTTTGCAGTACCAAGTGTTATAGCTATGTTAGTGAATGCTTTATACAATATGGTTGATCAGATGTTTATTGGTAATTTTGTAGGAACACTAGGCAATGCAGCTACGAATGTTACATTTCCAATTACTACTATGAGTATAGCTATGGCTTTATTAATTGGTCAAGGTGGAGCATCAAAGCAGAACTTAGAGTTAGGAGCAGGTAACAAGAAGAAAGCAGAAACTGCTGTTGGTAATATGTTGGTGATGGGTATTGTTGCATCAACTATAATTACTATAGTTTCATTATTGTTTTTGGAGCCATTGTTAATTGCTTTTGGTTCTAGTAAACAAGTGTTACCATATGCAGTAGAATACGGAAGAATAATTATAATTGGTATACCTTTTGCGGTGTTAGGTACTTGTCTTAATAATTCTATTAGAGCAGATACTAGTGCTAAGTTTGCTATGATTAGTATGGTGGCTGGTGCTATTACTAATATAGTTTTAGATGCGTTATTTATAATTGTATTTCATATGGGTATGTCAGGTGCAGCGCTGGCAACTATATTAGGACAGATTCTTACATGTTGTATATCACTTACTTATGTTAAAAGATATAAACATATTAAGATAACAAAGGAATGTTTCAAAGTTGAAGGGAAAGTGTGTGCGACAATTTGTGCTTTGGGATTGGCACCATGTATTAATCAATTATCTATGTTTGTAGTTCAAATAGTAGTAAATAATCTTATGAAATTTTATGGTGCAAGGTCTTCTTATGGCGAAGATATACCAATTGCATGTATCGGTATAGTGATGAAGATAAATATGGTGTTTATGGCTATTGTAATTGGAGTTGGACAGGGAACTCAACCTATTGTAAGTTACAATTATGGTGCGGCAGCATATAAGCGTTGTAGAAAGACATATATTGCAGCAGCTAAAGCTAATATTATTATATCAGTAATATTCTTTATACTATTTCAGACAATGCCACAACAGATATTAGCTATGTTTGGTAATGGTTCAAAAGAATATATAGAATTTGGTGTAAAGTGTTTTAGAATAAATTTATTTATGACATTTGTCAATGGAATGCAACCATTAACATCTATATTCTTCACTTCAATAGGCAAGGCAACAAAGGGTGCATTTATAGCACTTACAAGACAGATAATATTCTTGCTTCCATTGGCTGTGATTTTGCCTAAGTTTATGGGAATTGAAGGAATACTATTTGCAGCACCAGTTGCAGATTTAATGGCATTTATATTAGTTATAGTATTTGTTGTTTATGAATTTAAATTAATGAAGAAAAGTGAGCAAGTTGCATAAGGGAATGGTTATATAATCAACGAATTGTATAATGAGTAGGTGGCTTAAATCTAAAATATTTATAAACATTTTCAAATTAATTGACTTTAAAATATAGCTGATATAAACTATTACAAGCTATAAGGATAAGTTTGTGATTTGGTTAATATATAAAAATAATAAATGATAAACAGTAATTGATTTTAAATATTTTAAATTGAATAAAAATAACGATTAATTCAAAGGAATTAATATAATTATAAAGAGTAACAAAGTGTGAAGGTGAGTAAGGAATTAATAAAAAGGGGAATAAATAATGCGATATACATTTGTTAAACAACACGATGCTACTGATTGTGCAGCAGCTTGTTTAGCTATGGTTTGTTTGCACTATAGAAAGGAAACAACTATAACTAGGCTTAGAGATTTAATGGGAACAGATCTTAAAGGTACGAATCTAGTTGGTCTTAGTAAATGTGCCAATGAACTTGGATTTATGTGTCAAGCTGTTCGTGTTGATGAAGAGGGTTTCAAAAGTAAATATACATTGCCAGCAATTGCTAACATCGTAACAAAAGAAGGCATGACTCATTTTGTTGTGGTGTATAAGGTTAAGAAAAAATATGTAGTTATAGGTGACCCAGCTAAGGATTTAGTTAAGGTGCCTATGGCTGAGTTTTTGGAACAATTTACTGGTAATATGTTAATTCTTATGCCATCTGACTCATTTGAGACAGGCTCTTGTGGAACAGAATCCGTATTTAAAAGATATATAAAACTATTATTGCCTCAGAAGAAGTTATTTATATTTTCGATATTGGCATCAATATTATTAACCATATTAGGAATTGCATCTTCTATGTTTAATAAGGTACTTATGGATGAAATTTTGCCTTATAAGTTGGAAGATACTTTGCTTATGGTTTTAATTGTATTTGCCTTAGTGGCTGTTACGAAGGTTGTAATTGGTTTTGTTAGAAGTGTAATAATGATGTATTTATCTATGAAAATAGATATTCCACTTATGCTAGGATATTTTGGACATATTTATAGACTACCAATGAAGTTTTTCTCAACTAGAAAAACAGGAGATATAACAACTAGATTTTCGGATGCATTTACAATTAAGAATATATTCACTAATATAGCGCTTACATTGATTATGGATATAATAATGACTGTGGCTACAGGTGTGATTTTATTTAATATGAATATGAGCATGTTTACCGTTATTGCAGTTATGACGGTAGTAAGTATATTGCTTGTATTTATCTTTAGACAACCATACAAGAGCATAAATGAGGAACAAATGAAACAGGCTTCAATTCTTAATTCACAGATTATAGAAGGGTTAAGAGCTGTTGAAACTATTAAAGGGAATGCCAATGAAGATGTTGAGTTAGATAATATAGAAAGAGAATATATTCGTTCAGTAAGAATTGGTTTAAAGGAAGGTATGTTGTCTAATGTACAAGGTGCCATTTCATCAGTTATATCAACAGTTGGTAATTTGATTCTTACATATGTGGGTGTTTCTATGGTTATTAAAGGTGAAATAACACTTGGTTCTATGATGGCATTTACAACTCTTTCAGGATATTTTATGAGCCCAGTTAGCAGACTTGTTGGTCTTCAATTGCAGATTCAAGAGGCTAATATATCAATGAATAGAATTTCAGAGATTCTTGATTATGAAACAGAGCAAGAGCTTAATTCTAATATTAGATATAAAGAGATAGAGAACATTGAAGGAGATATAAAATTTGAAAATGTAACATTTAGATATGGTAACAGAAAACCTGTACTTGATGATGTGAGTTTTTCTATTCCTATGGGAGAGAAAGTGGCTATTGTTGGAGGCAGTGGTAGTGGAAAAACAACTATTGCTAAATTACTTCTTAAATATTATGAGCCTGAAAAGGGAAATATTATAATTGGAGATAGTAATATAGAGGAACTTAGTAATGAGTCTCTTAGAAAAGCTATATCTTATATGCCGCAAAATGTTGAATTATTTTCTAAAACTATATTTGATAATATAAGAATTAGTAAGAATGATGCAACTTATGATGAAGTTGTGGAAGCTGCCAAGATGGCTAAGGCTGATGAATTTGTAAGTAAGTTACCATTGCAATATCTTACATATCTAGAAGAAGCTGGTAATGGGCTTAGTGGTGGAGAAAAACAGAGAATAGCATTAGCAAGAGCGCTGATTAAGAAAAATAATTTCTATATTTTAGATGAAAGTACGTCTAATTTAGATTTTTCAACGGAAAATGTTATATTTGATACGATTTATAATAAACTAGCAGATAAGTCTATGCTTATTATAGCTCATAGACTATCTACAGTTAGACATTGTGACAAGATTATTGTTATGGATAATGGTAGAATTGCTGAGGAAGGTACTCATAATGAACTTATGGAATTAAGGGGAAAATATTATGAGATGTGGCAGATTCAGCAAGGCAATATATATGAGAAAAATGTAGGTTTAAATGCTAAATTAAATGTTGATTTAAGCGATGATTTATACGCTGGCACTTCGATAGATGATGAATATTGTGAAAATGTTCTTTATGAAGAACATAACACAATATTTCAGAATGAAGAAGATAAAATTGAGGATTTTGAGATAGACACATATGGTAAAGGTGCCTATAATGTGAGGTGTTTTGATAGCTTCGCTAATGATAATATATATACATCAGAAAATGTTATCAATAGTAGAATGGGAAATGTAGGAATTGGACAAGTAGGAATGAGGCCAGCAAGTATAGGGGACGATGGAATAGAACAGGCGGGAAAAGAACAAGATGGAATAGAACATGTTAGATTAGGTCAGAATTTAAATATATATGATGATTTAGAGAGTGATGATTTTGTAATTGGGCTAAATGATATTTAGTTTAAATGATATTTAATTTAAATGATATATAATTTCAATAATATTTGATATTTTAAATAAGAGGGGATGTGTGAATTATATGGGATATAGGGTTAAAACTTTAGATGAAGTGCGTGATAGTAGACTTTTATATGAAAAAAAGGTGCCAGCATTTGGATATATTTTAATATTGGTTGTTATGGCTTTTATGGTTTTGCTTGGCATATGGGCATATAAAACACCAAAGGAATCTGTTATTAAAGCAACAGGTGTGGTACAAAGCAAAGAGAAAAATTATGTTATGTCTCCTTATACAGGTCAGATTTTAAGTGTGAATTATGAAGAAGGTAAAGTTGTATCTGAAGGAGATGTGTTATTTACAATTAAAAGCACAGAGTTAGACTTACAAGCGAAACAATTAGAAGAACAGAAGACGCTACTTAATAAGAATATTGTTAACTATGAAAAGTATATTAAGTCCTTAGAGGCAGATAACAATTTATTTAACGAGAGAGAGATTAATGAAAGTTCCTTTTATAATAAATTTCAGGCTTATAAGAATCAAGTGGAACAAATTACTGTTAATGAAGATATGTTAAAGGCTTATGGGTATTCAGATGAAGATATTAAGAAAGAATTAGAGAAAAAGGATAAGAAAATTGAGCAACTTTATTATACAGAAGTAAATGGAGCTAATGATACTATTGCTCAGTATAAGGACCAGTTAGCTACTATTGATATTCAATTAGGTGCACTAAATACAGGCAAAGAAGAATATGAAGTAAAAACTATGAAGTCAGGAACAGTACATGTTTTAGAACAGTATAATCAAGGTATGATTATTCAAACAGGTGCAAAAGTGTGTAGCATAGCGTCTAATACGGAAGATTTGGAAATTGTAGCAACTGTTTCTGAAACAGATGCAGTAAAAGTAAAAAAAGGTGATTCTGTAGAACTTGCTATAGCTGGTCTGACTCAATCTGTATATGGAACTATTACAGGTGAAGTAGTGGAAAAAGATTGTGATGTTTCTGTAAATGCAACAGCTAACGGAAATGTAGCATATTTTAAATTAGTAATAAAACCTGATTATAATTATGTAGTAGGTAAGGATGGAGACAAAGTTAATTTGTCAAGTGGTATGAGTGTTGAATCTAGAATAAAATATGATGAAATTACATATATGTACTACGCTCTTGAAGCACTTGGGATAAAGTTGTAGTAGGGGAAGGTTATAAGATATGAAATGGGTTAAGAAAAGGAGAATTAGAAAATCTTTCTTTACTAGTATAATAAGTATGATATTACTTATTGTGAGCTTGTTTGTAGTGATATGGATGAATAAGGAATCGGTTTATGGAACTGGGAGTTCTAGTGAGAAAAAACAAGAAGAAGCTATAGAACAAGATGATGAATTAGCAGGAATAATAAGAAGTTCCTTTGATAAAAAGATTGTTTATGATTTAGATGTTTATTCTACATTAACTAAGGCAAGTTTAGAAATTGCTTATGATAGAAATCTTATACTTGAAGGTAGAAACGATGATTATGCAATTATCGTTAGAGGTGAAGATATAGAAGATTATAATACTGAGTTGGATTTAAAACTAGAGGTTAAAAAGACAAAAGATGGATATAAGATAAAAAGAGCTTCTGATGATAAACTGCCAGGTAAGGTAAGCGTAAAGATAAGAAATACTAAGCTTAATAAAAAATATTTGTATATATATAATAAAGTGCAAGGAAAATATATATTGTTAGATGGCATAGATGAGGATAATGTTGCTGATTATAAAAATATTAACGTTATTAATGGGTATTTAACCTGGGAACTAGATAGAGACAGTACATATTTATTGACGGATAAAGACATAAATAAAGTACCTATTAGATATGAATTGTTAATTTATGTGGGAATAGCAATTATTATTTTAAGTATTATATATGTGCTGGTTAAGAAAAAATATTGGTTTTGGTAAAAATTCGTCATTTTTATATATTAATTGTTTTAGATTAGGTAAAAAAGTAAATTAATGTTAAGAGATTTGTTAGTTTTGACTAAAAGTTAATGTTAAATTTGGTTAAGTTTTCTTAGTGTTAATTTTGAAAAGGTGTTGACAAAATAATATGTAGGTAAAGTGCACAAAGTATAATTTTGGCTGAAGTTTGACCAAAACAAAGAAAAAGTATATAATATAAGCAGACGTGGGGACGTCTAAGGGTATGTGTAGTATAAAAAGGTGTTATGTAGTTATGAAAGGGAATGAAAAAAGTGAATAAGAAACCATTATTTGTTGCAACAATGTACAACAAGAACTTTTTTATTATGTATACAGATAAGAAACCTGTAAAGCATAATAAATCCAACAAGAAAGACAATGGACAATAAAGCGTGAGACAATAAATAGAGATGGGCCCTTAGATTATCTAAGGGTCCATTACTGTTTATATTACAGAAAATTGCAATTAAAAATTAGCAAATTGTACATTATATAAGAAACATATGGAATAAGGTGATTTGCTAAGGGTGCATAATGGTAATTAACAATATGTTAATAATTGGAAAAGATTTACAAATGAGAAATTTGTAAAATAATGTAACTCAAAGGGCAAAGTTGTAAAGATTAAGCAGAAGAAAATAAATGTTAATAAAATATTACGCAAAAAGTATTGACAATAAAAGGAAGTGGTGATATAATGGTCATCGTATTATTAACAAAGACTTAATAAGTTTACAATTTAGTCACAATTTGTAAAATAATGTAAAATATATGGGGTAGTAATAATTATAATTTAATTAAATAGATTACTATTAGGTTAACAGATTGATATTAAAGTATATATGCTAAAGGAAATAATAGATAATTTATTTAGAATGGGTATTGTAGATTATAGTAGTGGTTGTATTATTAGGAGAGATTTATGGCAGTTAAGAACAAATTGTTCAGCTTATCTTCATTAGTAATTATAGCGGTTGTAGTATTAATATCTGTAACATATTTGAATAATAAGAATGTAGCTAATATGGAACATGAGGAAACATTAGTTTCTAGAGATACACAGAGTTCTAGTAAGCTTGTTTCTGAAGAAAAAATTACAGAATCAGAACAAGTAGTTGAGGACATTGGAACCGAGATAGTGAAAAAAGAAGAGGCTGAAAAGGCTACAACTAAAGAAGAAAGTAATCCTGTGGAAGAAGAATTAGGATTCGTGCCAATACCAGGTAAGGAGATTCCAGGGATCGATTATACATCATATATTGATTATAGCAAGTATAATAATATTGCTATAATTGGAGCGAAACAGTATGTTAA
This sequence comes from Lachnospiraceae bacterium, assembly GCA_015057455.1. Taxonomy (GTDB): domain Bacteria; phylum Bacillota; class Clostridia; order Lachnospirales; family Lachnospiraceae; genus SIG301. The sequence goes on along the minus strand of SVEH01000006.1, from coordinate 101,855 downwards.
CATAAGAAGTGGTGCAGGAGAGAAGTATGAGGTTGTTGGTAAGATTCAACCGAACGGTGCTTGTACTATACTTGGATTTATTAATGATACTAAGAACATTCGTTGGGCTAAGGTTCAATCAGGAGATGTTATAGGTTATGTTAAACAACAGTTTTTGATTAAAGATGAGAAAGCACTTGCTATGGTTTCATCTGTAGGAAGACTAGTTATTAGAGCTAAGTGTGATGAGTTGAATGTAAGAGAGAATCCTACATTAGAGTCTAAGATTTTATATAGAATTAATGCAGGAGAAGAATTAGATATAGTTGCTGCAACAAAGGATTGGATCCAAGTTAATGTAGATGTTGGTGGTGACTCAGCATACATAAGTAGAGAGTATGTTAATATATCATTTGAATTACATAAAGCATATAGAATTCAGAAGAGAACTTATGAGAATAGTACAGAAAGTGAGACTACATCTAATTTGAGAGAATCACTTGTTAACTATGCTGAAGGATTCTTGGGATGTCCATATCATTATGGTGGAACTAGTTTTAAGACAGGTATAGATTGTTCAGCTTATGTTCAAGCAATATATGCTAAATATGGATATAAGTTGCCACGTAATTCAGCAGCACAATCAGGTGTTGGAACTAGTATAAAAGCGTCTCAATTAAAACCGGGAGATTTAGTATTCTACAAACGTGGAGGAAGTATAGGTCATGTTGCCATATATGTAGGTAATAATAGAATTATTCATGCAAGTAATAAAAGAGATGGTATTAAGTATAGTAATATGTATTACACAACACCAGCTAAGTACGTTAGAGTGGTGAATAATTAAATAAACTATAATTTGTATGTTTATAGGGCCCTTGTCGGAACGACAAGGGCCTGATTAAATTTGAGCTTGGCTGGTGCGTAGCATAAAAATTATTCTTGATATCTGAAGGTAAATCAAATATAATTTATTATAGAATTTTGTAAGAAAATGGAAATTAGGTGACTGCATATGGATGATAGAATAAAGAGAGATATGGATGTAGTTAAACAAAAGGATGATATGTTTGACATTGAGGGATTAGAAGTGTTTTCTGATGACGACCATGGGAAGAAAGATATAAAAGGAAAAGGCGATAAGAGTAATGCTTCTAAGAATAGTGATAAGAAAAAGGTTAAAGTAGATAAGAATACTGCAATGGATAAGAATGGCAAAAGTAAGACTAAAACAGATAAGAAAATTGAAAAAGGTAAGGGTAGCAAAGATAAGAACGCTAAAAAAGATGAGAATAGTATAGATGCTAAAGCGATAAAGAGAGCGAAGAAGAAGAAACGTACAGCAGTGCAATTAGGTATTGCATTGGCTTTGGTTTTAATAGGCGGTTTGGCTACATTACTTTACTATCAGAATGAAAAAGAAAAAGAATTTCAAAAAGCTAAGTTGGCTGCAATAGAAAGTGCCAAAGAGTTATCTAAGAGAACTTTAACAGAATATGTAAGTTATATTCCTAAAGCTAAGTATAGCAAGATGTACATGCTAATTAATAATGCAACTAAGGAAAAACGTGCTGAGGATAGCTTTACATTTGTTAATCAAGCTTTTTATAAAAATATAGCATTGATGGATGCAACGGTTGATATTAAACAATGTCTAATTCCACCTAAGGAGGAATTAATTAGCAAGAATATCTATGTTGCGGATAGGTATGAAGCATCTAACACTAGAATTGAATGTACAATGACGGTAAAGACTGATGGTGGAGAGTTTTCTTTTGATAAAACTATAGATTTTATAAAGGAAGATGGGGAATGGCATCTTGTATGGGATTCAAGTGTAATATATCCAGAGTATATGCCAATGGATGTAGTTAAGAATTCTTATGCATCAGCTCTTAGAGGAGATATATTAGACAGGAATGGTAAGAAATTAGCAACATTAAAGGATAATAAGAGATTTTATCCGTATGGAATATATGCATCACATTTGGTTGGATTTATAGCTAGAATTACAGATGCGGAATTAGAAGAGAAACGTGAAGCTGGAGAACTTGGTTATAGTAATTCAAGTATTGTTGGTAAAAAAGGTTTAGAATATGCATTTGAATCAAGAGTAAAGGGTGTTGGTGGACAGACTATTACTTTATGTGATTCTAGTGGTGCACCAAAGAAGAAAATTATGGAAAGTGAAGCTAAGCAAGGTGGATCACTTCAAACAACAATAGATGTTGATGTGCAGAAAGCCTTGTATAATGAGATAAAGAGTGAGAATGCTTGCTCGGTGGCAATTAATCCATATACAGGAGAAATTTTAGCGTTGGTAAGTACACCGGCATATAATAACAATGCGGTATTACAAGGTAAAGCTTCAGATACATTTAATAGATTTTCAAGAGCATTTTGTCCGGGTTCTACATTTAAACCAATTACAGGTGCTGTTGGACTTGACTGTGGAGCATTTACAAAGGATACGAATTTTGGTGCGTCTCCTAAAAGATGGCAGAAGGATTCATCATGGGGAGATTTATTTATCACAACACAACATCAATGTAAGGTGGGGAATCTGATTAATGGTATAACTATTTCAGATAATGTGTACTTTGCAAAAGCTGCACTTAAGATAGGTGGTTCTAAGCTGAAAAGTGGTTTAGATAAGCTTGGATTTAATGAGCAAATTCCTTTTGAGATGAATTTTACAGCATCACAGTATTCTAATACAGATTCATTTACATCAGAGGGAATGCTTGCTAACTCTGGTTATGGACAAGGACAGATATTGATTAACCCATTACATTTGGCTTCAATATATTCAGCCTTTCTTAATAAAGGTAATATGGTTCAACCAACATTTGAGTATAACGGAGAGACTAAGTATTGGAAAGAAAAAGTATTTAAAGAAAATACGGCAAAGACTATTACAGAGTGTTTAGAAAGTGTTGTAAAAAAAGGAACAGGAACAGGAACTAGATCATACAAAATGACTATAGCAGGTAAGACTGGTACTGCCGAGATAAAGGACTCTCAGGATGATGAGGATGGTACAGAATTAGGATGGTTTGTTGCTTTGACAACGGATACAAAGCCAGAAGATTCAATATTAATCGTAACAATGGTAGAAGATGTTGAACCAAAGGGCGGAAGCGCGTATGTTGTAAGTAAAACTAAAAGAATGCTTAAGTCTATATATGGAGATAAGTTTTAATGGAGATAAGTTATAAATGATTATAATTTAATGGAGTAATAACAGGATAATAAAACATTAAGTACGTCGTTATATAAATTATATACATGGTATAGATTAATAGAGCAGAATAAATAGAAGGCAAAAAAATAGAGTTTGAAGTGTGGTAGAACTTCAAACTCTAATTTTTTAAACAAAATCATTATTTTATATTAATTCACCTTACTATATATGAAAACATTATTTTGGAGGGATTGGGGTATTTTAAAATAATGTTTTTTAATTTCTATAGTATATATGATTTTGTTTATCTATATCGAATAAAACTTGTAAGCTTTGTTTGTTATGTATATATAATATCTTATTTTTTTAATTAGCGCAAAATTATAAAATGGCAATTTTTTGTACTTATTAGCTGTGCTAAATAAAAAGCAATAAAAATTTCATAAATAAATGTAGGTAAAAGTACTGAAAAATCATAGGGAAATATGGTAAAATTGTATAAAGGACTGTTTTTTATTTACAATTATAGTAACGATATGTAAATGACCTAAAAATAATTGCTAAAATGACCACATATTGTAGATGTTATAAAGATAAAATTATTTTAAGAAAGATAAACTAAATCAATTTATTTTCTATATGCGAGGGGGCATTTTAATGAAAAACAAGAAACTGTTTCTAGGTGGTATGTTTGTAATTGCATTGGCGATGAGTGCAGTGTCATTATATATGCTTAATGATTCTAGTAAATCATCTGCATCTATTATTAAAAATGGTGGCCAAGCAGTTGCAGAAAGAGGGTTATCTAATGTGACTTACAACGGGGAGAATATGTTTGTTGCTAGGTCTACATTCTTTGATTATCATTCTGACACCCAAGTTGGGTCAGGAGCTACACCAGGAGAAATAACAGATGCATATGATTGGAAGAAAAATACATTTGGTAAATTTAACACTAGATTAATGGAAGTTATGAAATATAATAACAAAGCTGAGTGTCCAGCTAAATATCCATTATATCAAGGACGTCAAGGACAGGATTTCAGTGATTATGCCAATATATTTAAGATGAATGATAATAGTGTCAATGAAAATTCTAATTATTGGATAGGTGCCAACAGTAATCAAGTTGGTGCATATGCAATGCAAGGTTTAGTTGATGCTAAACTGGCATATGATTCATCAGGAAATAGTTATATTACACAATCTAATCCTGACAATGGAAAGACTGCTTATTTGCCATATTTTGATAAAAAAGTTTTGACAGGTAATAAGTTTAAAGATTCTGAATTAACAATAGGTTCAGTTAGGGAGAATGTTGCATTTCCATTTAGAAAAGAAGAAAAAGATGGTATAACTTATTATGAGTTTGACAGTGCAACTGATACAGTTAGATTTAATTCAAGCAATCAACTTGATTATAAAGGCGTAGAAGACGGTGAAAAGGTAAAAGATAGATTGGGAGTAGGTGGATTATTCCCGGATAATGTACCAGCAGATAGTAATAGTAATAAGTTGAATTTTGGATATGGTGTTAAAATTGAAGTGCCATTTAATATGACAAGTGATGGTAAAATTGGCGGAAAAGATATGATATTTGAATTTACAGGTGATGATGATGTATGGGTATTTATTGATGGAATATTAGCATTAGATATGGGTGGTGCACATCCTAAGATAAGTGGTTCAATTAATTTTGCAACTGGAAAAGCTGTAGTTAGTGGTGTGAGAAATCCTGCTGTTGGTATGGCAACAAGAACTATGACAGGATATGGTACTTCAACATATACAAATCGTGAGTTGGGATTAATAGATGTACCAGCTGTATATAATAATTTTACAACAGCATTTAGTGAAGATTTGAAACAAAAACTTAAAGATACAAGAGAAACTCATACTCTTACATTATTCTACATGGAAAGAGGAATGGATGTATCAAATATGAAGATGAAGTTTAATCTTCCAGAACCTACTAAATTAACTGTAGAGAATAAGGTTGCTATTGATAACGTAGGAAAAGCATTTGAAGAGGAAACTAAGAAAGTTGCTAAAAAAGATGTATTCTTGTATGATGTTGTAGATAAAACTAAAGGTGCTAAGGCAAGTATTGATATGGTTGCAGGAGATAATGTACTATTCTCTAATGAATTTGCAGCTAAAAATGTATTACTTGTTCAGCAAAATGGCTTAAAAGGAACTACAAGAAAACTTGAAGATTATTATGCTACATCATGGAAATTTAGCGATGCACAAAATGAAATATCTAAAGGCGATGGTTTAGTAGTAAAAGACCCAAGAAGAGAAGATAAAACTATCTTATTTAAGAATGAAGACGATGATAAAGTACCTGTTTTATATACAGTATTTACGAATAAACCATTAGTTGGTAAGTTTACATTATTCTCAAATGTAAGTGATAAATTTAAAGAAAAAGTTACTGATTATAAAGAAAAAGAAATTAAATATGTTGTGACTTATAAGAAAGTATTTGGTGGAGAGTCAGAAACTAAGAAATATAATGGTAAGTATCAAGTAGTTGATGGTGATGAAACAAAGGATAAAGAAGCTAAAGATGGAATAATTAAGTTAAAACCAGGACAAAAGGCTATTATATCAGGAGTTCCAGTTAATACTCAGATTTCAGTGAAAGCAGAAATTTCAGAAGATTATGTAGTTAGTAGTGTTAAAACAACTAGTGGATTTACATATGATTCTAAAGAAGTAGTTGCAACAGGAACAATTAATAGAATTGCCAATGTTGTAGACTTTGAAATTGGTGACAAATCTGAAAAAGAGGAAAAAGAACCAGAGAAGTTAACAGACAAAGAAGTAGAAGATATTACAGGAGAAGAGATTCCAAAAGTTGAGGAGCCAGAAAAACTAGAAGATACTAAAGTAACTCCTGGTACAGATGATGAATATGATGATGCAGTTGCAACTGGTGATGAAACAGATATTAAGACATGGTCAATTATAATGGCAATTTCACTTTTGCTTACATTTGGGTCAGGTGTATCTTTGGCAGCTTTCAAGTCTAGAAAATAATAAAAAAAGATTGAAATAATTGTAGTAGTTTGTTATAATACAAAATTGTATTGATGAAATAGGCTTAGTGTTTTCTGAGCCTATTTCATTGTGTGAATATGAACTATATATACACAGAAGTGTAAGATTTAATATAACATAAAGGATGGTTGAATAATATGGAGAAGAAAGAAAAAACATTATTAGAAGAATGGAGAAATTTTGCTTACGCATATGATATTAATTCCAAGAACGGCCAGATGTTTTGGATGAATTATTTTAATATGGAGAAGAGCGTTTACGAGCAATTATTAGCTAATCCAGATGAAGAAGTAAAAGGAACAGTTGAAGAGTTAGCTGATAAGTATGAGCTTGAATTAAAGTATTTTGTAGGTTTCTTAGATGGAATTAATGATTCATTAGTTAAGCCTAATCCAATAGAAGAGATGACAAAAGATACAGAAGTATCACTTGCATTTGATAAAGAGTTATTATATAAGAATATGGTTGCAGCAAGTGCTGAGTGGTTATATAATCTTGAGCAATGGAATGATATATTTACAGAAGAGAAGAGAAAAGAATTATATAAAGAACAAAAGAGATCAACTACTATTGTTAAGGAAAAGAAGATTGGTCGTAACGATAAATGCCCATGTGGTTCTGGTAAGAAATATAAACACTGTTGCATGAATAAATAGTGGATTGTTATATATAATAGTAGATTGAATTATAATATTGGACTGTATTATATAGGTAGATTAAGAGGAGCTGTAACAACTAATATTTCCATAAGGAGATATGGTTTTATAGCTCTTTTTGTATTACGAGGCTGTAATTATATGGTAAGTAGTCTATATATTGGTAGAAGCTTCTGCTAAAAAATGTACATAGAGCTATAGTGGAGATGCGGAAAAGAAGTAGGTGGGGGTGCATATATATTCATAACGGTAAATAAAAAATAATAGATAAAATGTAAAAAAAGAAATGTGATTAATAAATATCTATAAAAAATGAATAAAGTATATTGTTGTAATATATTTAACTATTATATAATTTATTTGTAACATTGTATTTAAAGCATCTGTATAGTAGCATGGATATATCTATAATAGTATAGCTATAATAGATATATTAGTATAGATATATTAGTATAGATATATTAGTATGGATATATTATTATGGATATGGATGCAGACATATGTTTAGGTATAAGAGAATGAAAATAATAATTTAAAAAGGGGAAATTATTATTAAAGTGCATGTTATATCTGAATGTATAAAGTTTTAAAAATGATGTTATAGGAGATTATGTTATAATAACAATGTGTTAGTTATAGGGGGTATAACATGGGGAAAGTGAATAAAAAGTACGTCGGCTTAGTAGCATGTGTCGTTGCTGTTTTGTGTTCTGTTGCTTTATGCATTGGTATATTTGCCAAGGCGGATAATGCCAATACAGATAGCCAGGTACAAGTTAATTATGAAGATTATTATTATTGTAATTCAGAATTAATTGATGTAGAGAATCCTGTGGTTCAAAACATTTATGAGAATTATGAGAATAGTGATCTTTCTTTAGCTTCTGATGAAAGTAGTATAACATATACTGTTAATTCAGAAGATGCTAGCATGATAGATGGTGTTAGTAGTGCATTGTGTATGTCAATGGATCCGGCAATGGGAATTGATACAGAGGTATTATTGTATCTTGGTGATAAGGAAGATTGTACATATAATGAAACAACAGGTTTGGCAAGCTCTGAGTTTGATGGTAATTGGTTGTTGTTAAATGGAACACAACCACTAGCAATGTATAATGAAGATGTTCGCGAAGATGGCTCAAAGAGTTATTATACACCTGCGTTTATTAATGATGAAGATTTTGCTTCAAATATTCTTATAACAGTAGATGCTTCTAATAATGTTTCTGTTGTAGGTAGAATTGTAGATAAAGATATAGAAGGTAATCTATTAGAGGAAATTCAAGTAGAATCATTAAATATTGGAGATGCTTTATGTCCTGCATATGTAAATTATAATTATAGTGTACTTAATATTGCAGATTCTGTTGTTGAAGCAACTGAAATTTATAATAATAATGCATATTTATATGGTAGTAGTTATGAATTATCAGTTGGGCCGTTGCCAAATAATTCATACTTATATAGTATGAGAACTAGCTACAAGGAGGATTCTAATACAGAATTAGAAGAGAACAAGTTTGGTTTCTTTACAAAACCAAAAGAAATTTCAGTAGAGGCAAGTCAGATAATAAAAGCTGTAGAACCACAATTTGCACATGATAGTTTAGCTGGATATGATTACATGAATTGTTTTGACTTCTTAAAGCAAGTATGGAAGCATAAACAGGCAAATTCAAAAGAAGAGTTGCGTGTTACATATGAGCATAAAATTAATGGAGTACAAAAAGGTTATATTAGCACATGGAACTCATTAACAATTAATAAAGCTCTTAGAACAGATGCATTTGATACATTGGATGCGGAAGATAAATTAACTACAAATACATTAACTACAATGTGTAAGAAAATTAGTTCAACAAATAATTATTTAATGCTACGAAAAGTTTCAGCTGATTATTTGACAAATGTATTTGGAATTAAATCATTAGATGGAGAAATGCTAACTGATGAAATGGTTAAGGGATATTCAGATAGTGAAATAAGTCAGTTAGAGTCAAATTTACAAAGTATTGTAGGATATACAATGGTTGAAAAAGGCTTTATGTCTGCAAGTATGATGCCATTAGCTAATATTATATTTGGTAGAACTGTAGAAATTATAATAAAAGTTCCAGCAGGTTCTCAGTATTATGTTTCACATAATATAATTGAAAGTGAAGCTATATTCCCACCAAATACAAAACTTACAGTTGAATCTGTAAAGTATGATGATAGTAAAGGTAAATACATAATTATAGCGAATTTATCTCAAGATTAATTGTACAAATAGTATTAGAATATTAAAATATATATGAAAATGAAATATTTGATAAGGAAGTAAAAAGTATATATTTTAAAATAGAGATATTAAATAGAAAATAATTATATTATTTAGTAAGTTGAAAAGAGACTAGTAAAAATATATTTAACTAAGGTTATATGTTTTTTCTAGTCTCTTTATAATTTATACTTGTAAAAAACTTCCAAATAGTATAGAATATATACATCAAAAAATGGAGGATGATGGTATGAACAAAGACAGAAAGATAACCATTGTTTCCATTATTATGTGGGCTGTATGTATAATATTATTATTTGGATATTATACTTTTTTTGATGTAGATAAAGAGCGCGCTAATAATAGTGAACAAGAAGATAGTGAAGTAATAGAACAAGAGATGAATAAAAACAATCAATATGAGGATAGAGCAAAAGAGATTATGAGTGGTATGACTTTACCACAGAAGATAGGACAATTGTTTTTTGCAAGATGTCCAGAGAATAATGCCAAAAGTACTATAAGAGAGTACAATTTAGGTGCATATATTTTATTTGCAAGAGATTTTGAGGGGCAGACAAAAGAAAGTATGGCAGATAAAATAAAAGGTTATCAAGAAAATTCTAAGATTCCTATGTTAATTGGTGTTGATGAAGAAGGTGGCACAGTTACTAGAATTAGTAGATTTGATAATTTTAGAGCAGAAAAGTTTTGGTCACCTATGCAGTTGTATAATGAAGGTGGATTAGATGCTATTGAAAAGGATACTAAGGAGAAGTGTGAATTGCTTAAGTCCATTGGTGTTAATGTAAACTTTGCACCGGTTTGTGATATAGCTACAGAGGAAGATGCGTTTATGTACGAAAGAACTATTGGACAGAATAGTGATGTGACAGCATCTTATATAAAACAAATGGTATATCAGATGGATTCATTGCAAGTAGGAAGTGTTTTAAAGCATTTCCCTGGTTATGGTAATAATGTAGATACTCATGTTGGCGAGGCTACTGATAATAGAAGTTTAGATGATTTAAGGGAAACAGACTTTGTGCCTTTTAGAGAAGGCATTAAGGCTGGGGCAGGATGTATATTAATTGCCCATAATATTATAAAATCTGTAGATTCTGAGAATCCAGCATCTTTATCAGAGAAAATGCACGAAATTCTTCGCGAAGAATTAGGCTATAATAATGTTATTATTACAGATGATTTAGATATGGAAGGAATAGATGAAGAATTAAGTGAAGCTGAGATTGCAGTAAAGGCAATAACTGCTGGTAATGATATGGTAATTACATCTAAGTATAAAGAACAGATTACAGCTATTAAGAATGCAGTTAATAATGGTGAAATTAGCGAAGACAGAATTAATGAATCTGTGGTTAGAGTTCTTTGTTGGAAAATGTCATTAGGGTTAATGTAAAATACCTTTATGTCGAAAAAATTATTGATAACAAATTATACTTTACATAATTTAGAAAAAATTGTATAATTAAAATTATGAGTGGGAAAAGCTACATTTCGGAGGTCTAGAATGAAAAAAGAACTAAAGTTGAATACAACGAATCTGATTGTATTTGCAATTTGGCTACTCATTTTAGGTATTACAGGAGTGGTATATTACACAAGTGTGTATGGCGGTGATAATAGTAAGGTAGTTGGTGTTCATGCTGCTTCAGATTACATAGATGATGCTAATGATACAGATATATTGGAGGACAAAATCATAGTGGGATTTGGAGATTCTATTATGAGAGGAAAAGGGACAGATGATATATCCCTTACGCAACAAATTGCAGAGAAACACAATATGCGTTTTCAAGATTTCTCAAGGAGTGGCGCAACAGTTGCTTCAAAAGAAAGAACAAAAGAGAACTTAACATTGAATATGCAAGAGCAAGTTAAGATTCTAGTTGAACAAGTTGGATATACTGATTATATATTATTTAATGGTGGAACCAATGATGCATCAAGCAAAGCTGGTATGCCAATAGGTACTATAACTGAGGATTTTGATGATAAAAGAGATTTATCAACATTCTGTGGTGGATTTGAAGAGATTATTTCAATTCTTAAGGATACATATCCTAATGCAGTAATAGTATATGCGAGAGCTCACGTGATGGATCGTAGAGATTATAAGACACAACTTATATATGGAGAAGAAGCCATTAAGATGTGTAAGAAGTGGGATATAGGTTATGCAGATATATTTGAAGATAGTGATTTAAATACATATCTAGATAGATATCTACCATATACTATGATTACAAAAGATTTTCCTAAGGGAGATATGGTACATCCAACTTATGAAGGATACAAACTTTTCTATATACCTTATATAGAAGAGGCTTTTAGAAAGGCAGTATCTAAGTAAAGAATAGAATAAAGTATGGTTTAATAATAAAAAGGAGCTTTTAAAGCTCCTTTTGTATTGCTAAAAATTAATAAATTATAATCAAATCTCACAAATTTATATGATATAGAATATATAGAACATTCTTGTGTTTATTTATAAACATATAAGTAAATAAAGAAAAAGTGGAATATAGCTCCTGCTAAAACAAATAGATGCCATATAAAATGCATGTATTTCTTCTTAGATTTAAAGAAAATTACTCCAAGTGAGTAAAATATTCCACCAATAATTAAATATACAATACCAATCTTATTAATTCTATCAAGTATAGGCTTAATAGTTAAAAGAGAAACCCAGCCCATTGCAAGGTATAAAATTAATGAAGGTTTGTGCCATTTCTCTAAGTTGATGGCATTAAATACAATTCCCAGAACGGTTATGGCTGTCATTATTCCAAATATTACCCATCCAAGTGCGTTGTTAAACAGTGTTAAACAAACAGGAATATATGTACCTAAGATTAGAAGAAATATAGAACAATGGTCTAATATTCTAAATACTTTTTTTCCCCTATTATGTGCTAACGAATGGTAAATACAAGAAAACAAAAATAATAGAATAAGTGTAGAACCATATAAGGAAGCACTTACTACATCCTGAGCTGTTCCGACATGAACTGATTTAATAATTAATACAACTGTTCCTGCAATTGCTAAACCAGCACCAATACCATGTGATATGGCATTAGATATTTCTTCGCCAAGTGATTGATCATTTACTTTCATTTTTCCCAAAATTCTAACCTCCTATATACTATTGCTTAATAATGCCTTTATATAATTTTAAAATTAATACTTTCATATAAATTACTATATTAAAGACTGCAACAAATTATTATATTAAATGTTGCATACAAATCATAATATAAACATTAAATCGCTATTAAATAGATTATCATAGAAAAGTTATATTTGCAAGGTATTTACTATTTTTGTTAATTGTGTTATTATGTTTACTGAGAATTTTTGTAATGATAATGGAGATTGTGTACAAATATGAAGAAAGTTATAGTTATATGTGCCGTATTATCAATAATATTTACTGGCTGCAGAACATCAACGGCAGGATATAATTACGAGGCGGCCAAGGTACAGTATAAGCAAAAGAATTATAAAAAAGCTTTGGAATATGTTGATGCAGCTTTGAAGGCAGGGGAAAAGGCGGAATATTATATTTTACAAGGTGATATATTCCATAAACAAAAAGATTATGAAAAGGCAGTACAAGCATTTGATAAAGCTATTTCTAATAAATCAGATACTAGAACACTCGAAAATAATAAACAAGCATATAAAAAGAAAGCGGTTTCATATATAGAAGTGGATAAGTATGAAGATGCATACCAAAGTATTGAAAAGGCATTGAAGATTGAAGCATTAAAGGATATGACAAAGGAACTGTTACTTTATAAGATGGATGTTTTGATATTCACTAAGCAATACAAGAAAACTGTAGAATGTGCAGAAGAATTTATTGAGAAATATAAGAACAAGTTAGATGTAGCTATGGCTAATACACGAATTGGAAGAGCTTATAGCAAGGCTTCTAATTATGATAAAGCACTAACTTATTATGAAAAGGCTATCAAAGGAAAAGATACAACTGCATATTATTATAAAGCAGAGAATTATGAGTTAATGGGTGAATATGAGAAAGCTTATGATGAATATGAGAAATTTTTAAAATATAGTAAGGCAGAAGTAAAGTATGCTATATATGCGAAGCAAATGGATTGTCTTTTTAAACTTGTTGAGAAAACAGCAGAACCAGATGTTTTTTCAAAATTAGAAACTACACTTAATGCGGCTATGTCATCTAAGGATGAGGATAATATTAAGCTATTTGGCAAGAAGTATATTGCATTATTAGAAAGAGAAAGAGAATATGAAGAAGCTTATGTTTATGCTAAAGAATATTTGGCAGAATATCCAGATGATGAGGCTGTAAAGAAAGAAGTGGCATTTTTAGAGACAAGAATAGTTCCAGCACAATAGAAAGTAGTAGGTAAATTAATGGCAGAATTATATGATATTGATGAAATAGAAGAACGTCTTATACTTGTTGGTGTATCAACAAGTGAGAAGGATGATACGGAACAATCATTAGATGAGTTAGAAGAACTAGCTAAGACAGCAGGTGCGCTAACTGTAATGAAGGTTATTCAGAACAGAGACAAGATACATCCGGGGACTTATATAGGAAAAGGAAAGATTGAAGAAATTCGTCTTTTAATAGAGGAATTAGATGCGACAGGTGTAGTGTGTGATGATGAGTTATCACCTGCACAGATTAGTAATTTAGAAGATGAATTAAGAGTTAAAGTTATAGACAGAACAGTAATGATTCTTGATATATTTGCAGCAAGAGCAAGTACAAAGGAAGGTAAAATTCAAGTAGAATTAGCACAGCTTAAGTATCGTTCATCTAGACTAACAGGACTAGGTAAGTCTTTATCTAGACTAGGTGGTGGCATTGGTACTCGTGGACCTGGTGAGAAGAAATTAGAGGTTGATAGACGTTTAATTAGAGATAGAATATCTAATCTTAATAGAGAATTAGATGACGTAATTAAAATGCGTGAAACTACGCGTAATCTAAGAAAGAATAACAATATGCCTGTGGTGGCAATTGTAGGGTATACTAATGCAGGTAAATCAACATTGCTTAATACACTTACAGATGCAAGAGTGTTAGAAGAGGATAAGTTATTTGCAACTCTAGATCCAACTACTCGTAATTTAAAGTTAGAAAGTGGACAGGAGATTCTTTTAACAGATACAGTTGGATTTATTCGTAAGTTACCACATCATTTGATTAATGCATTTAGAAGTACTCTTGAAGAAGCTAAATATGCAGATATAATTCTTCATGTGGTTGATAGTTCTAATAATAATGCAGATTTACAGATGCATACGGTTTATGATACATTAAGACAACTTGGAGTGGAGAATAAACCTATAATAACTGCATTTAATAAACAAGATAAAATCGAGAAGATAAACGTTATAAAAGATCTAAGAGCAGATAAGGTTGTTAAAATTTCTGCTAAAAAGAGACAAGGTTTAGATGTTTTATTGAATGTAATAGAAGAAATTCTTCGCGAAAGTAAGATATATGTTGAGAAAGTTTTACCTTATGAAGAGGCAGGTAAGATACAACAGATAAGAAAATATGGACAACTTCTTAAGGAAGAATATAGAGAAGATGGAATATATGTGGAGGCATATGTGCCTAATTCTATAAATATTTAATTTTACAAACGGTTTAGTTTTAATAATTGGATATAAAAAGACATAATTGATATTTGGCAGAAATAAAATATTAAAATTTAATGATTGCTAATAATTTAGATAAAATCAGGCATAGAAACTGTAAATAGAAAAATAAAAGTAAAACGAAAACTAAAATAGAAATATAAAATAGAAGAATAAATAAGATTATAGGAGGAATGTAGTATGAGTATGGCAGACAAAATATTTATTGATATGTGTAATGATATTATCAATAATGGAACGGACACAAAAGGAGAAAAGGTAAGACCTAAGTGGGAAGATGGTTCGAGTGCATATACTATTAAGAAATTTGGTGTTGTTAATAGATACGATCTTAGAAAAGAATTTCCTGCAATTACACTACGAAGAACGGGTATTAAGAGTTGTATTGATGAATTATTATGGATATGGCAGAAAAAGTCAAATAACGTTAATGAACTTAATAGCCATATATGGGATAGTTGGGCTGATAAAGAAGGTTCAATTGGTAAAGCATATGGTTATCAAATGGGCGTAAAACATGTATACAAAGAAGGTAATATGGATCAAATCGATAGAGTGTTATATGACTTAAAACATAATCCATATAGTAGAAGAATTATGACTAATATATATGTTCATCAAGATTTACATGAGATGAATTTATATCCATGTGCATATAGTATGACATTTAATGTAACTAAGGAGGAAGGTTGTGATAAGTTAATTCTTAACGGGATTCTAAATCAACGTTCTCAAGATGTTTTAGCGGCAAATAACTGGAATGTGTGTCAGTATGCAGTTTTACTTCATATGTTGGCACAAGTTAGTGATATGCAAGTTGGAGAATTAGTGCATGTTATAGCAGATGCACATATATATGATAGACATGTTCCTATTATTAAGGAACTTATTACTAGACCTACATATGATGCACCAACATTTAAGATGAATCCTAATGTTAAGGATTTCTATGATTTTAAGGTTGAGGATTTTGTTCTTGAGAATTATCAACATGGACCTCAAGTTAAGAATATACCAATTGCGGTATAAGAGAAAAGTAAAAAGCAGTAATAAAAGAATGGAGGTAGTTTTAAGGATGAAATGTATAGTAGCAGTAGATAGAAACTGGGGGATAGGCTATAAGAATCAATTACTTGTTAGTATACCAGCAGATATGAGATTTTTTAAGGAAACAACTAATGGCAAGGTTGTAATTATGGGTAAGAATACCTTAGAGAGTTTACCAGGAGGTAAGCCACTTGCTAATAGAACTAACATTGTTGTTGCATTAGAAAAAACATATAAAGTTCCTAATGCAACAGTTGTATATAGTATTGAAGAAGCCTTAGAGGAGGCAAAGAAATATAATACAGATGATGTGTATGTGATGGGTGGAGCAAGCATATATAAACAATTCTTGCCTTATTGTGATTTGGCGCATATAACAAAAATAGATTATGCTTATGAAGCTGATACATTTTTCCCTAATTTAGATGAAGATGATGAATGGGAGATTACTGCAGATTCAGAAGAGCAAACATATTATGATTTAGAGTATAGATTTCTAAGATATGAGAGAAAGAATAAGTAATATAATAAATTAATAATAAAAAAAATAATATAAATAATAGTATAAAAGGGTGTATTTCAGAAGGAAAGAAGGATATTTATGTTAAATATTAGAGTAGAGAAGAATGTAAATCCAAAGCCAATACCAGATAAGGATAATCCACTTAAATTTGGTACAATATTTACAAATCATATGTTTATTATGAATTATGAGACAGGAAAGGGATGGTTTGACCCTAGAATTGTACCATATGATAAGATTTCATTAGGACCATCAGCAATGGTATTTCATTATGCTCAAGAGATGTTTGAAGGTCTAAAAGCATATAGGGCAAAGGATGGAAGAGCATTATTATTTAGACCGGATATGAATGCCAAGAGAACTAATTTAACTAATGATAGATTATGCATTCCAACAATTCCTGAAGAGGATTTTGTACAGGCTATAAAAGAATTGGTAAAGGTTGATGAAGAGTGGATTCCTGATAGAGAAGGAACGTCTTTGTATATTAGGCCATTTATTATAGCTACAGATGAGTTTTTAGGAGTAAGACCATCTAATACATATTTATTTATGATAATTCTATCACCAGTTGGTCCATATTATCCGGAAGGATTGGATCCAGTTAAGATATGGATTGAAGATGATTATGTAAGAGCAGTAAAAGGCGGTATAGGATTCGCTAAGACAGGTGGGAACTACGCTGCTTCGTTAGCGGCACAAGTGAAAGCACATGATGAAGGATATTCACAAGTGTTGTGGCTAGATGGTGTTGAGAGAAAATATATCGAAGAAGTTGGAGCAATGAATATTTTCTTTAAAATAAATGGAAAAGTTGTTACTCCTATGTTGAATGGAAGTATTCTTCCTGGAATAACTCGTGATTCAGTAATTAATTTACTTCGCAGTTGGAACATAGAAGTAGAAGAAAAGCAAATATCAGTAGATGAATTGATTGATGCAGCTAAATTTGGAGCATTAGAAGAAGTATTTGGCACAGGCACGGCAGCAGTTATTTCACCAGTAGGACATTTGAGATATGGCGATAATGTAATTAAAGTTCAAGATGGTGGAATAGGCCCAATAAGTCAAAAATTATACGATAGCATTGTGGGAATCCAATTAGGAGAGATAGAAGGACCAGAAGGATGGGTCGTAGAAGTATAAAAATTAAACAAATTATAGTTATATTTTAACAAAATCTCCATAGAATATGATAAGTACATATTCTATGGAGATTTTTTATGAGAGAATTTATTTATCCAGCCCAAATGGGAAATAGATCTATGGGAGGATTTAGGGCAGATGTTATTAGTGAACGTACTAATACTCCTATTGAAGGTGCGACAGTAGAGGTATTTGGCGAAGGAAGTGTGTCAGGAGATACTCCAATTGAAGAACTAACTACAGATATTGATGGCCAAACAAGTGAAATAGAACTTGATGCGCCTAATATAGAATTTAGTTTAGAACCTAGTGCTGTAAGACCTTATTCAGAATATAATGTAGTAATTAAAGCACCTGGATATGAAGATGTATATATTAATGGTGCAGAGATTCTTCCAGGTGTAACAGCGTTACAACAGGTTCAAATGATTCCTATAGTAGAAGAAAACACAGCAGAAACATTTGTTATAGGAGACCATACATTATATGGTGATTTTCCACCTAAAATTATGGAATCTGAGATAAAGGATGTGTCAGAGACCGGAGAGATCGTACTTAGTCGAGTTGTTATTCCGGAAACAGTTGTAGTTCATGATGGTCCGCCATCAGATAGAAGTGCGAAAAATTACTATGTAAAATATCGTGATTATATTAAGAATGTTGCTTCTAGTGAAATATATGCTACATGGCCAGAATCAACTATAACAGCTAATGTATTAGCAATTATGTCTTTTACATTGAATCGCGTATTTACAGAGTGGTATCGTAATAAAGGATATGATTTTACAATTACATCTTCTACTGCATTTGATCAAAAATGGATTAGTGGAAGAAATATATATAATAATATATCTAATATAGTAGATTCTGTTTTTACAAATTATTTATCAAGACCAGGTGTTTTACAACCAATTCTTACTCAATATTGTGATGGAAATAGAGTAAGCTGCCCTAATGTAATGTCACAGTGGGGGTCTAAAAACTTAGGTGATAGAGGATATAGTGCTATTGAAATTTTAAGATATTATTATGGTGAAAATATGTTTATAAATTCAGCTAATACAGTATCGGGAATTCCAGCATCGTGGCCAACATATAATTTAACAATAGGTTCTAGCGGTAATCCAGTGAGAACAATTCAAAAACAATTAAATAGAATAGCTAGGTCATATCCAAGTATTCCTACGGTAGCTGTTGATGGAAGATTTGGAAGTGGTACAGCAGATGCAGTTAAAGTATTTCAAAGAGTATTTGATTTGCCACAGTCAGGTATTGTTGATTATCCAACATGGTATAAAATTTCAGAAATATATGTAGGCGTTTCTAAAATTGCAGAGTACGTATAATAAATAATACTTTATTTTGTACAATAAATAGTATTCAGATTTGCATAATATAAATAAATATAAATAAATTTAAATATACATATATATTTATTTATATATTACTATAATTAGGTGTTAACAAAATATAATAGGGGGCTAGAATGAAAAATGTAAGAACAGTATTAGAAATAGATTGTGTGCATAATAACGGTGTGACAGGAGAAAATATAGGTGTTGCAATTTTAGATACAGGTATATTTTTACATGATGATTTTTTAAAGCCTTTCTATAGGGTAGTTGCGTTTAAGGATTTCGTGAATAAGAAAGTAGAGCCATATGATGATAATGGTCATGGTACTCATGTGGCTGGGATATGTGGTGGTAGTGGCTATTCATCAAAAGGGATTTATAAAGGTGTTGCACCAAAATGTAATTTAATAATTGAAAAGGTGCTTGACTCATATGGAATTGGTAGTGTGGAATATGTTGAAGAAGCATTATTGTGGACTATTGATAATATGAAAAAATATGGTATTCACATAGTTAATTTGTCAATTGGAAGTTATGGCGGTAATAGTTCAGATATAAATAGATTATTGGATGTAGTAGAGTATGCATGGGATAAAGGTTTAGTTGTGCTAACTGCAGCGGGTAATAAGGGGCCTAAAGCAGGAAGTATAACTGAACCTGGAACTTGTAAAAAAATAATTACGGTAGGAACTATGGAAGAATATATTTATTTTACTAGAAATGGCAAGAGTGTTCGTGGATTTTCTGGATGTGGGCCTACAAAAGAAAATATTGTAAAGCCTGAGGTTGTTGCACCTGGATGTAATATAATTAGTTGTAACAATGGTAAGGGATATGTTAGTAAAAGTGGTACATCAATGGCAACCCCGGTTGTGAGTGGTATCGTTGCTTTAGGGTTGGAGGCATTCTACAAAAAGCCATTTTATGAAAAAGATAATCATAATAAAGAAAATTATGATAAAGGATATATTTATCATAAAAATATTTTAATTAGGAAGAATAACATAAATAAACAAATAAAAAAGGCGTTGTTTGAAACAAGCTATGATTTGCGAAAAGAAAAAAATAAGCAAGGATGGGGCCTAATTAATGCACAAGGAATGGTTAGAAATATATCCAAATATTGACATTGTAAAAACATCGTGATACAATTCGATAGAATGGGTTGATTTATATGACTAGATGAAAAGACGGTGTTTAATATGAAGAAATCAATAATGGATTTTATTGATAAATATCATTGGTTAGCCTTATATGGATTATTTGGAATAGGTACATTGTTAACTAATATATATTCGTATGCATTCTGTGCAAGATTTTTAAATTTAAGTACAGCTAAGAGTAATGTAGTTGCATGGACTTTGTCATTAATATTTTCATATATAACCAATCGTAAATGGGTTTTCGAAAGTAATAAAAGTGGACTTTGGGAGATATGCAAAGAATGTGTGTCGTTTGTAAGTTGCAGAATAATGACTGGTGCGATAGACATATTTTTAATGGTTGTATTAGTTGATGGGTTACATTTTTATGATATGAACGTTAAGATATTGACGAATTTTATTGTTATAATAGTTAATTTGGTGACATGTAAGAATATTATTTTTAAAGATAATATTGAAGACAAGGTTGAAGAAGTTGAACTTGCAGATGAATATGTTAATTAGGTTGGAGAATAGTTGATTAACAAGATTATAACTAAGTAGATTTATGAATAATTAGTAGAAAAACTGATAATTAAGTAGATTTATGAATAACTAGTAGATAAATTTGATAATTAAGTAATTTAGGTGTGAAAGATATGAAGTATGATTATTTGATTGTAGGTGCGGGATTGTTTGGAGCAACATTTGCCTACAGAGCAACAAAAGCAGGAAAGAGATGCTTAGTAATTGATAAAAGGAATCACATAGGCGGGAATGCATACTGTGAGAATGTGGATGGCATTAATGTACATAAGTATGGTGCACATATTTTCCATACAAGTGATGATGAAGTATGGAGTTTTGTTAATAAGTTTGCTAAGTTTAACAATTACATTAATTCACCAATAGCAAGATATAAAGATGAGCTATATAATTTGCCATTTAATATGAATACGTTTAGCAAATTGTGGGGGATTAAAACTCCAAGTGAGGCTAAAGCTATAATAGAAGAACAACGTTGTAAGTATGGAGTTGAGAATCCAGATAATTTAGAAGAACAGGCGTTATCTTTAGTAGGTAAGGATATATATGAGAAGCTTGTAAAGCATTACACAATGAAGCAATGGGGAAGAGAGTGTAGTGAGTTGCCAGCATTTATAATTAGAAGATTACCACTTAGATTTACTTTTGATAATAATTATTTTAATGATAGATATCAAGGAATACCTGAGGGAGGCTATACTAATATTGTAGAACAGATGTTAGAAGGATGTCATGTTGAACTTAATGTTGATTTCTTAGCAAATAGGGAACAATACATGAATATGGCAGATAAAGTTATTTATACAGGGATGATTGATGAATTCTATGATTTTAAATTAGGTAATTTAGAGTATAGAACAGTTAGATTTGAAACATCGAGATTAGATACAGATAATTATCAAGGCAATGCAGTAGTGAATTATACGGGGGATGAAGTGGATTATACTCGTATTATAGAACATAAGCATTTTGAGTTTGGACAACAGGATTTTACCATTATATCTAAGGAATATTCAGTAGAATGGAAAGAAGGTATGGAACCTTATTATCCTGTTAATAATGATGAGAATAATGATTTATATAATAGATATAAGGAACTTGCAAGTAAGGAGAATAAAGTAATATTTGGTGGTCGATTAGGACATTATAAGTATTATGATATGGATAAGGTTATAAAAGAGGCTTTAAATCTAGCCATAGATGAGGGAGTTTAGGACATTTTAAGATAAAGGAGCATTTGATTTTATGGCGAAGAAGAACAAAACAGGTAAATTGCAGTATCAATTTGCATTTGAATATAGAAGTTTAAAGTGGCTAGTATTAGAGATAGCTATGTTTTCAGTATTTGCAGAATTGGCATATACATATTTTAAAGTAAAGAATATAGATTCTAAGGATGACGTGGCTTTTGCACCAATTATAAGTGGAAGCTTATGGCAGATTATATTTTATGCTGCAATGATTATAGGTTTTTTAAGTGTTGCATATGTTGTATTTGGAGATAGAATGGATTTTAATGGAATGTATGCACTTAGAACTATGCCTATTGATATAAAGCATATTATATTATCTAAGTTGGGTGTTTCAGTAGTTGCAATGTTAGGTGTATATGGGGCACAGTTATTATCATTTATGTTTACATGGTCCTTGTTTACAGAGAATGTACCAGTTGCTAAGAGAGAATCACATGCTCTTAATTATGCATTGGTGAAGGACAAGTTTATATGTTCTAGTTTTCCAGCTACTATAGGACAGTTTTTTATTAATATACTATTTATAGTAGTTATGGTTATAGGATTTTCTTATTTGTTATATTCCGCAAGAACAAGAAATTCAAATAAAATTTTACTTGGCGGTTTTTATTTTATAGTCAATTTAGTTGCTATAATTGTGTTTATTATGTTAGGTGTAAGAGTACCTTTTATTCCATCAACAGTTAAGAACTTATCAAGTGATGTTATGATAGGTGTATCTATAACATTAGTTGTTTACATAGGTGCACTAGGTGTAATGATGAGAAAAATGTACAAAGAATTTATATATGAGTAGAATACAAGGAGGATACGAATTTGGGCGCACATATTAAGAGTAACTTGATATCCTTAATTATAACAGGAGTATTATTTGTTGCATCAAGTGTTATATTTTTAGTTTTTACCAATGCGGATATTGCAAAAAATAGCGATATAGATACTTCTGCTTCAAGTGATAATGGTAATAAAGCTGTTTATTATGCAATGAATAATGGTGAATTTACGAAAGTAACAGAGAAAGCAACAGGTGATTTTGGTAAGAGCTTTTCAGATATACAGGTAATGGGAGAACTAAGTGATTCTAATGGTAATATTGGATTTGTTATGGAGAATGGTAAGATAACAGCTAGTTATCTTAACCAGTCTAATGCTCCAGATTCATATAGTTATAATTATTTATCATATGAGTTAGATAAAAAGTATACAGTAGACTCAGATGTTGGTTCAGATGAGATGTTCCAAGGTTATGTTTATTATCCAACAGCAGAAGAGTCAGACGAAGACAATAAAGAATTATGTAAATATCTAGAGAGTAATAGTTATTTTACTATGTCTATGTGTGAAGATAAGGAGAATGTTTATACTGTAATTAATACAGCTCAGGCTAAGAGAAATAATACAGTAGATAGCATTAAGAATAATGCAATCTACAGATTTGATAAGGATAGTAGGGAAACAAAGCGATTAATTGATGTGAATATACATACAGAAGGACAATTTATTGAAGCTATCGCTTGTAATGATAAGTATATATATTTATTAATTAATGCTTCAGAAAAATTCTCACTTAAAATATATGATAAAGAATCTATGGAAGAGGTAAAAACAAAGGATTTAGATATATATGTAGATTTAGAGTCATTTGCTAAAATTATTACTAAGGAATATGCCGAAGAGAATAGAAAAGTATCTAATTATGAGATACAAGAGCAAGGCTATAATTTATATGCAAGTGATACAGGGCTTGTAGCTATAAGAAAGAGTGTAGTTGCTGAGATAGATGAGAAAGACCCTAAACATTATGGTGAAAAAGGATATTCTAATGTATATGATGAGAAAGGAATTGAACCTTTTGTAAAAGAAGTATACACTGTATCATCTTATAATGTTGATGGCAAGGATGTTAAAATAGACAATACACATATATGTATGACTAATTATATGTATGATTATGTAGTTTATAAAAATGGATTGACTTATATTTTGACCAATGAATATAGTTCGGATTCAGATGTATTAGAGAAAATTAAAGTTACATCATTGTCAAATGGCAAGGTTTTTGAGGAGATTAATATTAATCTCAATAAAATATCTACAACATCTGGTTCAAAGGAATTAAAGTATTTGGCTGTAAAATAATATAACACCATTGGTTGGAATGTTGTTTTATAAGAAGACTAATAATTGCAAATTATAGTTTCTATATAAAGATTGCAATAAATGAAATCAATATATCTAGGAGAAAACATATGATAGAAATTACTGGATTAAAGAAAATATATGATGAAAAGGCAATAATAGATGGTCTTAATTTTAGTGCTAATGAAGGTGAAATAGTAGGTATATTTGGCGCTAAAGGGTCTGGAAAGTCTCTTTTTCTTAAGATGATTATGGGAATTGTTAAACCAGACGAAGGAAAGATAGCTATTGATAATAAATTTATATCAAAGAATACATATAAAGATGTAGCATATGTTACAAGTGAAAGAGCATTATTCTATGATATGAGTACAGTTGAACATATGGAATATTTGAGATATTATTATCCAAGATTTAGTGAAGAAATCTTTAATCAATATGTGCAATTTTTTCAATTACCTATTAACGCAAGATTGGAAAAATTATCAGCGGAAGATGTTGAGAAGGTAGATATTGCTTTAGCTATGGCTAAGAATACAAAATATCTTATATTAGATGATCCTTTTAGAGGATTAAAACCAAAAGATAGATTAAGATATCTTCAAACAATGTTTTCTAATTTAAGAGAAGACAAAATTGTACTTGTTGCGATGCGCAATTCACAAGGAATGAAGAATCTTGTTAGTAGAGCATTTATATTAGAAAAATAATATAATTATAAAGACGGGCTATGATAAAATTGTAGTCTGTCTTTTGTTTTATAGAAAAATGTACAGTCTTGAGTTTTTTTGGGTGAAAGAAATTTTGTGATCTGAGTTCTTATAAGCTTTGTTATTTATATAATTGTGTCGATATTAATAAAAGTATTTATTTTGTGAATAGTAGGAGGTAAATTAGTGGAATTATTAATAATACGAGCAGATATAGCATGTCTTATATTGCTATTGAGTTTTTCGATTTATTACATGTTATGTACTACTAAAGATAAAGAACAACAATTATTTTTAAGATTATCAAGATATGCAATTGGTCATTTAATATTTTCAATGATAACTGTTTATACAGTTAATAATATGGATATAGTACCACAGGTAGTTAATAGAATATGTCATGTGTTGTTTTTTCTTACAGGTTTAATGACTCATGTTGAGCTGTTTAAGTTTGTTATAAGAATGTCATTTTCCAAAAACACATATAAATTATGGAAGAAATTAGTGTATATTCCAGTAATAATATATATAATAATTGCATGTATATTACCAGTAGAGTATTGTAAAGGAAATGGAACATATTATAGTTATGGAACACTAGTATTTATCGCATATGGGATAAGTATGGCTATGAGTTTAATATGTTTAGTGACATATATTGTTAGATGGAAATATATAAGCTTTGAGATAAAGTATACCGTTGTACCTATGAGTGCTATAATGTTTATTTTTGTTATATTACAAGCTTTTATACCAGAATTACTTATGACAAGTGTGGGGCTTAGTTTAGTTTGTATAGGTGTGTTTTTTACATTAGATAATCCAATAGAGTTGCTAAAAGAACAGGCTTATTGGGATAAAGGTACAAAGGTTAAGAATAGAAATTGTTATGAAATAGATCTTAGTAAATATGTAGAGCGATATGAAGGGTTAAATATTAATTTTGGTATTGTAGTAGCTGATGTTAATTATTTAAAAATGGTAAATGATAACTATGGACATTATGAGGGGGACAGAGTTATTAGGGCTACTGCTAATTTATTAAAAGAGAGATTAAGAAATGCCGAAGAGATTTATCGTATTGGCGGGGATGAATTTATTGCTTTTTATTTGGATGGAGAAGAGAATATTCTAAAAAAAGATATTGATGAATTTTATGTTGAATGTGAAAAAATAGATTCATTGCCAATAAAATTAAGTGTTGCTATAGGTTATGCATCTAGAAATCTTAAAACTAGTACAATAAAAGAAATTATTGATTTGTCTGATCAAGAGATGTATAAGGTTAAAGCAAAAATGCATGAGGTGTTGCCTCGTAGTGAAGTATAAAACAAATATAGGGATGTGGTCAAAGGTTTTGTCCACATCCCTATATTTATAAAAATTTAGTTAATGATAATTGCTATTAAACTATTAATTATCAATCATTAGTTCTCGGTTATTATTTATTATTAGTTGTTATCATCTGAGTTGTCTATATGCATTACTGCACGTTTTCTTGCTAATTCATCACTATCTAAATATTCATCATATGTTGTTATTTTATCAATTAAACCGTTTGGAGTAATTTCCATAATTCTGTTGGCAATTGTTTGTACAAACTGATGATCTTGTGATGTGAATAATACAACACCAGGGAATTTAATAACACCATTATTAAGAGCTGTTATTGATTCCATATCTAAGTGGTTAGTTGGTTCATCAAATAAAAGAACATTAGAACCGAGTATCATCATTTTTGATAACATAACACGTACCTTTTCACCACCAGATAAAACTTTAACACGTTTAACACCGTCATCACCAGCAAATAACATTCTACCTAAGAAACCACGAACATAAGTAACGTCCTTTTCAGGAGAGAAAGGCATAAGCCAATCAACAATTGTATCATCTGTATCAAAGTGTTTTGTGTTATCCTTAGGGAAGTAAGATTGAGAAGTAGTTATTCCCCACTTGTAATCTCCTTCATCAGGTTCCATTTCACCAGCAAGTATCTTAAATAAAGTAGTAGTTGCTAATGTGTTAGGTCCAACAAATGCAATTTTATCATCGTGACCAACTATAAATGATATATTATCTAAAACTTTCACACCATCGATAGTTTTTGATAAATTTGTAACAGTAAGTACTTCATTACCAATCTCACGATTAGGTTTGAAATCTATGTAAGGATACTTTCTGCTTGATGGACGCATAGTATCTAATTCGATTTTTTCTAAAGCACGTTTTCTAGATGTTGCTTGTTTTGATTTAGAAGCATTAGCAGAGAAACGTTGAATAAATTCTTGTAATTCCTTGATTTTTTCTTCTTTCTTCTTATTAGCTTCTTTCATTTGTTTAATCATTAATTGGCTTGATTCAAACCAGAAATCATAGTTACCAGCATATAATTGAATCTTACCATAGTCAATATCTGCAGTATGAGTACATACTTTATTAAGGAAGTAACGGTCATGGGATACGACAATTACTGTGTTATCAAAATTAATTAAGAATTCTTCTAACCAACGAATAGCATCCATATCTAAATGGTTTGTAGGCTCATCTAGTAAAAGAATATCTGGATTACCAAATAATGCTTGCGCAAGTAAAACCTTTACCTTTTGTCCACCATTAAGATCTTTCATAAGGCTATAGTGTAGCTCTGTTTCAATACCTAAACCATTAAGTAAAGTTGCAGCATCTGATTCAGCTTCCCATCCATTAAGAGTAGCAAATTCACCTTCTAATTCACTAGCTTTTATTCCATCTTCTTCAGTGAAATCTTCTTTTGCATAGATTGCATCTTTTTCTTTCATAATATCATAAAGACGTTGATTGCCCATTATAACAGTACTAAGTACATCAAATTCGTCATATTTGAAGTGGTCCTGTTGTAAGAAAGATAATCTTTGACCAGGAGTTATAATAATGCTTCCATTTGTTGGCTCTAAAACGCCAGAAAGAATCTTAAGGAATGTTGATTTACCAGCACCATTAGCTCCGATTAATCCATAGCAATTACCTTCTGTAAATTTAATGTTAACGTCTTCAAATAAGGCTTTTTTTCCAAGACGTAGTGTTATATTACTAGCTTGTATCATATAATTACATCCTTTCTTATTGTTATTCTATTTAGAACATTAGATAAATGTTATATTTATTATAAAAATTGTTGTTTTAGTTATTAAATGAATAGTGATTTAATATAATGGTCTATTGTAATTACCCAATTAACATATAAATAAGTATAAAATCGCTAAAATTACATAACCTTTTATAGATTACATTATAATAAGTATTTTTTCAAGAGTTTTACAGAAAAAATTATTGTTAAATATAGGTAAATAGTGTATAATGTGAAAATGTAATTAGTTTGGAGAAAGTGCGTAATGAAAATAAAAGAGTTTAATATAAAAAAGGGAAGCATAATGCCTTTGGGAGTAACAAAGGTAGATGGCGGAGTTAATTTTTCTGTTTCAGTTCCCAATGTAGACAAAGTTGAGTTGAATATTTATGCTAAGGGTAGTAAAGATTTAGTTGCTTCTATTACTTTAGATGAACAATATAGAGTTGGAAGCGTTTTTTCTGTACGCCTAGATAACTTTGAATATAAACAATATGAATATACCTATAAAGTGATGAACAAAGAATTCATTGATTTATATGCTACCAAGATTAATGGTAGGGACATATGGGCCAAGCCCCTTAGTACGGATGAGAAGAAGCTTGTGCGAGGAGGATTTTCCTTTGATAGGTTTAATTGGGGGAAGGATGTAAGATTGAATATACCATATTCTGACTCCATTATGTATAGAGCACATGTAAGAGGGCTTACCTGTGGTAAGAATTCTAAGGTTAAGAATAAAGGAACATATTTAGGTGTTATAGAGAAAATACCTTATTTTAAAGAGTTAGGGATTACAACATTAGTATTAGCACCTATATGTGAATTTAATGAGATTTTAATAGATAAATATACAGTTATTCCCGAGAGACCAGTATATATGAGTTATGAGGAATTAACTGCAAAGCAAAAAGAAGATAGTGATGATCCTGTATTTGAACATTATATGTATAGTTCAAAATATAGAGATGTTGTACCATATAAGGTTAATTATTGGGGATATAGTGATGAGTGTCAGTATATGGCACCTAAAGCATCTTATGCTCTTAACCCAAATAAGGTTGTTAATGAAGTTAAAGAGATGATTAGAGAACTTCATAAGGCGGGAATTGAGGTAGTATTGGAATTTTTCTTTGCGGAGAATACCAATAGGCAATTAATTATAGATTGTTTAAGATACTGGTTATTAGAATATCATGTTGATGGATTTAAAATTAATAATAATGTTGCTCCATCGGTTATGATTGCTACAGATGCAATATTATGTGATACAAAGATTATAACTGAAAGCTGGAAGCTTGATGCTATATATTCTAAGGAATTCAAACCAAAGAATAAGGCATTGGCTGAGATGAATGAAGGTTTTTCTAATGACATTAGAAGATTTCTTAAAGGTGATGAAGATCAGTTAGGTAATTTCGTATATAGATTTAAAAGAAATGATGAGAAGAATGCAGTTATTAATGCCATTACTTGCCATAACGGATTTACTTTGCATGATGTATATGCATATGACGTTAAACATAATGAAGCTAATGGTGAACATAATAGAGATGGTAATAATTATAATTATAGTTGGAATTGTGGAATAGAAGGCATTACTCGTAAAACGAAAGTATTATCACTTCGTAAGAAGATGATGAAGAATGCATTTGTTACAATGTTATTATCTAGTGGAACACCTATGATCCTATCAGGTGATGAGATTTGTCATACACAAGAAGGTAATAACAATGCATATTGTCAGGACAATGATATTTCTTGGATTAATTGGTCTATGACAAAAAACAAAAAAGAGATATTTGATTTTGTTAAGAAAGTAATAGATATAAGAAAGAATCATCCTGTATTACACCAAGATAGTGAGTTTAAGTTAATGGATTATATAGCATGTGGATATCCAGACATGTCATACCATGGAACAAAAGCATGGTACCCTGATTTTTCTAATTATTCTAGAGTATTAGGAATATTAATATCTGGTGATTATGCAGTACCATTTCCGGAGGACTTGAATTCAAGTAACGTACAAGATAGGTATAAGAAGACAAGAAAACAAAAAGATAGTTATTTTTATTTGGCATATAATATGCATTGGGAGAAACATGAGTACGAACTTCCAAGGTTACCAATGGGATATGAATGGAGAGTAATCATAGATACATCAAAAGATGATACGAATAACAAGGCTGTAGATAAAATTCTTACAGTAGATGACAGAAGTATAGTGGTATTAGAGAGCTATAGATTAGAAGATACTAATAGTAGTAATATAGAAGAAACTCACAATAAAGTTATAAGTAGTAAATGTACAAAGAATACAAAAGTGAGCAAAAAGTAACAAAAAATAAAAGTTGTTAAAGAGCAATATAATAAAAGGGACTTGTTGTAGTCCCTTTTATATAGATACATAATACTATTATAATTATAGAAGATTAATTTGATTGAATAATTATAACTAGATATTATAAGATGAAACAATTTTATCATATAAATCTAAATTACAGTATTTATCATGATTAAAATGCTCACAA
Organism: Lachnospiraceae bacterium; assembly: GCA_015057455.1. Classification (GTDB taxonomy): domain Bacteria; phylum Bacillota; class Clostridia; order Lachnospirales; family Lachnospiraceae; genus SIG301. The sequence goes on along the minus strand of SVEH01000006.1, from coordinate 71,509 downwards.
TTTACACAAGAAACCTCTTCTTTTGAATCGATGATATTTTTAGCACCAGTTCTTGTAGGATTGTAAGATGAACAACGTTTTGCAACTTTTGCATAAGTTTCACTACTAGCTCTCATTATTAAAGCCCCTTTCATATTTTATTTAAAGAAATGTTTTCTTTAATTAGTAGTTTGGCTAAATTTTTCAAAATTATACTAATATTTATTAAATTAGATAAAATAGGATTATGATGTAATATATAACAAATAAGCTAGATGAAATGGAGCAAGTTGTTGTGTACGTTAATTAACAATTGTGGATTGAAGCAAAATATAATAAAGTAATATTTTACGAACATAGGAGAATATAATGATAAGTTTAAAGGTTGAAGATGTTAAGAAATTTATGAATAAGATACTTGTAGATAATGTTTTTGATAATTTCTTGACTTCAAATGTGGAAGTTGCTACATTTAGTAAGTTTTCAATTGATGGAAGAATTAATAAAAAATGGTATACAAGTGAAGAATTAGAGAATATAGAAGATAGTTACGCAAAGTGGCTAGATATTAAAAGATATGTCTATGATATTATTAAAGGAAACAAAGTGCCATCTTCTTTTAAAATTGTACTTCTTTTGTCAAAGGAGAACACAAGTAATACATTAAAAAAATTCTCATATCAATTGACAGAGAACGATGTAGAAGGATTGTTTTTAAATATTATGTATGAGAATAATGAGGTTAATATTGTTACTGGAATTTCATACAAAACATTTGTTATGGATAAATCCTTGGATAAGGAATGGGATAACAGTATAAAAGTATTTCTTAATAAAAATGAAGTAGAGTATAATGAGCTTTAAAAAACAGAAGATGATTATATATGTGATTTTATTCAGTATAATTAATAACAACGAATACATATTAGCACTCGAAGTTAATGAGTGCTAATTTTTTCTTGACAATAGGTCATAATCGTATTATTATATTCAATGTAATTAGAAATAATTGGTAAAGGAGAGATTACAGTGAATAGAGAGCAAGGAAGTTTATCAATAAATTCAGAGAATATATTTCCTATTATTAAAAAGTGGTTATATTCAGACCATGACATTTTTTATAGAGAGTTAGTTTCTAACGGATGCGATGCTATAACTAAACTTAAGAAATTAAGCCTTATGAGTGAGGTTGAGTTAGCAGATGATGAGAAGTTTAAATTAGATGTTATAGTAGATGCTAATGATAAGACTATTAAGATTATAGATAACGGTATAGGTATGACTGCAGATGAAGTAAGAGAGTATATTAATCAAATTGCTTTTTCAGGAGCAGCAGACTTTTTAGAAAAATATAAAGATAAGACTAATGAAGATCAAATTATAGGTCATTTTGGTTTAGGATTCTATTCTGCATTTATGGTTGCAGATAAAGTAACTATTGATACATTATCATGGAAAGATGGTGAAAGTGCTGTACATTGGGAGTCTGAAGGTGGGACAGAATTCGAGATGAGTGATTCAGATAAGATTACTAGAGGTACAGAAATTACATTATATCTTAATGAAGAAAGTTATGAGTTTTGTAACGAATATAGAGCAAGAGAAGTATTAGATAAGTATTGCTCATTTATGCCTGTTGAAATTTATTTAATTAATGCAGCAGCAGTAAAAGAGGATGTAGAAGAAGTAGTAGATGAGGTTGTTGAGGAAGCTCCTGAGGTAGATGAGGATGGCAATGTAATAGAGTCTGAGGTTGCTAAAGAGGATAAGGGACCAAAACCAATTAATGATACATTACCATTATGGGCGAAACATCCTAATGAGTGTACAGATGAGGAATATAAAGATTTTTATCGTAAAGTATTCCATGATTATAAAGAACCATTATTTTGGATACATTTGAATATGGATTATCCATTCAATCTTAAAGGAATTTTATATTTCCCTAAGATTAATACAGAGTATGATTCAATTGAAGGTACAATTAAGTTATATAATAATCAAGTATTTATTGCTGATAATATTAAGGAAGTTATACCAGAATTCCTTATGTTGTTAAAGGGAACAATTGATTGTCCAGATTTACCACTTAATGTATCAAGAAGTGCATTACAAAATGATGGTTTTGTAAGAAAAATATCAGATTACATTACTAAGAAGGTAGCAGATAAGTTATCAGGTATGTGTAAGACTGATAGAGAGAATTATGAAAAGTTTTGGGAAGATATTAATCCATTTATTAAGTATGGTTGCTTAAAAGATGATAAGTTTGAAGAGAAGATGAAGGATTATATAATCTTTAGAAACTTAGAGGATAAGTTTATATCATTAAAAGATTATAGAGAAGATTTTGAAGCAACTAAAGAGAATAAGAAGGTAATATATTATGTAACTGATGAGCAACAACAAAGTCAATATATTAATATGTTTAAAGAAGCTGGTCAGGATGCTATAGTTTTAAAACATAATATAGATCAACCATTTATAACATCATTAGAGCAAAAAGATGAAACAATTAAATTCCAAAGAATAGATGCTGATATAACAGAATCATTTAGAGAAGAGATAGACGAGAATGATGAGACAATAAAGGAGCAAGCAGAAGCATTAACAGAATTATTTAGAAAAGTTCTTGAGCAAGAAGCATTAGAAGTAAAAGTAGAGAAGCTTAAGAATGAGAATGTATCTTCAGTAGTTACTTTGTCAGAAGAGTCTAGAAGAATGCAAGATATGATGCGTATGTACAATATGGGAGGTATGGATCCAGCGATGTTTGGCCAATCTGTTACATTAGTACTTAATGCTAATAATAAGCTTGTTCAATATGTATTCAACAATAAAGAAGATGATGATGTTAATATAGTTTGTGAGCAACTATATGATTTAGCAATGATTAGTCACAAACCATTAGAACCGGAGAAGATGACTAAGTTTATAGATAGAAGTAATAGAATTATGACTATGTTAGTTGAAAAATAGTATAGAGTACGCTTTTAATAATACGCCCATAACCTAAAACTACAGCTTTTTGGTTAGGGCGTACTTTTATTATGTTTTTATAAGGTGAAAAAACATTTATTTATAAGTATTTATAATATATGATAAGAGATTTAGTAATGCTAATTATTAATAATTGTGTTACAATTATATTAAGCGAGAAGTTTATTAGGTGGGGAAATATTAAGTGAATGAAGAGTGATTTTATGAAGAGAAAAAGTGAAGATTTAGTAACTAGTCATATCACTAAAAAGCATTTGCGCAATAGGCCTAATATAATCAGGAATGTAAGTCTGATAATAACAGTATTAGTATTATCAGTTTTTTTTGTGCCTGAATTTAATAAGAGTGATATAGATACGGAGAAAAAAGTTGATAAGGTAGAATCTGTAGGTGTGGCAAGTGGTGAACCAGTATATAATTCACTTCTTTTTGAAGGGTTAGAAAGTAGAGAAGGAACATATTCTTCTGTTGCAGGAGACAATTATTGGTTTGATTTCTATGCACATTGTGATTATATTTATTACAATGGTAGTTGGACGGATGCTAATGGCAATCCATATATAAGAGTTTCTTACGAAATAGATACAACTGCTGGATACGAAGAAGATGTAGTGCCTAAAGCTACTTTGACTTTTAAGGTACCTAGTCAGTTAACAATGGTGAAAAGTACATATAGTGTAAGTGATAGTCGTATGTCATCTGCATTTAGTAATAATAATAGAAATGTTACTATAACATGGAATAATGGTTTAGGATACAAAGATTATTTTGTTAATTATATATGTACAGTTAATGCTAATAGTTTGCCTGCTTCTATATTAAATGGTAACTCAAAATTTTATGCAATTGGTTCAGATGCAACAAAGAATACATCAGGCTGTGCAGTTGTTACTACACCAGATGGAACATCTAAATTAACATCAAGTCCAGGGTTATATTATTATGCTAATACAAGTTCACAAAAAAGAGTAATATACGAGGATATGTCATATATATGGACATCTAATCATTATCATGTTATGTATGGATTTATGTCGACTCAGGTAAATGACAGTTTTTATGATTCTAGTGATGGAGGCATGTATTATTTGATGAAGGTAGCTGTAGATTTGGTAAGTACAGATTTAGAGTATGAAGATATGGATTTTTCAGTTACTATTTCAGATGCATTTGAATTTGTGCCTGGAACATTAGATGTTACAGATGGAGGTTCCTATACAACGGCTAATAATAATAAAACATTTAACTTTAAGTGGAATGGTTCATCCTTAGCTCAAAAAATGTATTACGCAACGTTTCTTATTAAATTAAAGTTTGATGTGCTACCTCAGAATTATTATGCAAATGAGGATTTTGCAGATGTTGTAGTGAATGGATCTAGTTATTATTATCCACCATCATCATACGAACCAGGTGCATATGGATCATATGGATCTTTTGGTTATTGGGAAATGGATAGATTAGTATCAGGACCAAGGGTAAGATCAACTGTGACATATAACTTAGATGGAGGAAAAATTAATGGTTCGTATTCAGAGTATTATAGATATGGATATAGGAGTACTTTGCCAACGGATGTAACAAAGAATGAACATACTTTTGCAGGATGGCATACGTCTAGTGGAGGACCATATGGTGCAATAGGAAAAACAACAAGGTATAGTCTTACATTATATGCTAGGTGGGAACAGAGTGGATTTGCAGTTAATTTGCATCCAAATGGTGGTACAATAAATAGTGGAAATGTTACGAAATATGTTAAAGGTGTAGGGGTAACACTTCCTACGGAGGATAATATAACAAAACCTGGATACAAGTTTGAGGGATGGTACTCCAATGCAGCTCTTAACGGTACAAGATATTATACAATAGGAACAAATGAAACAGGAACAAAAAATTTCTGGGCTAAGTGGTCGCCGGCAAAATATTCAGTTACATTTAATCCAAATGGTGGAACTATTAATTCAGGTAATGTAATGGAGTATTCGTATGGAGATACGGTAACATTACCAACAAATGTAACGAAGGAAGGTTATGATTTTAAAGGTTGGTATGATAATCCAGAATGTAGTGGCACACCAATAACTGAGATTACGTCAGCAGATACAGGTAATAAAACATACTATGCAAAATGGGAAGCTGCAGAGTATGGCGTAATATTACATCCAAATGGAGGTAACTTTGTTCCTGGAACAGAAGTAACAAAATATACATATGGCGTTGGAGCAAAATTGCCAAATGCACTGATAATAAGAAAAGCAGGTTGTGAATTTGGAGGATGGTATTCTAATAGTGCCTTAACTGGAGATGTTCAGTACAAGATTCCAACTAATGCAACAGGCGATAAAGAGTATTGGGCAAAATGGATTCCATTTGAAATAAAAACAGAGTCTAAGTTGTGTTATGTATATGGTCTAGAGGATGATTCTGATATATTTAAATCACAACCAACAGAGTTTGAGATAAGAACAGATTCAACAACAGCTAACATAAAAGCATATTTAAGTGAAACTAATACTAATACAGCACCAGTGTTAACAGGAACTAGTATGCTTGATGTAATTAGAAATAGAATGCATATGATAGCGTTGCCAACACCATTGGGAGAAAGAATTGCAAATGATAAGTACGATAAGGTACTATTCATAAAGATGAAAGCAACATGTCAGCAATTCGATGGTGACACTACAGTAACTTACGATGTGTATACTGCAAAAGAGATAACATATAGATTTGTTGCTTCTTACGAAGAATGGTAGAAGAAGTGAATAATTAGCTAAATAGAGAGTCCTCGAATAGTGAATGGGTGAATTAAATGAGGTTTAATATACCTATTCCTTGACGGGGACTCTTTTAATAATATTTATAAGTAAATATAATAAGTAGATTAATTTATAAAATTGTAAGAAAGTGGTAAAATTAAAGTATGAATGTATATGCATATGACTATGAAATTGTTTTATAAAATGAAAAAATGGGAAAGTATAAAGACAGATGCAGTTATATGTATATTTATAATTGTTGAAATGTGTATAGAAATCCTGAAAGGTTGGGGCGCATATGAGGAATTATAAAAAAGAAGAAAAAGTATCTTTAATAACGACAGGTATTATAATTATTCTTACTATTGTTATAGGTATAACAAGTGGATTGGATGAGGTAGATTGGGATAAGATTGATAAAAGTGAAAAATCAGTTGCTGTATCTAATACTGGTAATGAAAGAGCTGATACTATAGCACAGGCGCAATCACAATTAGGAGTAACAGAGGATGATAATGCTGAGTATGGTACAATATATAATAAGTGGTTCTGGAATTTTGTAAATATAGATGGTAATGATACCTTAGGATGGTCATCTATACCACATTTAGTAAAACATGGCGCATGGTGTTATATGTTTCTAGGGTGGAGTGCGGATAAGGCAGGATGTCAGTTAACTGTAAAACCAGAAAACAAAGGTGTGTTTGTATGTGGTCGTAATGCACGTGCATTTGAAGCATATAATGAATATAATACTAGTGAAAGATATCCAAACTGGTTTACAGTTAATAATAGAAAAAGAAATATTTCAACAACTACAGATGTTGTTACTTATGGGGAACCAGGAGACTTTGTTTTTTTAAAGAGTGGTGGAGGTTATAACCATGTATATTTAATAGCAGGTAATAATGGTAGTACAGTATCTACAATAGAGGGTAATTCATCTAATAAAGTAGTTGCAAGAACTGTAAGTAAAGACGGTTTGACTAAGTGGAATGGAATGAATATGATATGTATATGTAAACCTATGTATAGAGCGACAGCTACATTTAAAACAAATGGTGGAACAATAAATTCAATGCCATCAGGATGGTCAAATGGTACAAGTGGTGGAAGTGGAGCAGACAAGTATTATAAATACAAGTTTTATGACGATCTAGAGACTTATAATGGAACACAAATACAGTTACCAAGTGGTTCGCAAGTAACAAAAGATGGTGCAACATTCCAAGGTTGGTATACTAATTCATCATTTTCAGGTGGAGCAGTTACAAAAACCAATGCAAAACAAAGAGGTAACATTACATATTATGCGAAGTTTTCAGATATTACATATAGTGTTCAGTTAGTAACAAATGGCGGAACGCTAGCACCAGGAGCAGATATAACTACATATAAATCAGGTAATACAACATATTTGCCGGATTCAAGTCAAATAAGTAAACATGGATATACTTTTGCTGGTTGGTATGAAGATTTTTGGTTTAATAGTGTAAGAAAATATAGTATATCAAGTTCCGAAACAGGTAATAAAATTTATTATGCAAAGTGGGAGCCTAATACATATGGAGTAACACTATATCCAAATGGTGGAACAATTGACCCATATGCTAATATAACTAGGTATACATATGGCGTAGGAGCTAATTTGCCTTCAGCAGCGCAAATATCAAGAACAGGTTATGATTTCCAAGGTTGGTATGCAAATTCATCATTTACAGGAGCCACATATACAAAAATAGGATTAACGGAGACCGGAAACAAGGTGTTTTATGCGTTGTGGAAACCGAAGGTATATACCGTAACATTACATCCAAATGGAGGTAGAATTAATACGGCAGATGTTCTTACAAGATATACATATAGTATAGGTGCAACCTTACCAAATGGTTCAGAGGTTACAAAAGCAGGTTGTGAATTTGAAGGTTGGTATGATAATCCGTCATTATCAGGATCAAAGCATGGTGCCATATCACCAACTGATATAGGTAATAAAGAATATTGGGCAAAATGGATCACCTTTGATTTAGGATTAGATGCAGATATGACATATGTATATGGCTCTGTTAAAGATCCATCTATATATAAAGCAGATAAAATTGGATTTAAGATAACTACAGACTCTGATAGTGATATGGTATATTTCTTTACATCGGGAAGAAGTGTTTCAAGCTCACGATATTCAGAACCAGCAGAAATACTTCCAAATAGGCATTATGATTTGCCTGTACCAGATGGTCCAGCAAGTACAATTGCTAGACAAAAGGATGATTTAGTGATGTATTTGAATGTAAGGACAAAATGTGAAGGTTTTGATGGAGAGGAATATTATACATATTATGTATATAATCAGACAGATGTAAGATTAAGATATGTAGCAACTTTCGATGAGAGATAAATAAGATAATTTAATAGGAAAACAATAAAATATACTATAATTTAATGCACTTTTAGGTATTAAATTATAGTATATTTTTGTTGATTTAATTTATTGCTTAACAATAATTTATGATTGTTAGGGATATAAACAAAAAATAGTAACATATGGGATTTGTATTTTATATAAATTAAATACTTGACGGTAGATGCATATAAAAAATTATATATAGGTATAAGGATAAAAAATATATATATTAGTAATATTAATGAATACTATTTAAATTTATAATAGGGCCAATATTCCTTGATTTATTGAGATATATTGTAAAAAAAAGTATAATAATATTATGTATGAGTATGCCTAAAAGCAATTTCGTTATTTAAGGGGGAAATAGATAATGGGAGGAACTAGGCATGAGAAAGATAAGTGCGGAGAGTAAAAAGAGAATAAGTGCAGTATCATGTGTTGTAGTAGCAATTTTGATACTGTGCATTTGTGTGCCTAATTTTAGTAAAGAGATAGCTAAGAAGGTTGATATAGATGATTATAGAAAGAGTGTAGGAATGGGACCATTAGTTACTACAGATGGAATAACTGAGACAGATGTGAAACTAACAGGTTCTGAGCGTACAGATATTATTAATGTTGCTAATAGTCAGCTAGGAGTAGTTGAAGATTATAGTAGCGAAGCAGAATTTTATACAAAATACAATAAATGGTATTGGGAATTTGTTAATATTAAGGACGGAAGTGGCAAATACCTTTACGATCCATGGGGATGGCGTGAAATGGAAGTTAAGAAGACTGCATGGTGTTATTTCTTCTTAGGTTGGGCAGCAGACGTAGCAGAATGTAAGATGACAGTTTATAAGGCAAATCCAGGATTTTTTGTAGATGGACAAGTTGCGCGTACATATAATACTGGTGGAGATCCAGGATGGTTTTTGAAAAATAATAGAGCTATTGAAATTAAATCAACTGCAGATGTTATTAATAAAGCAGTACCAGGTGATTTGATAGTAGGTAATAGTAGCACAGGAATTGGAAATCATCATATATTTATGATTGCAGAAAATAATGGTTCATCAGTGAAAACAATTGAAGGTAACTTAAATACAGACCATCCAAGAGTAGTTGCTAGTAGAACTATGTCTTCTGGTTCTTCAAAAATATGGAATAATTTAGATTTATTATATATATGTAAACCAATGTATCGTTCAACTGCAACTTTTTATACAAATGGAGCTATTATTAATAATATGCCACAAGCAGATGAATTATGGTTTGATACTGGAGAGAAAAAAGGCGGACAATACTATAAATATAAGTTTTTTGAGGATTATTTCTATTATGATAATACTCAATCAGAATATCATTATACAGAATTGCCAACAGAGAAAAATATGACATATGAGGGATACTCATTTGGTGGATGGTATGATAATCCTGAATTTGCAGGTGAGCCACTTACACGTTTGCCAAATGTTCAAAATGGAAATATTTCTTTATACGCAAGATGGGAGAAGATGGTGACTACAGCTGCAAGTAGTAGTGTTACAAAAACTCAGGAAGGAATTGATTTCTATAAGAAAGCATCTTGGACTATATATGAAGGAAGTAACCTTAGTGAGAATGGCAACCCATATGTTAAGATAGAATTTGAAATAGACCCTACAGAATATTTCTTAAATAATCCAGATAAGGATAAAGTAGAGGGAAGTGAAGCGGCATATTTCGCAGACCAAGTACCTACACAAATGGATTTGGTTATGGGAATATATTCAGAATTTGAAAGAATATCTGTATCTGAAGGATTAGAATTTGATCAATATTTCTATACAACAGATAAAAAGTTAATGTTTAGATTTGTCAATGGTATAGAGAATAAAACATATAAGGCATCATTTATTTTAGAAGTAGACAAATCTGAGTTAAAGAATGAAATTGTGGCAAAACATGAAAAAATGCTTACAAATGGAAATTCTACAAATGCAGGAAATGATGCTATAGGTAGTTCATATTTAGTTTGCGATGAGATATTTATTGAATTAAGTAGTCCACAGTTAACATATACAGTAATTGAAGAGGGAACTGAAGGGGCTTCGTCTAATATGCGTGTGGGCAAGTCTGCAAAATTTGGAATGGTTGATGGTAGTTACTATGATGAGAATGGTAATCCATATATAGATATAGAATTTGAGATAGATATGTCAGGTGTTAGTTCTGATGATATGCAAAAAACACTTAAATTAGTAGACTATATGCCAAAGGAATATGAATATGTAGAAGGTAGTTTAGAGGTGTCAGGAGAACCTACAAGCTACATATATAATAGTGCAAAAAATACAATAGAGTGTTCATGGGAAGATGATACTTTCGGACTTCAAGGAAAGGTATTTTATGTACGATTTAAAGAAAAACTTCTATTTAGAAAAGTAGATATGGCTTTATTAAAGGAAAATATGCGTGTTTATACAAATGGTACAACAATAGATATTACAAAAAAATCAGAAGGTGCAGCGACTATTAAGAGTACTTCATTTGATATGTCTTTAAGTAGCCCAACAATGGATTTTACAGGAGTATTATCAAAAATTCATAAGGTTACATTACATCCAAATGGAGGTTATGTAGACTCAGGAGCTCATGTTACACAATATACAGAGGGCGTAGGTGCTATTTTACCAACACAGATGGATACAGTAAGAGATGGTTATACTTTTGCTGGATGGTATGATAATGCACAGTTATTTGGAAAGCCAATAACTATGATAGGAAAGACAGAGAAAGGTGACAAGGAATTTTGGGCAAAATGGGTTGACCAAAGTATTGGTGGAGAACAAGATGGTGTAGAAGTAAGTAAAGTATCTAAATGGGAAGCATATAATGGATCATTAACAGATGATAAAGGAAATCCATATGTAAAAACATCTGTAACAATAGATATGACTAATGCAGATTTAGATGCGGTGAAGTCTGCTAAAGGATGCGCAGAAAGTATGGATGTTGTAATTGCATTTGAACAATCAACATATATGAGACAAGATAAACTAGCAAGTGTAATAGAAGCTACAAAAAATATGGTTTCATCGATGCTACTTAATTCAACTAATATAAGAATAGCTATAGCTGGATATGCAGGTAGCGTAAACCAAATTGTATCCTTAAAGGATACTTATGCCAATGATGCAGCAAGTATAAATGCCAAGATAGATGCGGCATATGCACAAATACTAAAAAATTATGAAGATTTTGATAAAGGGTATTATAGTAATGTTGTTATAGGTAATAATGTTCAAAGTGCAATTTTATGGGCACAAAGAGAATTTACTAAAAATAGTACAGCAGATAGAAAAGAATTTGTACTTATGACTACTAGATTGGCATCAGAATATGTGTCAGGTGATACAAGTGATGATGTTGTTAAAACTAATAGTAAATATTACAATTATGCACTTAGTGAGTACTATGAGTTATATACAAAAAGTACTACTACACAGCCAACAGAGTATTCATTATATGCATTAGGACAAATGGAATATGCTAAGGAACTTATTCCTAATTTAAGTGTTCATGCAGTAGGTATAGGTACAGGTGTAACACAAACGGTGTTTACTAGTTTCTTGGAGTCAATGGCTACTGAATCTATATGGGGAGATTTACAACAGTATCATACATATGTATATACTACATCTTCTATAACTATAAAATTAGCACAACCAACTACTAATTTTATATTAGGTGAGATTGTGGCTATGATAAAAGATAAAGACGATGATATTGTGTTTGTTGACTATGTTCCAGATGCATATACAGTTTTAAAAGATACAATAACAGTTGATGATAGTATTTTATCGTATTTTAATACTGATAGGAATGTGCTAGAGTGTGAATTTGAACCAAGTGAATTAGAACAAAAGGTATATGTAATAGACTTTTATAGTGTATTGAATTTAAATAAAGTACCAAGTGAAATTATTGAAAATGGAGGAGAGATATATACTAATGGTAAAACACTTGATGTAACTACTGATTCATTGGGAAGCGCTTATTTTGCTTATGGTGAGAATAAAATTGATTTAGAAAGTCCAAGGATAATGTTTAATCCAGATAGCTCTATAGGTAATATAGGGTTTGTTAAAGATGCAAAATGGGGAACATATAAAGGTGGAAAAGTAGATAAGAATGGAAATCCTTATGTAACTACATCATTTAAATTAGATTTAACAGAAACAAATCTAACAGCGTTTAACTCAGTAATAAGTCACTCTGGTGCAACAGATATAGTATTTTTGGTTGATGTTAGTAAATCTATGAGTGATGGAAAATTACAAGCAGTGGTTAAACAAACACAAAATGCTGTAACTGAAATTCTAAATACATGCAAAAATGCAAGAGTTGCGGTAGCAGGATATGGTGGAGAAATAAGAAGAGTTGTAGGTTTTAATGATACATATACTAATGACCCTGAAAGAATTTGCACAGAGCTAGAATCTATGTGTGGAGAGGTTATAGGATTGTGTATAGAATCACAAAAGAATTATGGTACAGATGCTTTAATAGGGGCAACAGATGTACAAGGTGCTATAATTTGGGGACAAAGACAGTTTACACAGTATAGTAAAGCAGAGAATAAATTAATGGTAATATTGTCTGATGGAAGGCCAACAGATGCTAATTTTGTTGGATATACAGGTGACGATGTTGTAAAGATTAAAGATGATTTTTATTATCAAGCATCGGGAGAATACGAAGATATAAAATATGATAATGGCAATATTAATCAATTAGAAACAATGGCATTAGCTCAAAAGGAGAAATTATTATATACACTTCCAGAAGTAGAGATAATTACAATGGGCGTAGAGGTTAATAGCACTGATGGACCTTTAGGACCACGATTCATTTCAGCTTTGGCAACTAAAGATGAAAATGGACAGAGAAGAACTTATAATGTTCAAACAGATGAACTTAGTGCAGTATTTGAAACAATTATAGATAAGATTAGTAAGGAGAAGAATTTTAAAATAATAGATAAATTCCCTAAAGAGTATACTTTAATGGAAGATTCTATTATTACTAGTGATGAGAAAATTGAGTATGTTTACAGAAATGGAGAATTATTAATAGACTTATCAAATATTACATTACAGAAAAAAGTCTATACTATACAATTTAATACAAAATTAAATAAAAGTATGGTGCCAGCATCTGTTATAAGTAGTAAGGGACAGATATATACAAATGGTGACACTATAGATGTGACAAAGGATTCTACAGGAAGTGCATATATAGAATATGATGGAGGAAGTAGGATTGATTTAGAGAGCCCAAAAGTATCTTTTGCAGACACAGATATAGAGGATAGTAGCAATATTAAGATTAATAAAAGTGCTAGATGGGGAACTTATAATGAAAAAACATTTGATAGTAATGGAAATCCTTATGTTAAGACTACATTTAGTATAGACATGACTAATGTGGATCTAACTTCATTTAAGAAAGTTACATCAAATGCTCAGAGTATGGATTTTATGTTTTTACTAGATTGTAGCTCTAGTATGAGAGAGAATAAATTAAGTGAAACTGTTAAAGCTACAAGAAATGCAATTAAAGAGATTTTGACAAATAATAATAATGCAAGAATATCAATAAAGGTATTTGGTGGTGTTGTAGAAGAGGTAATTAATTTTGAAGATGAGAAGTCAAATGATGCAAGAGAAGTAGACCGTCAATTAATGATAATGTATGGTAAAGTTCTTGAAATGTATGAGGAATTAGACAAAACATACGGTGTATGTGATTTACTTATTGCTGAAACAGATATTCAAGATGCAATTATTGCAGGACAAAGAGAATTTTTGGCTACAAGGGATGCTGTTAATCAAAATATGCTTATTTTAACGGATGGTGTTCCATATAATAGCTCACCACAAAGTGTAGCAAATGATATTGTAAAGGCGAATACATCTGACCCATATTATTATTCAGCAACTAAGAAATTTACTGAAATGAATAGTATGTCTGAAAATACAGAATGTATGGTTACTTTAGCACAAATGGAATATGCTAAGGAAAAATTACCAAATATGACGGTTACAACTGTAGGTGTTGATTTGGACGTGGATGTAAAAAGTACTATGGCTGAAGTTCTTATGAGAGATTTAGCTAGTTTGGGAGAAGATGGTAAGCCATTATTTTACAATACTTCAGCAAATATTGTAGGAGATATTGACAAAGTATTTACTGAGATTGTTGAAATAAAGCAAAGTTTAGGAAAAGCTGTGCTTACAGATTTAATTCCAGAGGAATATATAATCTTAGAAGATACAGTTGTAATGAATAATGATGATATAGAAGTTGATTTTACTACGGATAGAATAATATTTGATTTTTCAAATGTAAGTTTTATAAAGAAAGTATATACAATAGAATTCTATACAGCACTTAATATTACAAAGGTACCAATGGAATTACAAAAAGAGTCTGTATATATTTATTCTAATGGTACTACGCTTTATACAACAAAATCTTCATTAGGTAGTTCTTATTTTGAATATGGCGCTAACGGTAGAATTGATTTAGAAAGTCCAAAGCTATTGTTAGATTATCAAGCAATGATTGATAGAGTTAGTGTTACTAAAACTGCTAAATGGGGAGAATATGATGGACAATCAGCAGATTCAGATGGAAATTTATATTCTGAGATTGAATTTAAAGTTGATTTGAGTGAAGCAGATGTAGTTAATTTAAAACAACAACATGGAACGACAGATGTGGTTCTGTTATTAGATTTCTCTCAAAGTATGCGTAATTTAGGGGCACTTGATAGTGAAGTTGTGGCAGCTATGGAATTTGCAGAAGAATTTTTAGGAGATGAACCGTCTGATACTAGAAGACTTGCTGTTGCTGCATTTGAACATAATTTAACTGAAATTATAGGTCTTAATGATCCTGAAAGTAATTGGGAGTATCATGTAAATAATTTAATTGGTGATACGCATTATGACTATGGAAATATTACTCCAGAAAGCGGAACTGATATGCAGGGAGCAATAGTATGGGCACAAAGACAATTGATAAATTATAGTAAAGCTGATAATAAAGTTATTATGTTATTATCAGATGGTATGCCTAGTTGGTTGACACTTGCTCAAACAACTACAGATGATATTGTAGATTTAACAGATGAGAAAGCTTTAAGTTTGTGGGATAGGTACGAAAATTTTGACTTGAGCGATGAAGATGAGGCTTATGTGTATAATGCAATAGATGATGTTACAAATCAACAAATGGATTACGCAAAGAATCATATAGAGGGCTTAAGTGTTGTTACAATGGGCATAGAAATTGACAGATTGGAGCAAGCAGATTATGATTGTGCAGTTGATTTATTTTCTAGAATGAGCACAGTTGGTCCAGATGGTGAAAAAATGTTCTATGAGGTTTCTACAGGTACAGCCCAAGATAGAGCTGCTAGTATTGATAGTATCACAATTAATTCGGGTAATGAAGAAGATGATGATATTGAGGGTGAAGCTGAAGATATAGAAGATGCATTTGCGGATGTATTGGATACTATTAATGGTTTAACTAGTTTTAGATTAGTTGATATAATCCCTGAGGAGTATGAATTTGTAGAGGATAGTTTGGAGATTGGTGACAGTAGTATTCAATATACATATGAAAATAATAGGTTAGTATTTAAATTTGACTTAAATAACATTGAAAGTAAAACCTATACATTTAAGTTTAATACTAAATTGATTTTACAGCGTATACCAGATGATATACTTAATAATAATGATTATATTTATACAAATGGTACAACAGTGGACGTTACAAAAGATTCATTAGGTAGTGCATATTTTACCTATGGAGGAAAGAAAATAGAGTTAGAAAGTCCTAAATTATTACTAGATACAATGTTTAATGTTATTCTTCATACTAATGGTGGTGTGTTTGAAGAGGGAAAAGAGGTAACAAAATATCTTAAAGGAGTTGGGATAAAACTACCAACAAATGATGATATACATAAAACTGGATTTGAATTTATTGGTTGGTTTGATAATGAAGAACTTTTAGGAGACCCTATTACAGAAATTACAGAAAGTGATGAGGGAGATAAAGAGTTCTGGGCAAAATGGAAAGAAAAGAATACTAAAGTAACTAAGACAGCTACATGGGCTAGTGTTGATGGAAAAACTACTGATGCAGAGGGTAATCCATATGCCCAAATAGAGTTCAATGTAGATTTGACTAGTATGGATTTAGACGAAATGGCTAAGGAGAATACTAGTGTAGATGTTTGTATTTTGATGGATTATTCTAGTAGTATGGAATTACAAGAAGGATATTATCAATATACAGCAGTTTCTAATTTTGCAAAGGAATTTCTTACTCAAGATAATAGAAGAATAGCTGTTGCAGGATTTAGAAATAATGTTAGAGAATGTGTTAGTTTAAATACACCAGCTTGTATGGACGCTGATGCTATTGACTTGAACACATATGCAATGTTTAACTATTATAATTATGGAGATGGCAGCCTATATGCAGGAACAGATATGCAAGGGGCATTAATTTGGGCACAAAGACAATTCACTGAGTATAGTACAGCTGATAAAAAGGTTATTATATTAATGTCAGATGGTGAGCCATCTGTATGGAACGGTAATAAGTATACTGGAGAAGATGTTATACCTGCTAGTCAAGAATTGATAGAAGAACTTGATTATATTCAAAATGTATCAAGTGATTGGACAGATGAGGTACTAGAGGAATTAATAGCTTTGGCAGATGCTCAAGCTAAATATGCTAAGGAGCATATTGAAGGCCTAGAAATAATATCAGTAAGTGTGAATCTTGATGATTTGACGGGAGATTCAATTGAAAGATGTACTCAGTTGTTAAAGAGTATTGCTACAGTTGGTGCAAATGGTAAGAAGAATTTCTATGATTGTAAAACAGAAAAACTTCTTCCAGAAAGTATATCAGCTCAGAGTATAACTATACAATCTGGTAAGGAAGAAGATGATGAGATTGAAGGTGAAGTTGTAGACTTAATAGAAGCTATGGGTAGTCTATCTTTCGAGATAGAAAGTATGCTTAATATTAGGTTAGTTGACTTTATTCCACCAGAGTTCCAGTTATTAGAAGAGACATTGTTTAGTTCAGATCTTGGAGTACAATGTGATATATCAGAGGATAGAATAGTATATACATTTGATTATGATAAAGTTGAGAATAAAGTATATACATTTAGATTTGTTACAAAATTAGTCTCAGACTATATATCTGAAGATATATATAACAATTGTGAAAAAATATATACAAATGGTAGCACAATAGACTCTAGACTAGACTCGTTAGGTAGTTCATATCTTCAGTATGGTAAGGAAAAGATTGAGCTAGAGAGTCCATCACTTGTACTAGATTTCAAATACAATGTAACATTACATACTAATGGAGGAACAATTTTAGCAGGAAAGGATGTTACAGAGTATAAAAGAGGAATAATTACATTCTTACCAACAGCAGATGATATTATAAAAAATGAATATGCTTTTGTTGGTTGGTTTGATAATGAAGAGTGTATTGGTACACCAATAACTCATATACCAGCAGATTCAACAGGAGATAAGGAATATTGGGCAAAATGGAAAGAACTAAGTGTAATTAAAGTTAAGAAGACTGCAGAGTGGACATCTTTTGGCGGTGGAGAGGCAGATGCGCAAGGAAATCCATATACGCAGATAAGCTTTGAAGTTGATTTGACAAAAGCAGATAGAGAAAGTTATTATTCAACATCAGACATTACAACTGACGTAGTATTATTAGTTGATTCAAGTAAAGCTGTATGGGATCAAGGATATATGAGTGAGGCATTAACTGCAGCTAATACATTTGCACAGAACCTTATGATACAAAATGCTAATACTCGTATTGCGGTAGGTATGTTTGCAGAATCTGTATATGAATGTACTACCTTTGAAGATAATTCTTCAGGAAAGCTTGACACAATTACTAATAAAATGAGTCAAGGATATAATACACTGAATGATATGTATTCAGATGGAGTAATAAGTAGCAAGCGTGATATACAAGGTGCTATTATATGGGCGCAAAGGCAGTTAGTAAACTATAGTGAAGCTGATAAGAAGGTTATAATTGTATTTTCTAATGGTGAAGGTAATGTTGCTAACTGTGCAAACGATAATAGCAGTGATGTTATTAATATGTTTACAGGAATTAATGTTACTGGAGAAATTAGTGAAGAAATCCATGAGAAGATTAATACTCAAACTGTTGATCAAGCAGAGTACGCTAAGAATGAAATAGAAGGACTAGCAATTATTTCTGTAGGAATGGGCTTAAAACGTTTAGATGAACATACAGAAGCTAGAAGCACTATACTTATGCATAACTTAGCATCTATAGATAACAGTGGAGAGAGAATGTTCTATATGGCTGATGTTGCACCAAGGGAGCTATCATTATCTTCAGTTGAACAACCAAATGAGAGAAAAATAACTATTAATGCAGGTAGAGAAGATGATGATTTAATAATTCGTGATGAACAGGATACAGATGAAGTAATTACATTTATGATAGAGGATATTCTTCAAGATTTAACTGGAACTGTTGCTATAAGACTTGTAGATAAAATTCCAGAAGAATTTGGTATTTTCAAGAGCTCTATTGTAAAAAGTGACAATAAAGTAATAACAAAGATTAGTGGTAATACAGTACAATTTGTATTCCCAGTTCAAGATGTAGAGGAAAAGGTGTATACATTTACATTTACAACAAAATTATTTATGGACAGAATAAGTGATGATGTAAGATTAAACAATGATTACATTTATACTAATGGTACAACTATTGATGTTAACAAGGATTCTTTAGGAAGTTCATATGTAACATATGGTAAAAATGGAAAGATAGAACTTGAAAGTCCTAAGTTAGAACTAAGATTATATCATAAGGTTACATTACATCCAAATGGCGGTGTATTTATGCCTGGAAAAGAAGTAACATTCTATAGAGAAGGTGTAGGTACTATGCTACCAACAGGTGCAGATATTACTAAGGAACATTATGATTTTGTAGGATGGTATGACAATCAAGATCTCACAGGAACACCAGTTGTGAGTATTCCACCAACAGAGAAAGATGATAAGGAATATTGGGCAAAATGGGAACCAAAGGATTATCCGATTATACTTCATCCAAATCAAGGTATTTATGAACCAGATGGAATGGGAGAGATAACTAAATATACATATAGCATAGGAACAAAGCTTCCAACTGGTGAGGATATTAGTAGAGATGGTTATGATTTTGCAGGATGGTATGACAATGAAGGCTTAACAGGAACGCCTGTGACAGAAATCAAACCAACAGATAGTGGACCAAAAGAGTTCTGGGCAAAATGGGAAGTTATAACAATAACATTAGAGTTTGATCAAGAAAGGGTATATATAGCAGTTGGATATGATGAAATAACTAAAGAAACTTACAAGGCAAGTGATATAGTTGCTTGTGTAAATGAGGGCGTTACAGATAGGATAACTGCATATGTAACAAGGGGAAGAAGTAAAACAAGTAAAAGAATTTGTCCAGCACAGGAGTTTGGTGCTTTTGAAGAGGCAAGGTTTAAGTTGCCAGATGAGATAATAGAAGAGGTTGCGGTAAGTAAGAATGACTACTTTGTATATCTTCATATAATGTATGGTACAGTTCAAAGAACGGTACAGATTAGAGTAAGAGCATGTGCAGCATTTGAGGAATATTAAAACACTTTCATATTAAATTAAAAGGGGATATATTTAGTGTGAGGTGAGAGTTATGAATCATGAAATTAAACGTAGATGTGAACGATTAATAGTAACAATGATTACACTTTTTGTATTAATGGTTTTATCAACTAAGATATGTGATTCTATAGAACGTGTACCATTAGATAATAAAGTGGGAGCCCTTGTATCCATGCCAGAAGTGGAAGGTAAAGGCGATGGTGTAATTCTTAAGAAAAATGTAGAATTTACTACATATAATGGTAGGGAACGTGACGAACAAGGGAATCCTTATGCTAAAATCCAATTTAGGCTTGATGCTAGTGGCGCCAACGATAAAGTATTAAACTATACGGAAAACACAAAAAGTACAGATGTTGTACTTATGTTGGATACTTCTAGTAGTATGAAGGGTAATAAGTTTGATAAAGAAAAGGCTGCAGCCATGACATTTGTTACTAAACTTATGGAACAAGGTAGTAATATAAGATTGTCAGTTATAAGATTTGATACGAAAGTTGAAGTTCTTGGTACATTTAAAGACTCTAAGCAAGATATACTAGATGCTATTACTAGCTTAAGTAATAAGGATTTAGGTTCTTTAACAGATATTCAAGGTGCAATTATTGCAGGTCAGAGACAATTAAAAGCTAGTAATGCAGCTAATAAGGTAATGGTTATATTAACAGATGGAGAACCAAATGTATTCTACTCAGGACAAGAGTCAGATGAAATGGAAAGTACAGATGGATATATAGGTACTAGTTTACAGGCAGAGTATGCAAAGAACTTAATTCCAGATGCTATATGGTATACAATAGGCTATGACCTAGAGAATACAAAAGCTAATAATTTGCTTGAAGAAATTGCTTCTACTAATGAATATGGAGAGAAGTATTTCTATTCAGCAAGTGTAAAAGATAATAAGGGGCAAGACGATTTACAAGGGGTTTTTGATAAAATAGCAGCATTGTTAGCACAAGATATAGAAAGCAATAAACTTGTAGATATATTACCTGAATCAATGGTTTTAATGGAGGATTCATTTGAAAGTAATGATGCTAATGTTACCATCCAAAGAGATGATGGTGACAAGAAGATTACTTATAGTTGGGGAACTAATGATATAGTTGATAAATTATATAGGTTTTCTTTTGTAGTTAAAATAGATTTAAGTAAACTAAGTGAGAATCAAAGGTCAGCAAAAGAACCTGTTAATACAAATGGTGTAACGGTTGATGTTACAGCTAACTCTTTAGGAAGTGCATATTTTTCATATGCTGGAGATAATTCTATTAATTTAAAGAGTCCTATTGTGTATATTCCACAGATAGAGAAAGAGGATGATAAGCCAACTCCAACACCAGTACCAACCCCAACTCCAAGACCAGAAGATTTGATAACAATTCAAAAGTATGCACAATGGACTACATATCAAGGTAAAGAAAAAGATGAAAAAGGTAATCCATATACATTAATTACTTTTGATGTAGATATGAGAGAAGTTAATCTTGAAGAAGATAGTTATATGACAGTTACAGATTATATTCCTAAGGAATATTCTATTATTCAAGACACTATTAATAAAGGTGCAGGAGTTACTCATACATTTGAGGATGATTTACATACTATTAAGTTTATTTGGACATCAGATGTTATAGATAATAGAAAATATAGGGTAAGTTTTGTTACTGTTCTAGATTTGAGTCAAACCGTTGATGATTCAGAAGAACAGAAGCAGATGACAATATTTACTAATGGAGGCACAGTTAAAGGCGATGGTAATGAAAATGCTAGCGCAATATTCCAATATGGAGATAATTTTATAGCTCAAATAATATCACCAAAGTTAAAACTAGATTTAAGAAAAAGATATAAGGTAATACTTCACGCTAATGGTGGTAACTTTAAAAATGGCAAATATATATATGAATATATTGAGGGTGAAGGATTAATGCTTCCAGGACCAAATGATGTAACAAGAAATGATGGATTTGCTATTGTTGGATGGAAGGATAATCCGATGTTGTTAGGTAGTCCTATATTTAGTATAGGTCCAGAGCAAACCGGGGATTTTGAATTGTGGGCAGTTTGGGCTAAGGGGCCAGGATATATAGAGCCTACTATTGAAATATCAAAAACCGCTGAGTGGACTGGGGCATATAATGAAGAAGGTAACCCGTATGCTAGAATTATATTTGATATAGATATGACAGATAAAGGTTTGTTTTATTTTAAATCAGGCTACACTGGAGATACAATGGATGTTGTGTTAGCAATTGACTTAGCTGAAAGTATGAATAATGAAGATAAATTCAACAAAACAATAGATGAGGCGAAATCATTTGCAAAATTATTATTAAAAGTATGTGCATTGGATGTGAGAATAGGTGTAGTTGGATTTTCATCTGATTCAGTTCAAACAATAGATTTAGTTAATAATAAAAATATTGATGAATTTTTAAAACAATTAGATGAATTAAAAACTTCTGGTAAAACAGATGTGGCAAAGGGAATTAAAGAAGCAACAAAATATTTAGAGAAATATGAAAAAGATGGTGTTGATCATAAGACCGTTGTAGTATTAACTGATGGATATGATGGAACAGAGATTGTTTCTGATGGAACACCATATGCTAATATAGTCAGTGAAAGTGAAAAACTACTTAGTAGAATTAGCAATTCAAAAATTATGTCTATTCCATATGATGCAGATGACAATACAGTAAAAGTATTGGGAAATATAGCTTCATATAATGATAGAGGATTGTGGATGTATCTTAATACTACTGAGAATAAGGAAAAACAGCAGTTAAATAGAAGTGGAAGTATGAGCAGTACAAGTACAAATAGTGTAGGTGCTTCATTATTTAATAATGGATATGACTATTATGGAGTAGAAGAAGCATTTGAAGAAATTGTTCATATGGTAATAGAAAAAATAGGTTCAGGAATTAACTTAGTAGATTATATTCCTAAAGAGTTAACTATTCTAAAAAGTTTAGTAACAGCTAATAGTGGTGTTTATTACGAATTTAATGATGATGATTCATTTGTGGAATTTAATATTTCAAGTGATAATTTAGCAGCAGTAAAGTATACCATTATAATGTATGCATTAGTAGACATTGATAAAATACCAAAAGAATGTGTAACTAACGGTGTGGCAACAATATATACTAATGGGGAGACAGTAAGTGAGAAGATGGAAGATGCAGCAGTATTTAGATATGGAGCTGATTATCTTGCTACATTAAAAAGTCCATCTTTAGAGTGTGTGGTAAATGGAAGCTATTCAGTAACATTGCATCCAAATGGAGGAATATTAGCTGCAGATGCAGATGTGAAGGAATATATTGGAGGAATAGGTATAGGTCTACCAGGTGCAGAGTCTATACAAAGACAATGTTACACATTTGCTGGATGGTATGATAATATGGATTGCACAGGAACAAGATATTATGAAATTTCTGGTTCAGAGAGAGGTAATAAAGAATATTGGGCAAAATGGATAAAGAACCAATATAAGGTTCATTTAAATGCAAATGGAGGAACTATTGCTCCAAATAAAAATGTAACATCATATTATGAAGGTGAAGGAGCATGGTTGCCTAAAGCAGAAGATATGACAAGAGAAAACTTTGAGTTTGTAGGTTGGTACACTAATTCAAGTTTCACAGGTGATCCAGTTACAAAGATTGATGAAAATGCCAAAGGTGAAAAATGGTTCTATGCTAAATGGGTTGCAGATGCTTATAAGGTAACATTACATCCTAATGGCGGTGTTATTGCAACAGGCAAAAATGTAACTAAGTATGTATATGGAAGAGGAGCAGTGCTTCCAACTGCGGCAGATATAGTGTACGGCGATGAGTCAGTGCTTATGGCTTTTGGTGGATGGTATGACAACGAAAGTTTAATGGGCAATGTTGTATACGATATTACACAACAAGAGACGGGAGATAAGGAATATTGGGCTAAGTGGATTGACATTTCATCGTTAAAAGAAAAATCAACTATTTATGTATATGGAGCAGAAGGAGATGTTGGAAATTATAAAGCAGAGAAGATTCTTCTAAGCATAGGAAGCGTTGGTGATTTAGGAGTTGCGGGAGATGATGAGGTTATAAAAGTATGGGTAGGTTCAACAGATAATCCATTATCAGGTAGAATATCTGAAATATTTGAACTTATACCTGGCGAGGAAAAAGAGGTTATATTACCAAATGAAATTATTACTTATGTAGGTACAGAGAAGGATGATTCAGAAGTATATATTCATGTAGAATATGGAGAGGTTAAAATATGTACAGAGTTAACAGTTAGATACTGTACAGCATTTGATGAACATTAATATTAGATGAGTCGGGGGTAGACCTGGCGAATCTAAATAGGCAGTAGCGCTGCCAAGAGCTAGACACACAGGGGATATATGTGTCTAGCTCTTTTTTATTCCACAGGAAAGTACAATTTTTGATTGTAAATCTCTGTGGAATAAAACGCTCCGCTAAAAAAATACTTGTAAAAAAAAGGAAGTTATATTAAAATGTGTTAGAGTGCACTAATTGTGCGATTTAAAGGAGTGAATATAAAGGTGAATTTAAGAAGTTTATTAACTGGATTTAATTATACATTAGTTAATGGCACAGAACAGATTGATATAGAGAATATAGCATATGATTCAAGAAAGGTTAATGGGGAATCTGTTTTTGTATGTATTAGTGGAGCTGTTGTTGATGGACACAGTTTTGCAGCAGATGTTACTAGTAAGGGTGCTAGAGCTATAGTTATTGAAAAAGATATTGATATAGATGAATTATTAGCAATTAATGATGAATTAGTTGTTATAAGAGTAGAAAGTACTAGAACGGCGTTGGCTTATATGTCAGCAAGTTTCTTTGGTAATCCAGCGTCTAAGATTAAGACTATCGGTGTAACTGGTACTAAGGGTAAGACAACAACTACATATATGGTTAAAAGTATGTTAGAAAAGGCTGGATTTAAGGTTGGTCTTATTGGTACTATAGAAACTATTATAGGTGATGAAAAGATAAAATCTGTTAATACTACACCAGAATCTTATGTTTTGCAAGAGTATTTAGATAGAATGGTAAAAGCGGGACTTGATATGGTTGTTATGGAAGTATCATCTCAAGGTCTTATGCTAGATAGAGTTGCAGGATTTGAATTTGATTTAGGTATTTTTAGTAATCTGTCATCAGATCATATAGGACCTAATGAACACAAGGATTTTAATGACTATTTAACTTGTAAGTCATTACTATTTAAACAGTGTAAAACAGGTATTATTAATATAGATGATAAATATGCTAATGATGTAATTAAAGGACATACTTGTAATATTGAAACATATGGAATGAAAGAAGATGCTCAACTAAGAGCAAGTAATATATCTCTTGTTTCAAGACCAGGATATATGGGAGTTGCTTATGATGTGAGTGGTCTTATGAATATGAATGTTGAGGTGAATATACCAGGTAAGTTTAGTGTGTATAATTCTCTTATGGCAATAGCCATTTGTAGACATTTTGGTGTTAGTGAAGAGGTAATAAAAGAAGCTTTAAAAGATGTGAAAGTAAAAGGTAGAGTAGAGATTGTTGATACACCAGGACAGGATTATTTGGTTGTAATAGATTACGCTCATAATCATATGAGTATTGAAAGTTTGCTTTCAACAATAAAAGAATATGAACCAACTAGGTTAATAACTGTATTTGGTGCAGGTGGTAATAGAGATAAGCAAAGAAGATATGATATGGGTGAGGTTTCAGGAAGATTAGCAGATTTATCTATTATAACTTCAGATAATCCAAGAACTGAGAAGCCAGAGGATATAATAGATGATATTCTTATTGGGCTTCATAAAACAGATGGTAAGTATATAACAATAATAGATAGAGCTGAGGCTATAGAGTATGCAATGACTAACGCTAAGTCAGGTGATGTTATTATGCTTATAGGTAAAGGACACGAAAGCTATCAAGAAATTAATGGTGTAAAACATGATTTTGATGAAAGAAAAGTTGTAGCAGATGTACTAGCCAAGATATCTAAGTAATAGTGTTTAAGCACTGATATAGATATGATTATAATTGTATTATAAAAGTAAGAACATAATTGTTCGTATATGAAAGGGTGCGTTAGAATGGCACAGATAACAATAGCAAAGATATTAGAATGTACAAAGGGAACTCTTCTTAAGGGAGAAGAGACTGTAGTTGTAAAAGGATTTAGCGTTAACTCGAACAAGATAAATAATGGAGATATGTTTATTCCAACTATAGGAGAGAGAACTAATGGACATAAATATATTGATTCTGCGTTGAATAATGGTGCAGTAGCAACATTAACTAGCGAGGATATTAAGAATTACATTGACGGAAAAGTATATATTAAAGTTAATGATACGTTAAAGGCTTTCCAAGATATAGCAGCTTATATGAGAGAACAATTACCATTGCCTGTAGTAGGTGTAACTGGAAGTGTTGGGAAAACAACTACTAAAGAGATGATTGCGGCAGCATTAGGTATTGGACGTAATACATTTAAAACAGAAGGTAACATGAATAGTCAGATAGGTTTATCTATGATGATGACAAAGTTAGAGAAGGAACACACAGCAGCAGTTATTGAAATGGGCGTTAGTGAACCAGATGAGATGGATAATTTATCAAGAATAGCAAAACCAGACTTTTATGTTATGACTAATATTGGAGTATCTCATATAGGACAGTTTGGTTCTAAAGAGAATATTTTAAAAGAAAAAGCTAATATTATTAATGGATTTGAAATAGAGAATAGCAAATCATTTGCGTATGATTTAAAAGATATTAATTGCTTGTTTGTAAATGGTGATGATGAACAATTAAGAAAAATCGCAGATTATAAGAAATATCTTAACGAGAAGAATGCAGAAGATGATAATGCACAAAATGTTACTGCACAAAGCAGTACTGTAGAGGATAGTATTGTAGATGAAGTAGATTGCCCATTATCAGATAAGACAAAGAAGGCTTTAGAAAAAACTAAGGTTATTACTTATGGAATAGATAGTAAGTGTGACTTTAGAGCAGTAAATATAATGACAGTAAAAGGGCAAGTACATTTTGATGTTGCATATAGAGATAAAATGGAACATATTATTCTTAATGTACTTGGAAGACACAATATATATAACGCTTTAGTAGCTATTGCTGTAGCTAGATGCTTTAATATAAAACCTATTGATTCTAAGATTGGTTTATTTGAATACGAGCCGATGGCTATGAGAGGTACAATTGAGGAACATAAAGGTATTAAGATTATTGATGATACATATAATGCAAGCCCTGATTCAATGAAGAGTGGCGTGGATGTTTTATTAGCGGTTGAAGGTGTAGAAAAACGAGTTGCTGTACTTGCAGATATTTTAGAACTAGGTGAGAAATCATATGAGTGTCATTATGAAGTTGGAGAATATTTGACTAAGAAGAAAATAGACGAAGTTGTTGTAATTGGTAAGGAAGCTAAGGCTATTGAAGAAGCAATTAAGAATGATAAGGAATGTTCAATTGTAACTCATTCATTTGATAGTAATGAAGAGGCTAATGCATATCTTGATGGCATACTGGGAGAAAAGGTTGCTGTATTAATAAAAGGATCAAGAGGTATGCATACAGATGAGATAGTTGAACACATTAAGAGTCGATAGCAATGTAATAGTAATTAATAAGTAATAAGTAGTAAGTAGTAGGTGAAGATATGTACGCGGATATTATTGTAGATATATCGCATGAAAACTTAGATAGAGTTTATCAATATAGAATACCAGAGCACTTAAGTGCACTGGTATTTATTGGCGTACAAGTATATATTCCATTTGGAATGTCTAATAGAAAGATAAAAGGGTATGTTATAGGTTTATCAAAAACTACAGATTATGATGAGAATAAGATAAAAGAAATTCATAGCGTGGTAGATAAATCATTGGCAATAGAGAATAAACTTATTGCATTGGCAGGCTTTATTAGACAGAATTTTGGTGGCACAATGAATGATGCACTAAAAGTTGTTATGCCTATTAAGTCTTCAATAAAAGCAGTTGAAAAAAAATCAGTTAGATTATTAATTACTAATGAAAAACTAGATGAACTAATTGAATTTAATACTAAAAAACATAATCTAGCTAGAGTAAGATTATTAGAATGTTTTAAAAATAATTCAGACAATGTAAGTATTAACTATGAATATTTAACAAAAACTAAGAATATTTCTACACCAGTGCTAAAGTATTTTCAAGAACAAGGTGTAATTAAGATAGAGGCAGTTACAATGTATCGTAATCCTATTAATATGGGGGCGCAAACTAAGAAAGAGCAAGTTGTATTGAATGCAGAACAAAGCTTTATTCTTAGCAGCTTTTATGATGATTATATTAATGGAATTAGGAAGACATATTTGTTACACGGAATTACAGGTAGTGGTAAGACTTGTGTATATATTGAAATGATAAAAAAAGTTTTAGAGGTGGGAAAAAAGGTTATAGTTCTTATTCCTGAAATTGCACTAACTTATCAAACTGTTAACAGATTTTATAGTGAATTTGGTGATAGAATATCTATTATGAATTCAAGATTATCTAGTGGGGAGAGATATGATCAGTATCTAAGAGCAAGAAATGGTGATATTGATATAATGATTGGACCTAGGTCTGCATTATTTACTCCTTTTGAGAATTTAGGGCTTATTATAATGGATGAAGAGCATGAAAGTAGTTATAAAAGTGACACCTCATGTAAGTATCATGCAAGAGAAGTGGCTATAAAGAGGGCTGAGATTGAAGGAGCAAGTGTTGTGTTAGGTTCGGCAACGCCATCTATGGAAGCCTATTATAGGGCAATGAATAGAGAATATACATTATTCGAGATGACAAAAAGAGCTGTAGCTAGTGCGATTCTCCCTAAAGTGCATATTGTAGATTTAAGAGAAGAATTAAAGGCTCGCAATAAGTCAATTTTTAGTAGAAAGTTATATGAATTAATAGATGATAGATTAAGAAAAAAAGAGCAAATTATGCTTTTTATAAATAGAAGAGGATATTCTGGATTTGTTTCTTGTAGAAGTTGTGGTTATGTAGTAAAATGTCCTCATTGTGATGTGTCATTGACATTTCATAATACTAAAATTAGTAATAGAGCATATAAGAATGATTCTAATGGAAAGCTAGTATGTCACTATTGTGGTTATGAGACTGGGGTTTTAAATACTTGTCCAGAGTGTAATTCAGATTATATTGCATTGTTTGGAACAGGTACCCAAAAGATTGAAGAATTAGTGAAGAGAACATTTCCGGCAGCAAGAGTGTTGAGAATGGATGCAGATACAACTCATGGAAAAGAAGGGCATCAGCAGATTTTATCCCAGTTTGATAAAAAAGAGGCAGATATTTTGGTGGGAACACAGATGATAGTAAAGGGACATGATTTTGCTAATGTAACTTTAGTTGGAATTTTAGCAGCTGATTTATCATTGAATACCAATGATTATCGTGCGGCAGAAAGAACATATCAACTTATAACACAAGCTGCGGGTAGAGCAGGTAGAGGAGATAAGTTGGGAGAGGTTGTTGTTCAAACGTATCGTCCTATGCACTATAGTATTACTACAGCAGCTAAAAGTGATTATAAAGGTTTTTATGAAAAAGAGATAAATTATAGAGAACTTATGAAGTATCCACCGGCAGCGGACATTATGGTTCTATTAATGGTAGCTAAAGATTATGAGTTGGTTGATAAGATGAGTAAAGAAACTGTTTCTATTATTAAAAACTTAGATTGTTATAGTGATGAAATCTCAATAATTGGGCCAGCAGATGCGTCTTTATCTAAGGCAAAAGATTTCTTTAGAAAAGTACTATATCTTAAATCTAGCAATTATGTAGATTTAGTGAAAATTAAAGATATAGTAGAAAAATGGTCTAGGGATAGTGTAGAATATAAAAGATGTACAATGTATATAGATTTTAATCCTATAAATATATATTAGAATAAATAGACATTAAATTTTATAGAGTTTAATGAAGAAATGCCTATTATATATATAGATATACAAGTGAGCAAACGTATAGTAAATATATAAGTATATGAATGAATAAAATAAACGAAAGGAAGAATAATAATGGCAATTAGAAAGTTAAGATATGAAGGAGATCCTATTTTAAATAAAGTATGTAAACCTGTTTATGATATGACAGATAGAACGTTAGAGTTAATAGAGGATATGGCAGAGACAATGTATGAAACTGGAGGTGTTGGACTTGCAGCTCCTCAAGTAGGAATTCTTAAGAGAATTTGTGTAATTGATGTTACACCAGATTGTTCAGAATTATTGATTTTAATTAATCCAGAGATAATTGAAACGTCAGGTAGTCAGACAGGAAGTGAAGGGTGCTTAAGTGTACCAAATAAGTCAGGTACGGTTACTAGACCAAATGTTGTTAAGGTAAAAGCACTTAATACCAACATGGAAGAAGTTATAATTGAAGGTACAGAGTTATTAGCTCGCGCATTATGTCATGAAATTGATCATTTAGATGGTAAATTATATATTGATTTAGTAGAAGGCGATTTAGAAACATATACAGATGAAGACTAGAAATTATTATAATCATAAACGAAAGTAAAATAATAGATGATAATTTTGTAAGATAAACGAGGGATATAAGATGAGTAAATTAAAAGTTTTATTTATGGGAACACCAGATTTTGCAGTTCCTACATTAGAAACACTTTGTAATAGTAATTATGACGTTGTTGGTGTAGTTACTCAACCAGATAAGCCTAAGGGAAGAGGAAAGGCTATGCAATATACACCTATAAAAGAGGTTGCATTAAAGTATAATATACCTGTTTTTCAACCTATAAAGTTAAGACAAGATGAGTGTGTTGAAGATTTTAAGAAAATGGATATAGATTTTATTGTAGTTGTTGCTTTTGGTCAGATTTTACCAAAAGAAATTTTGGATATGCCTCGTTATGGATGTATTAATGTACATTCATCATTGCTTCCAAGATATAGAGGAGCAGCTCCAATTCAATGGACTATTATTAATGGTGAAAAAGAAACTGGTATAACAACAATGTTTATGGATGAAGGATTAGATACTGGTGATATTTTGTTGCAAGAGAGAACTCCTATAACTAGGGAAGATACAGGCGGAACTTTACATGATAGATTAGCTAATATGGGAGCTGGTTTACTTATGAAAACTTTAGCAGGTATTGCAGAAGGTAATATTGAGAGAATTAAGCAGAATGATGAAGAATCTAATTATGTTGGTATGCTTAATAAGAGTCATGGACGAATTGATTTTAGTAAAAAAGCATGTGAAATAGAACTTCTTATAAGAGGTTTAAATCCTTGGCCAAGTGCATTTACAACATTAGATGGTAAAGGTTTCAAAATATGGAAGTCAGATATTGTTGCAACCAAAGATAATGATAGTAGAGTTACAGAAGATATGTTTAAAGCACCGGTTGGACAAATTGTATATGTTGATAAAAGTTCAATGCTAGTTAATACAGCAGAAGGATTATTAGATTTACAAGAGGTACAATTAGAAGGAAAGAAGAGAATGATGATTGAAGATTTTCTTCGTGGATTTAAAGTGTCAGTTGGGACTATATTAGGTTAACTGTTTATTATTTAAGAGATGAAAGGTTGATGATAATATGTATTATGGAATGCTTTTTGATCCTACTTATATTTTGGTTATTATAGGAACTGTTTTATGCTTAATTGCATCTGCTAATGTTAAAACAACATTTGCAAGATATAGTAAAGTTGCTAATGGTAGAGGAATGACTGGGGCAGAGGTCGCTCAAAGAATACTTACTTTAGCTGGCATTAGTTATGTGAAGATTGAGCGTGTAGCTGGAGATATGACAGATCATTATGACTCAAGAACAAAGACTTTGCGATTATCAGATACAGTATATGATAGAAGATCAGTTGCAGCGATTGGAGTTGCAGCACATGAATGTGGTCATGCAATACAAGATGCTAAAAATAAGACATACCCTAGTTCCAATCGCTAATTTTGGAACTAATGCAGCATGGCCAGTGCTAATTATAGGTACATTATTTACATCAAGTGACTTTTTAATACAATTGGGTTTACTATTGTTTTCATTTGGTGTATTATTTCAGTTGGTAACATTACCGGTAGAGTTTAATGCATCAGCAAGAGCAATAAATATTCTAAGAGATAATAATATACTAACAAGAGAAGAATTAAGACCAACGAAGAAGGTATTAACAGCGGCAGCTTTAACATATGTTGCAGCAGCTGTATCAATGATTCTTTCCTTATTGCGCTTGATGTTAATATTTGGAGGAAGAGATAATGATTAATTCTAGAATGATATGTCTAGAGTGTGTGATGGATATATTAGAACAAAAGAAACATAGCCATTTGGTTATTAGTAATACATTAGATAATTATCAATATTTAGAAAAGAGAGATAGAGCTTTCATTAATAGAGTATGTACAGGTACAGTTGAGAGATGTATAGAATTAGATTATATTATTAATCAATTTTCCAAAGTGAAAGTTACTAAGATGAAACCAGTTATTCGTAATATTCTAAGAATTTCAGTTTATCAATTGAAATATATGGATAGTGTACCTAATACAGCAGTATGTAATGAGGCAGTAAAACTTGCTGTAAAAAAAGGATTTCACACATTAAAGGGTTTTGTTAATGGAGTATTGCGTAATATTGATAGGAATTTCAATAATATAACTTATCCAGCTAAAGATACAGTAGAATATCTAGAAATAAAATATTCCATGCCTAGTTGGATAATTAAAAAATGGATTAAAGATTATTCTAAAGAAACAACAATTAAGATATTAGAAGGATTCTTAGATGAAGATAAATCAATTACTATAAGGTGTAATACTAATAAGATAACTGTAGACAAATTGATTAATCAATTAAGTTCAGACATTAAGGATATAGAGAGGTCTATGTATTGTGATGATGGACTTAAAATTAAAGGTTATAATTATTTGTCTAAAATAGATGCTTTTAATGATGGTTTGTTTTATGTTCAAGATGAGAGCTCAATGGTATGTGCAGATGCAACAGGTGCCAAAGATAATGATTATATTATAGATGTATGTGCAGCGCCAGGAGGAAAGACTGTATCTGTAGCATTAAAAATGAACGGTACAGGAATGGTAGATTCAAGAGATATTAATGAATATAAGGTTGGACTTATAGAAGAGAATATAGAGCGAATGGCATTAAGTAATGTTAAAACTAAGGAATGGGATGCGTTAGTTTTAGATAAAGAATGTATAGGCGTGGCAGATGTTGTTATTGCAGACCTTCCTTGCTCAGGGTTAGGAGTTATAGGCAAGAAAGCAGATATAAAATATAATGTAACATCTGAGGATTTAGAGGAATTGTGTGCTATACAGAAAAATATGCTTAGTGTAGTTAAAGATTATGTAAAAGTAGGAGGTACTTTAATATATAGTACTTGTACAATTAATAAAGGTGAGAACGAAGATAATGTAAAGTGGTTTTTAGAGAATAATAGTGATTTTAAATTGGATTCATTAACACCTTATGTAGGTAATAACATTGTATGTACACAAGAAGGTATGATACAGATGATGCCAGGTGTACATAATGTAGATGGTTTTTTTATAGCAAGATTTAAGAAAATATAGCAAGAGCGTATATATATTTCTAAAAAAATTAATATTAAAGGACAAGATAATATATTGCTAAATATAATATGATTAGTAATGTCTAAATATATTATTCGCAGAAAATTAATATATAGTAGTGAAAATAGGATTGGTAAATAATGGAAAAAAGTGATATAATGTCATTGGATTTGGACGAATTAAAGGAAGAACTTACTTTAATTGGTGAAAAATCTTTTAGAGCAGCACAGATTTATGAGTGGTTGCATGTGAAATTAGTAAGTGGTTTTGATGAAATGACTAACGTTTCAAAGCAGCTTAGAGATAAATTAAAAGAAAAGTATGTCATAAATGTACCTAATATTGAACAAGTATTAGAGTCAAAGTTAGATGGGACAAAAAAATATTTGTTTTCTTTTAAGGATGGAAGTATAATTGAAAGTGTGCTTATGAGATATAAGCATGGTAACAGTGTATGTATATCATCGCAAGTAGGATGCAGAATGGGATGTAAGTTTTGTGCATCTACATTAGACGGTTTAGAAAGAAACCTTCTTCCATCAGAGATGTTAGGACAAATATACGCTATACAGAGAGAGATAGGTGAGAGAATATCTAATATTGTAATAATGGGTTCCGGAGAACCTTTTGATAATTTTGATAATTTCTTAAAATTTATACAACTAATAACTTGTGAAAAAGGACTAAATATAAGCGCAAGGAATATTACAGTTTCAACATGTGGGTTAGTAGATAAGATAAGAGAATTAGCAGATAAGAAGTTGCAGATAACACTTGCAATTTCTATACATTCGCCTACAGATGAATTAAGAAAAGAAATTATGCCTATAGCGAAGAAATATAGTGTAAATGAAATTATGGATGCTTGTAGGTATTATTATAAGCAAACTGGGAGAAGAATTACATTTGAATATAGTTTGATAGAGGATGTTAATGATAGTGAAGAATGTGCAAAGGCGCTTATAAAACTTGTTAAAGGACTTAATTGTCATATCAATTTAATTCCTGTTAATACAATTAAGGAGAGAAATTATAAGCATAGCACAAGAGAATATATTGAGAAATTTAAGAATATATTAGAAAATAATAAGGTTAATGCCACAATTAGACGAGAATTAGGCTCAGATATTAACGCTGCTTGTGGTCAATTAAGAAAAAGTTATATGGAACAAACCCTTCGGAATGGAGAATAGTATGAAATCAAGTGCTTTAACAGACATTGGGAGTAAGCGAAAGATTAATCAGGATAGTATTTTTTCTACGGATGATGCCATTGGTAAATTACCTAATTTATATATAGTTGCAGATGGCATGGGGGGACATAAAGCTGGAGATTATGCATCTAGAGAATGCATAGAGGCAATGACATCATATATAAAAGAATATAATGATATATGTACGCCTATAAGTGTTTTAGAATACGCCATATATACGGCTAACATTAATATATGTAATGATTCTCGTTCTAATCAAGAATTAGAAGGAATGGGTACAACCGTTGTGGCAGCTACAGTTGTGGACGGAATGATTTATGTGGCCAATGTCGGAGATTCGAGATTATATATTGTACAAGATAATAATTTAATTCAACTTACACAAGATCATTCATTAGTTGAAGAAATGGTAAAAAGAGGCGAGATTACAGAAAGTGATGCAAGGATTCATCCTAACAAGAATATTATTACACGAGCATTGGGCAGTGGGGATAATGTAGTGGTTGATTTTTTTGAAATTGAAGCCGATAAAGTAGATAGAGTTTTATTATGCTCTGACGGATTAACTAATATGGTTGATGATACAGAGATAATGGATGTGATATTACATAGTGATAATATAGAAAAAGCAACTAGGATATTGGTAGATAAAGCCAATAAATATGGCGGGAAAGATAATATTAGTGTTATACTAGTTGAGATGTAGTATAAGGTTAGTTAATATACAAGATTGTATAAAAAGGAGCGGAATTTATGTTAAAACCGGGTATGTTTATAGCAGAGAGATATGAAATTATAGACACCGTAGGTTCAGGCGGAATGGCAGATGTTTATAAAGCACGTTGCCATAAATTAAATAGATTTGTTGCTATAAAAGTATTAAAAGAAGAATTTAGTTCTGATGACGGATTTGTAGATAAGTTTAGAGCAGAAGCACAGTCAGCAGCTGGTTTACAACATCCTAATATAGTAAATATATATGACGTTGGTGAAGAAAACGGCATGTATTATATTGTTATGGAATTAATAGAGGGTATAACTCTTAAGAATTTCATTGAAAGAAAAGGAAGATTAGATGTTAGAGAAGCAACAGGAATTGCTATACAGATAGCACAAGGTCTTGAAGCAGCTCATGATAATAACATTATACATAGAGATATAAAACCACAAAATATTATAATATCAAGAGATGGTAAGGTTAAGGTTGCAGATTTTGGTATTGCAAAAGCAGCATCATCTAATACACTTACTTCATCTGCTATGGGATCAGTTCATTACATTTCACCAGAACAAGCTAGAGGTGGATATAGTGATGAAAAGAGTGATATATACTCTTTAGGTATTACTATGTATGAGATGATCTTAGGTAAAGTTCCATTTGAAGGAGATAATGCTGTATCAATAGCCTTATTACATATACAAGAAGAGATAACTCCGTTAGGTGAGTTGGTTGGAGATATTCCTATAAGTACGGATAAGATTGTTTTAAAATGTCTACAAAAGAAACCAGAGAGAAGATATCTTTCAGTTGTAGAATTAATTAGTGACTTAAAGCGTTCTTTGGTAGAGCCGGGAGTTGATTTTGTAGTTATTCCAGATGTACTTAATAATTCACCAACAATTGCATTATCACCAAATGATGTTAATGCAATAAGAAATGGTGCTATGCAAAATCCAGGGCCAGATATGAGTCAACAAATGAATCCAGGAATGAATCAAACGATGAATCCGGATATGATGAATAATGGAATGTATATGAATGATGCAGCAATGCAAGGTAATAATGGAAATATGAATCCTAGAATGGATGGAAATAATGGATTTCCTAATTATGGTGGTCAACAACAGTTTCCAGGTAATGGTCCAGATGGATATAATGATGATTTTGTTGATCCAGATGAAGAAAAAGTTGATGATAAGTTAGAGAAGATAACAAAGATAGGTGCAGTTATAATTGTTATATTTATTATTGCAATTATATTATTCTTTATAAATCAAGGTGGCAAAGATGAGCCTGTAGAGGAACCAACACCATCAGTTGAGCCAAGTATAACAGCTACTTTCCCAACGGATGATATGGCAGAGGTTCAAAGTGTTGAAGGTAAAACACTTGAAGAAGCAGAAAGAATATTAAAAGAACAAGGTTTTGTAGTTTCAATTAGAAAAGTGGCGCCTCCTGATGAAAGCTACAATGGATTAATTAAGGAACAGAATCCGAAGGCGGGAACTCTTTGGCCATTACAAACAGCGGTAACTTTGACAGTATATGAAATTGGAGCTGAAGAAGAGGAATTAGAAGAAGAAGAAAAGAAGATGCCTGATTTAACTAATATGCCTATAGCTGACGCAATTAAGGAATTAAACGATTTGTTTGAAGTATATGCTTTACAAATAGAACATAAACAAGTTAATCATGATACAATTCCTATTAATGCAGTTGTAAAAACAAGTCCTAAGGCAGGAGATAAGATAAAGAATACAGATAAAGTTGTTATTACTATTAGTATTGGTAAGAAAAATACAGTTACAGTACCTCAGTTATTTGGTTTATCTTCAGTAGATGAGGCTGAAAGAAAACTAGAATCTAGTGGGTTAAAACTAGGTCAAGTTAAAGAAGTATCTAATGATCATTATACAAATGGAATGGTTGTAGGACAGTCACAAGCAGCTAATTCTGAGATAGAGAGAGGTTCAAAGATAGATATTCAGGTTAATGTTGTAGAAGAGGCAACAGAGGAACCAACACCAGAACCAACAGAAGAAGTAAAAGAAAAAGATTATTCAGTTGCAGTAGTTATGAAAATTGCAGCGGAGGATGTTTTTGAGGAACATGGTGGTGAACCTGTAAAAGTAACATGTACTATTAATTATGATGGTAAGTCATACACTGGTAGCACAAGATTTAGAAAAGATGCAGGATATGCAGGTGAAGTAGAAATCTTTGTTAAGGTTAGAACAAAGAATGATTTACAAGATGGTGATATTAAACCAGAGGATGTATCCTACTCATTTGAAAATGCTAAGGAAGGTGCAGATTCGAAAGCATTTACATCTGGAGTTGCAGTTGCGAGGTAATTATGAAAGGTAAAATAATAAAAGGAATAGCAGGTTTTTACTATATATACACTCCCGATAAGGGAGTGTATGAATGTAAAGCTAAAGGAATATTTAGAAAAGATGGTATAAAGCCTTTAGTTGGAGATAATGTTGAGATAGATATTCTTGACGAAGATAAAAAAACAGGTAATATAATAGAGATTTGTGAACGAACTAATGCATTGATTAGACCAGCTGTGTCAAATGTTGATCAAGCATTAGTTATTTTTGCAGCAGCTAAACCAACACCAAATTTAAATTTGTTAGACAGATTTCTTATATCAATGTCTAAGCAAGGGTTAAAATGTATAGTATGTTTTAATAAAAGTGATATTGTATCAGAAAAAGAATTGCGAGTAATTATGGAAACCTATGTAAACTGTGGATATAAAGTAATATGTACAAGTGCATTACGTAATGAAGGTGTAGAGGCAATAAGAAAAGAATTATACGGTAAGACAACAGTACTTGCAGGTCCATCAGGAGTAGGTAAATCATCAATTATCAATATTATTGATCCAGATGCTAATATGCAAGTAGGTGGTATAAGTGACAAAATTCAACGTGGTAAGCATACAACCAGACACTCAGAATTGCGTATGTTAAATGAAGATACATTTATTATGGATACCCCTGGATTTAGTTCTTTGTATGTAGAGATGGACAAGGAAGAACTAAAAGAACATTTTGTTGAATTTAATGAGTTTGCTGATGATTGTAAGTTTGGTGGATGTGTTCATATAAATGAACCTAAATGTGCTGTAAAAGATGCATTGTTTGAAGGTAAAATAAGTAAGACAAGGTATGAGAATTATAAACTTTTGTATAATGAGATTAATGATAAGAAAAGGTATTAATGTTTATTAAAGCTATTGGTAGTTAATAAATTACAAGAGGAAATATTA
Organism: Lachnospiraceae bacterium; assembly: GCA_015057455.1. Classification (GTDB taxonomy): domain Bacteria; phylum Bacillota; class Clostridia; order Lachnospirales; family Lachnospiraceae; genus SIG301. The sequence continues at coordinate 32,634 of SVEH01000006.1, read as the reverse complement.
ATAATTAATAAATAGCTAATAGTTAATGATGACTATTAGCTATATTAGATAATAATAGTGTGTTTGTATATAGTAAGTGATTAATTATATAAGAATGGAGGAGTACAATGAGTGATATAATATTATCCCCATCAATTTTAGCATCAGATTTTTCAAAATTAGGTGAACAATTAAAGATATTAGAACAATGCAATGTACCATATGTACATATAGATGTAATGGATGGAAGTTTTGTTCCAAGTATATCTTTTGGGATGCCAGTAATAAAAGCAATTAGAAAATCAACAAAAGCAGTGTTTGATGTTCATTTGATGATAGATGAACCAAGTCGCTATATAAAAGATTTTAAAGATGCAGGAGCAGACTTAATAACAGTTCATGTGGAAGCATGTAAGCATTTAAACAGAACAATAGAACAAGTTAAAGAGCAAGGACTAAAAGTTGGTGTTGCACTTAATCCAGCTACTCCAATAGAAAGTATAAAACATGTATTAGATATGGTAGATATGGTGCTTATAATGACAGTTAATCCTGGATTTGGTGGTCAAAAGTACATAGAAAGTTGTACTGAAAAGATAGTTGAGTTAAAATCGATGATAGACAGTAAAGGTTTGGATGTAGATATTCAAGTAGATGGTGGAATTAACATTAATAATATCAACAAAGTTATAGACGCAGGAGCGAATGTAATAGTAGCAGGAACAGCAGTGTTTGATAAAGGAAATATAAAAGAGAATGTTAATGATATAATGAGTATCATATAATTTTGATGGTTTAGGCACTTAAAAAACTTTGAAGATGTTTATAGCATAAATAAAGTTGTTGATTTTCTCGGGAATTGATAACTTTATTTTTTTGTGGATAGATTATTAGAGGATATTGTATTAGATTTAAATTTTCTTTGGCTTTTTGTTAGTTTTGTGTTATAATGCTAAACGTATGCATGGGTTTATAATTAGTGGTATAGGATGTTAATAAATCTTATGCTTTTATAAAAGAGGTATACAAATCATAATAGAGAATTGTTATCAAATAGGAGGATATAAAGATATGAAACTAGGAATCGTTGGACTTCCAAATGTTGGTAAAAGTACATTATTTAATTCATTAACAAAGGCAGGAGCAGAGTCAGCAAATTATCCATTCTGTACAATTGATCCGAATGTGGGTATTGTTGCAGTTCCAGATGAAAGATTAGATGTTTTAGGTAAGATGTATAATTCAGAGAAACTTGTGCCGGCAACTATAGAATTTGTTGATATAGCAGGTTTAGTAAAAGGAGCATCTAAAGGTGAAGGATTAGGTAATCAATTCTTAGCTAATATTAGAGAAGTAGATGCTATTGTACATGTTGTAAGATGTTTTGAGGATAGTAATATTATTCATGTTGATGGTTCTATTAATCCTCTCAGAGATATAGAAACAATTAATTTAGAGCTTATTTTTTCAGATGTTGAAATTATAGAAAGAAGAATAGCTAAAGTAACAAGAGGAGCTAATAACGATAAGACTCTTGCAAAAGAATTAGCTATGCTTAAGAAACTTAAGGATTATCTTGAGGAAGGTAATATGGCTAAGGGATTTGAGACTAATGATGACGATGAAGAAGAATGGTTACAAGGATATAACCTTTTAACAATAAAACCAGTTATTTATGCAGCTAATGTTACAGAAGACGATTTAGTAACAGATGGTAACGATAATGAACATGTTAAGAAGGTAAGAGAGTTTGCAGTAGGAGAGAAATCAGAAGTATTTGTTATATGTGCTCAAATAGAGCAAGAAATAGCTGAATTAGATGAGGATGAGAAAAAAGAATTTCTAGATGATTTAGGAATTAAATCATCAGGTCTTGAAAAGCTTATTGCAGCTAGTTATAGTTTACTTGGTCTTATTAGTTACCTAACTGCTGGAGAGATGGAAAGCAAAGCTTGGACTATTACTAAAGGAACAAAAGCTCCTCAAGCAGCAGGTAAAATACATACAGATTTTGAAAGAGGATTTATTAGAGCAGAAGTAGTTACTTATGATAATTTGGTTGAGTGTGGTTCATACAATGCAGCTAAGGATAAAGGTCTAGTTCGTTCAGAAGGAAAAGAATATGTTATGAACGATGGAGATGTTGTTTTATTTAGATTTAATGTGTAGATTGTAGTTGTTTATGGCAGATAATATTTGACTAGAGGTGACAAAAATGAATTACGTATTACTAGAAACAAGTATTAGATTTCCTAACTTTGGAATTGAATTAGAGAATGTTGGTAAGGGTATATCTATTTTTGGATTTAATATAGCTTTTTATGGCATTATAATTTCCATTGGAATGATATTAGGTTATTTATTAACTCAATGGCAATCTGTAAGAACAGGACAAGATGCTGATTTATATCTAGATTTTGCATTGCTTGCTATTGTTATGGCGGTACTAGGTGCTCGAATATATTATGTGGTTTTCAGCTGGGATGATTATAAAAATAATTTGACTGAGATATTTAATATTCGAGGTGGCGGATTAGCTATCTATGGAGGAATTATAGGTGGTGTATTAGCAGCATTAATATTTTCTAAGTATAAGAAAGTATCATTTCTTATACTTGGAGATACTGCGTGTGCAGGATTAGCATTAGGCCAATCTATAGGTCGTTGGGGGAATTTTTTTAACAGAGAAGCCTTTGGTAAGTACACAGATGGTTTGTTTGCAATGCAATTAAGATTATCAGAAGTTAGTGAAGCAGCAGTTAATAATGATCCTAATTATTTAAAGAATTTAAAAATAATTGATGGTGTTGAATTTATACAAGTTCATCCAACATTTTTATATGAATCATTTTTTAATTTTTTATTGGTGGTATTAATACTATTAGTAACAAAACATAAGAAGTTTAATGGTCAATTATTTTTGATTTATATTGGTGGATATGGTTTAATAAGAACATTTATAGAAGCACTAAGAACTGACCAACTTAGAATTGCAGGAACTAATATAGCAGTTTCTCAGCTATTAGGTTTAGTTACTTTTGTAGTAGCTACAGTAATTTTAGTAGTAAGGAGTATTAAGGTTAATAATGAAAAGAAAAAACAAACTAAGTAAAGTAATATTAGCATCTAACTCACCAAGAAGACGTGAAATATTAGAGCAAGTGGGCATTAGTTTTGACGTTATACCAAGTGATCTTGAAGAAGTTATTACTCAGACAGAGCCTAATAAAATTGTATTAGAACTTAGCATGCAAAAAGCAGAAGATGTATATAATAAAGCATTAAAGGATATATTATCATCATCAGATGAGGAAAATGAACATATTATTATCGCGGCAGATACAGTTGTTGAAGTTGATGGTAAAATTATGGGCAAACCAAAGGATAGACAGGATGCGTATAATATGATCAATGCTATTCAAGGAAGGACTCATAATGTACTTACAGGTGTTACATTAATTATATGTAATGGATTTAGTAACACTAGAAAAATATCTTTTTATGAAAGTACAGAAGTTGAAATATACGATTTAACAGATGAAGAGATTAATAAGTATTTAGATTCTGATGAATCATATGATAAAGCTGGTGCATACGCTGTGCAAGGGTTATTTGCAGCATATGTTAGGAAATTAAATGGTGATTATTATAATGTTGTAGGTCTTCCAATATCGAGAATATTGAGAGAACTAAGAGGTATGTTATAAATTATAAAGAGGACTAAAAATGCCCAAAATTAGGCCCCTGTCGTTCATTCCGACAGGGGCCCTAGTTACGTTCAAATTATAGTTTGGTTTATATTATGGAGTTGTAGCAGCTGCAGCGCCAGATGAAACCATTTGAGCATCTAAACCAGGGTTTGTTCCGGCTTTGCTAGCTTTATATCCTTCTAAGAAGATTGCATTAATTGTAGGATTTGCTTTTCCCATAAAATATAATGTTAAAGGATTTTGTTTTCCATTAAAGTAAACAAGACCTTTTTCTTTTAATGTTTGTGCGAGCATTGTTGTAAACATTTTGTTATTAAATGCAGTAACTAGATTGCTAACTGTAGGTGTAACATTTAATTCTAATAGAAGATTATATTGTATTATTTTATCTTGCATAACAGATTGAATATCTAGCGCGGCTGCAGGCAATGTTACATCTTTTTGAGTAGTTGTAGTATTAGTAGATAGTAGAGTAAAGATATTTTTATCACTAATATCTACACTTAATTCTGATTTTTGATATCCTGAGTCATCTGATAAATTTAATTTAATAGAAGGATTTATCATTGCAGGCATATCAGATAGTTTAAATGTAAATGAACCAGATGTAACACCAGTTGTTTCATCAATAATTTCAAAGTCGTTGTATTCTATAGTAAATCCTATTTTTGTTTCAGCTTCAATACTTTCAAATTCTTCATCATCTGTATCATTAATAATAGTAGTAATTGGTGATTTTGTAGCATCAACTGTATTTGTAGTTATATTTGATTTAGTTGATGTACTTGGTGTAGTTGATGTACTTGGTGTAGTTGATGTAGGACTACTAGTAACTTTTGTATTCGGTATTGTAGTAATAGTTGTATCTGATATAACAGTATCACCAACAATAATCTCATCTACTGTAAAATTATTAATTACAGCACCACTTGATTGGCCTGCTGCACCGGAATCAACGGCTTCTTTTTTTGAACCACCAGCAGTATCACCTTCAATAGTACCGCCACCAACAGCACCGCCACCAACAGCACCGCCACCAACAGTACCGCCATCAACAGCACCGCCACCAACAGCACCGCCATCAACAGCACTGTCATCAATAGCACCATCTGTTAAGTCTGAATTTTCAATACCATCTTCAAATTCAATTGTTGCCTCTGATGAACTAGCATATGTTCCATCAAAAATAATGGTTCCGTCATTTTTCTTACCTGTAGTTTTATTGTTACCATGTAATTTGATGTTTGAAGTTTTTGTTTTTAATTCTAATGAAAATTTTGTAATATTCTTATCTTCAGTAGATAAAAATGTTATATGTTCAATATTTGTTTTATCTTCTGGTACAAATTTACGTCCTATAATTTTACCAGCTTTATCGATGTAAACAGACATAGTTAAACCTTTCATGGTATCTGAATCTGCTTCTTTTAATGATTTTATCATTCCATCTATTGCTTTAGTGAAATCAGCTTTAGATGAGAATATACCCATAGATTCAACTATATTATAAGTAGTTTTATCAGTTTTTGCTTGTGTGAGCATACCGCCAATGATATTACCTAACTCTTCAGGTGTAAATTTAACAATAGCTTCACGAACAGTTATTTTACTATTGTCAACTTCTAAATTTAAATTTTTATTAATTGTAATGTCATTTGCAAAATGTATAATAATTGGAAGATATGTATCAAGTAAGTTATTAACATCTTTTGCAGTAATAGTAATGTCATTAGAAAGTGATAAACTTGTTTCTGCAGATGCTAGAGCTTCAGTATCCAATTTAGCTTTGAACCATCTTTTACTTATGCCTGGTACATGTGCATAAAGAGATGAATTTTTTTTGTCTATCATTATATTAGCCATGATAATTGGTTTTTCATTAATAATAGCTTCAATTATATAGCTAATTTTATCATCATCTACATATGAATCATTTTTTAAAGTAATTGTTTTTAATGAATTAAGTAATGATGCATAATTTCCAAGATAAGCACCATATTCATATGCACCTTCACCTAATGTAAGGGTTGAAGTAGTTGCAAGTGGTGTGTTGGAAGTGTTTTTTGCAAGTGCAAATTGTTTATCAAAATTAGCATTTATATCTTCTTTTAATACCTTAAGTGCATCAGATTCCATTTTTGCGTAATATAATTTTGGTTTTAATACAGTTGATAAAATTGCATTTGAAGTAACTGGATTAAATAAAATTAAGTATGCAATAATTAAAGCAAGTATTAGTAAACCACCAAATACAGAAGCTAAAACAATAGGCCATTTTTTTCGTGGGCCAGAAGGTTTTTCCTTTTTTACTTTCTTAGGTTTCTCTTTTTTTACTTTATTATTAGTGTCATCTTCTAATGAAGCATTAGTCGATGTTTTGTCTTCATTTAAAGATGTTTCTGTTTGAGTTGGTTTATGCCATCCACCAGTAGCGTTTGAATCAATGTTTAAATCATCTAATTGATCAAGTGCTGTAGGATTAGGAGGTGACGGTTGCTGTAAAGGTACCTCAGAATTAACTACAGGGTCTTGATTTGCAGCTAAATTCAGTTGTTGTTCAACTGGAGAAGCTGCATTGTTAGATTCAGAGTTAGGCGCTACATTAGAAAAATCCAATTGTGGTTGAGGCTGTTCTGGTTGTACAGGTGTTTCCTCAAGTTTAGGTTCCAAAAATGCTGGAGTTAAAGACTCTTCTGTAGCTGGCGGAACATCACTAAATAAAGGTTTCATATCTATATCCATAGTTGATGGATTTGGTTGTGTTATCTCTGGTTCAGGAGAATGTTCCATTATAGGTGGTTCAGGTGAAAATAATGGAGGTTCTTCTAATTGACCAAAATCTAAAGTAGGCTGAGGCTGTTCATTAATAACAGGTTGCTCGGCAATAGGTTTATTAGTAGTTTCAACTAAAGTGTTTTGTTCAGGAACCTGAGATTGAGCAGGTTCTGCAGAAGCCTCAATAGGAGAACTGAATAAATCATCAGCACCAAAATCTAAAGTAGGTTGAGGCTGTTCATTAATAATAGGTTGTTCAGCAACAGGCTCACTAGTAGTTTCGTTTAATGATACTTGTTCAGGAACTGAAGCTTGAACAGGCTCGTTAAGAGTTAATTGTTCAGGAGCTTGAGTTTGAATTGGTTCACTAGTAGAAATTTGCTCTGTAGTCTGAGTTTGAATAGGTTCACTAATAGTTGCTTGTTCAGGAACTTGCTCTGTAGAAATAGAAGGAGCAGGTTCTGCAGAAGCCTCAATAGGAGAACTGAATAAATCATCAGCACCAAAATCTAAAGTAGGTTGAGGCTGTTTATTAATAATAGGTTGTTCAGCAACAGGCTCACTAGTAGTTTCGTTTAATGATACTTGTTCAGGAACTGAAGCTTGAACAGGCTCGTTAAGAGTTAATTGTTCGGGAGCTTGAGCTTGAACAGGTTCGCCTATAGTTTGTTGCTCAGGAACCTGAGTTTGAACAGGTTCGCCAGCAAAATCATTAGCAAAAACATCTTCTGGAAGTACTGTGGATGAAGCTTCTGTAACAGGTGCTTTATTCATTTGAGCTGAATTTTCCATAGTATTGATATCCGTTGAATCAGTTAAATCAAAGTTTAATATTTCGTCGTTAGATTCATTTGGGTTTGACATAAATTCCATCCTTTCATTTATGTTAATTGTAATATTTTCATACTAAAAAGTTCTTTCTATATGAATATGAAAAAACTCTCACATTAATTCATCGGCACAAATGTATAAAATATGAAATATTTGGAAAAAATATTATTAAAATATTGAGATAAATGTTTTAAATGAGAAACAATAAAGAAATAATTATATTAAGATCTAGGATAATAGGGTAAGTAATTACAACAAATTTAATAATATTGGTTAATATAATATAGTAGGAGGAAAGAACATGATAGGTGTATTAATTGCAATAATTTCAGGAGCTTTAATGAGTATACAAGGGGTATTTAATACGGGATTAAGTAAACAAACCAATCTATGGTTTTCAAATTTATTTGTACAAGTTACAGCACTAATCATGTGCTTTATTATGTTTCTTGTAACAAAATCAAAATGGCAGTTTGCTGATTTATTACATGTAAAAAACAAATATATACTGCTTGGAGGAATAATAGGTGCATTTATAACAATGACAGTTATATCAAGTATCTCAAAATTAGGCACAGCAAAGGGGATAATGATAATAATTATATCTCAGATGATAGTAGCATATTTAATAGAGTTATTTGGTTTGTTTGGTACAGATAGGCAACCATTTGAAATAAAAAAGGCTATTGCAACAATAATTACAATAGTAGGAATATATTTATTCAAATCATAAGAAAAAATTGTTAAAATTTACAAATTAACTATTGTAATAATTAAAAAAGTTTTGTACAATATAAGGGAGCGTTAATAAATTTTTAAAAACTAGTTATTAATTTATTTAAGGAGATGTAATATTGAATAAAAAACATATTATATGAGTAGTATGTGTGTTTTTTGTTATAGTTTCTGGGGTTGTTTTCTTTATAGATAATTACAATTCTAGTAATGATATTCTCCTTGAGGATGTAATGCAAGAAAGTGCTGTGATAGAAACAGATGATTCGTCTGTCGATAACTATGATTCAGATAAAACAATTGAATCTGATAAATCAAAAGATAGGGAATCTAGTAAGAATGACGATAAATCTAGTAGTAGAGAATATATATATGTTCATATATGTGGTGAGATAAAAACACCAGGTGTATATAAGCTATTAGCTAATTCTAGGGCAGTTGACGTGATAGAATTAGCAGGCGGATTAACTGATAAGGCTGATAGTGTAGCTATTAATCAAGCTAACTTAATACAAGATGGTGAACAGATATATATACCTAAAATAGGTGAGAAAGTTACGTCATTATCTAAGGAAGGCGATGATGGACTAAATCAAAGTTTAGTTTCAGGGAACTCTGGTGATAGTGATAAAGTTAATATAAATACAGCATCAAAGATAGATTTAGTTACATTACCTGGAATTGGAGAAGCTAAGGCTGATATGATAATTAATTATCGTACAGAGAAGGGAAGCTTTTCGAAGATAGAAGATATTATGAATATAACTGGTATTAAAGAAGGTTTATTTAATAAAATATCAGAATATATAACTGTATAGAAGAGGTGAAGAGATGGGCAAGAAAGTGCTTGTTGTTGATGATGAGAAATTAATAGTAAAAGGAATTAAGTTTAGTCTTGAGCAAGACGGATACGAAGTTGATTGCGCATATGATGGAGAAAGTGCACTTGAGTTAGTTAAACAAAATCAATATGATGCAATATTATTAGACGTAATGCTTCCAAAATTAACAGGTTTTGAAGTATTACAAATGATTAGAGAATTCTCAGTTGTTCCAGTTATCATGCTTACAGCTAAGGGTGATGATATGGATAAGATATTAGGATTAGAATATGGTGCAGATGATTATATCACTAAACCATTTAACATTCTTGAAGTAAAAGCAAGAATTAAAGCTATATTCAGAAGAAGCGTGAAGAAAGCAGAAACTGAAACAAAAGAAAACCTAATTGTGTACGGAGAATTAAGAATGGATTGTGACAGTAAGAGAGTACATATAGGTAATAAAGAAATCAATTTAACAGCTAAGGAATTTGATTTATTAGAGCATTTAGCTGTTAATCCAGAGAAAGTTTATAGTAGAGAGAATCTTCTTAACATTGTATGGGGATATGATTATCCAGGTGATGTTAGAACAGTTGATGTTCATGTAAGAAGACTTCGTGAAAAGATTGAAGAGAATCCAAGCGAGCCTAACTACATCCAAACTAAGTGGGGAGTAGGCTACTTCTTTAAAAAATAATGAAAGCTAATGAAGCGTAGAACCTTTTGTTATAGAGGTTTTACGCTTTTTATATAGGATTAAGCAAAGTGTTGAAAAGTTTCTTCACATTATTTATACTTATTTAATTTTAATGTTAGGATCATCTATGTTAGAATTAGAATGACCGTATTGGTCAGTAATGGTAAGAGTATAAAATAAATGTAAGGAAGGATTAATATGAAATTTAATAAGAAAATGATAATAGGCTGTGTAGTTACAGCAGTATGTGTAAGTGTTGGTGTGTCTAGTATAACAAGGATTAAAGCGGCAACTACTGAAAAAACTTTATTTGATGGTATTAGTACCAATATGGATTATTCGCAAGAGAATGCTGATGTAATGTCATCTAATCCATATGATTATATAAAATATAGTGAAGAATATAAGAATTTGATTACATTAGGAAAAGAAGCTTTACCACAACTGAAGAATATTTTAGAAACGCAGGACGGTGATTTGAATTCTTATATGATTGCTTTAGCAATGGAAGAAATAGCTGGAGTTAATATCTATGAAGAGACTAATGTAGATTGGTCTACTAGTAAAGAATTTTTAAATGCTTGGAATGTATATGAAAAGAAAATTACAGTCAATCAAGATGACACAAGAATAAAAAAAAGTGCGCCTACTAAAAATAATACTGTAAATGAAGATATTGTAGTATTACCATATAGATTTAGTAATTTTTATAAAAGAATTATATGCAGGGATTGTGAAAAAGCACGATTTGATGAAAATTTCAAAGATAGTTTTGGCAATAAGAGACAATATGGTATTAAATTTTGCAATTATCATATAAATAATACAGCTCTTGAAGCTGAATTTGTAGATTATGGTTATACAGATTATAATTGCTTAGCTTATGCATTAGGAGAAACAGGTCCATGTAATTGGATGTGGCCATCTTCATGGTCAGATAAGCCAAGTGTTGAGTGTGTAAATGATTATTTTGTTGGGGAGGGCTATACAACAGAAGCGTATAGTGAAGAAAAACAGGATATATATAAAGAGAAAAAGGCTATATATGTATATGGTGTAAAAGAAAAAGAAAGCAATGAATATTATGTAGTGCATTTTGCTAGAACAGATTTAATAGATGGTAGTGATATTGGAGAATATGCTCAAGTTTCTAAGTGGGGAATGGGAGGTATTTATAAAATAAAAAATGTAAATGGATATGTAGAAAAAAGTGGTTATGGTGAATGTGTTTTAGTATGTTATAAATAATAGAAAATACCCTTATAGTTGTTAATACAGCTTTAGGGGTATTTTTCATTTCGCAAAAGGAATTTGTTCTATTTTGCAATTCACAACGAAAAAAAGTCAAATCACAACATTTTTATTTTCTTTTTAATCGTTTTTAGATATAATATTATGCACAAATTTTAAAGGAAGTGAGACTATGAGAATTGCTATTTGTGATGATGAAAAAGAAATAAGAAATAGCATAGAGAGATATGTTTGCTTAATATATAAAGATGTAGATATTATACTATTTGATAATGGCAAATCAGTTCTTGATTATCCTGAGCAGATAGATATTCTCTTTTTGGATATACAGATGAAAGAAATGGATGGAATGGAAACTGCAAGAGAATTACGAAAAGCAGGAAATAATGTTATTATTATTTTTGTTACGGCTGTTGAGGAGTATGTGTTTCAGGCATTTGATGTGGGAGCATTTCATTATCTTTTAAAGCCAATAGAGCAGGTAAAGTTCTTTGATGTATTAAAAAATGCAATAAATGAAAGAAAGGAATCTCAAGTAAAAGGAATGAAAGAAGAACCAAGTTTAGTAATTAAACAAGGAACATTGACACAAAAGATATATTTTCGTGAGATTTTATATGTTGAAGTATTTAATAGAAAACTAATTATTCATAGATTAAATGATGATATTGAGTTTTATGGTAAACTTAGTGATCTAGAGAATAGTTTAGGGGCTGATTTTAATAGATGTCACAGGTCTTATATAGTTAATTTTCGATATGTTCTAAAGTATGATGCAACAAGTGTTACATTAGAAAATGGAGAGACTATCTTGCTTGCAAAGCAAAAATATTCAGAGTTTGTAAAAGCATATATGAAATATAATCAGAGGAAAGGGCTGTAGTATATGGAAAATATAGCAGTTTATTGGGATAAGGCTTCAACTATTATGACTGTCTTAAATTTAATTATTGAAGCTTGGGTGATTTATTATTTTATTCGTCCATTTACAAATAAAAAATCATATTTGGCAGGAATTAGCTTTACCTTGTCTATGTTAGTATTTTATTTTGTGCCATATGAAATTAGATATGCACGATTGTTAGGTATGATAGTTGTTTTTGTAGTTATGTGTCTAGTTGATAGAAGAAATATTAAACAGAAGGTATTTCTTACTACATCACTATATCTGTTTCGCTGGGTAGCATATGGAGTTGCATTATTCTTAAGAGATATTATGTTTGATTTATTTATAAATACACAATATATGCTTACAAGACCTATGGTACAAGTTGGAGTTTATGTATTAGTTGAAATGATATATTATACTGTAGTATTACTGCTTTTGCTTGTGGTAATAAAAAAGGTTCACAAGGTATATGTAAATAAAAGAGAAGATATGTCTGGAAAAGAATTGTTGCTTATTTTGGCAATACTATCAACTGTACTTGTTGGATATTTTTCATTTACATTCTTTTCAGATGTATATTTAAAAGATACAGAAGTATATATATGGAATGTTCATCCACAGTATCAAGTGTTGTATACTATGTATCAGTTAGTATCTTTTGCAACTATGTATATTACAATTGTATTTTACCAAAGGATGAAGGAAAAGCAGAGAGAAGAAAAAGAGAGCATACTTCTAGCAGAACAGATTAACAATATGGAAAAACATATTAGTGAGGTTGAAAAATTGTATGGCGACATCCGTGGCTTAAAGCATGACATGGGAAATCACATATCTGTTTTAGAAAGCCTTTTTATAAAGGGGGAAAAGGAAGAGTTTGAAAACTATCTTAGGGAGTTAAAGATACATTGGAATGAAAGTGTATCTGAGATAAAAACAGGAAATCCGGTAACAGATGTTATATTAACACAACATAAGCAAGAAGCAGAAGAAAATGGAATAGATTTTAGGTGTAATTTTATTTATCCTACAGATACGAAAATTAATGCTTTTGATGTAAGCGTTATATTAAATAATGCTATTGTTAATGCAATGGAGGGAGTGGCTGATTGTAAAAAATCTTATATTAAAGTTGCGTCTTATCGTAAGAAAAACGCTTATATGATAGAAATAGAAAATAGTATATCAAAGAAGGTTAACTTGGATGAAGAAACAGGACTTCCGAGGACGAGTAAAAAGGATAGAGGTAATCATGGATTTGGTCTCATAAATATACGTAATGTAGCACAGCAGTATTTTGGAGATGTTGATATAATTCAAGATGGAAATAGTTTTAAATTAGTTGTAATGTTGATGGTTGAATAGCTAAAAGACACGAATTGTTCCGATATTGGTTCAATTTGTGTCTTTTATTATTTTGCAGGAAAGTACAATTTGCAGTTGTAAATACCTGTGAAATAAATGCTGATTATACATTCACAACTAAAAAAGGTTGATTCACAACAATTTAATTAAGTAAGAAAATTAATTTTCGAAATAAGAGATAACATAATAGGTTCGTTTATATTGAAAGGGATTTCAATATTATAATCAAGGAGGATGATGCGTATGGCAGCTACATCAAATGTAACTTATAGCGGATTAAATAATCAAAATGTACAAAGAGTGTCGGATATTCAAATGGCAGAAAGTACAGTTGCAGCTTATTATAATTCATTAGGTGGAGATACAAAGCGAAAAAGCCATTGGCATGTGGACAATAATGGAAATGTATCGCATACTGCATATGTTCAAAGAGAGGACAAATTAAATGAAAAACTTCGTGCAGAAGCAGAAGAAAATGCGAGGGAACTGATAGAAAAGACTCGAGAAAAAGCCAGAGCAGAATATGAGAAAAGTATTTCGTCTAATACTGCGGTATATAGAGATGGCGTAAGTTACGAGAAAACAATTTCAGATTCTGTATTAGCAGGACTTGAGTATATACAAGCATTGGAAAAGGAAATTAGTGGTACTAAATTTTTTGTCGGAAGTGTAAGCTATGGACAGACATATGGTAATTTTATAGATATAAATTTTGTTGTTAACCTAGATTTTTTAGATAAATTAGGAACGGATGAAAATATTCAGAAGCAATATGAAGAGGATGTAAAATATTTAGCTGATTTTTCAAAGCGTATGCGAGAAAATGCAACAGTAAACGGACGAGAAATAGTAAACCAAGGTTGGTTTTGTGATGAAAATGGTAATTGGGGTGGATGGTCAGTAAGCGTAGAGATAAATCAAAATTTTGTCTTGCAAGAAATGGCTGATAATGCAGAAAGAATTAGGCAAGAAGCATTAGCAGAACAAAAGGAAATAGAGCAAGAGTTAAAGGAACATTTTGGCGAGCGATTTAAAGGGTTTTATGTTAAATGGATGGAGGAAGATATTAAACCTGAGGAAATGGCAGGGGTCGAGAATAGTGAGAATACTTCAGAAGAAGAGTCAACTACTGTTTCTGGAAGTATTGGTGTAAATGTAGGGAAGACTGCAAGGAAAATTGCAGCAGCTAAGACTACAAGTCAATTAAGAATGGTTATAGCGGAAATCAAAGGTGATATGCAAGAAGTGAAAGACGGTATGGAAAAAGGTATGTGTGATGAATCAGAGTTGGCAAAGGTAGAATTATTAATGTCTATGGCACAGAACCGAATGGGGCAGGTAGATAATAGAGAGGCAACACCAGAAGAAGAACAAGCCTTTGCATTGGCTTCATTAATGTAGATAGGAGGCGAAAATTATGATGATTATAAATGGATTAAATGAAACAAATACTCAGGTTGGAGTATTAAAAATGACACAGGCAACGGATTCTGTAAGTAAGAATATCCAAAATCAAATTGCAAATGCTCAGAAACAGTTACAAGACCTTTCTGCTAATAAGGAGATGACTCTAGAGGAGAAGATGAAAAAGCGTCAGGAGATTCAACAACAGATTACAGATTTGAATAATCAGTTAAGACAACATCAGATAGAGCAGAGAAAGAAACAACAAGAAAGAAAGAATAATTCTATGGATGATATGCTTGGTGGAAGTAAAAAAGTTGTACATAAAGGTGGAAGTAAAGGAACGGGTATATCTCAGGCAAGTATGCAAGCTATCATTTCTGCTGATTCAGCACAGGAAACAGCACAGGTACAGGGAAGGGTTGCTACGAAAATGGAAGGCAGAGCTGGAGTGCTTGAGTCTGAAATTAAGATGGACGCTGCTCGTGGTGTAGATGTAACTGCAAAGAAAGAGGAGTTAGCAGAGTTAGAACAGAAAGTAACAGCAACAACATTTGCTCAGATGGATACTTTAGCAACAGCTAATAAGGAACTAGAAGAAGTAGCAAAGTCAGAACAACAGACCGAAAAGACAGATGATAAAGATAAAAAGATTGATAAAAAGGATGCTGTTTCTCATAAAAAAGAGGATAATAGTGTGGCAGGTAAAGAAGAAGTTAGTTTTAGTGAGATAAAGGCAACAGCAGAAGTTACTAAAGTAGATGTAATACCATCAGTTGAGGTAAATGCGTTGGAAAAAGTAGCATATTCGCATGTGGATATTAGTTTATAGGAGGTGTAGCTTATGTCTAGGATTAATGATTTTAGTAATTATAGCAATAAATATAATACTAATCAGGATTATTCATTTTTATTTGGAGGTGCACAAACACCTACGACAAGTGGGGGATTTAATCTAAATGACTATGCATCTATTAAAAATGGAAGTTATGGCAAATTATTAAAAGCATATTATGCAAGGCAAAATGCTGATAAAATAAGTGCGACAGGAGATAGTAAACAGAAAGTATCACTTATAAAAAACAGTTCTGAACAATTAAAAAAAGCATCAGATGCTTTAAATTGTGATTCTCTTTGGGAGAAAAAGAAAATACAGACTAAAGATGAAAAGACAGGAGAGGTAACTGAAACAGAAGATTATGATTGGAAGGCAATTACAAAGGCTGTAAATTCATTTGCAGAAAGTTATAATGATGTTATAGAAGAAGTTGGAGAATCTGATTCTAAAAATGTTCTTAGAAATTCTGTGTACATGACAGGTATTATGAAAAGTAATGAAAAACTCTTGGCAAAGGCTGGTATTAAAATTGGTAAAGATAATAAGCTAGAAGTAGATGAAGAGCAGTTGAAAAAGACAGATATAAGTACTTTAAAAACTCTATTTAGTGGTCATAATTCATTGGCAAGCAAGATGTCACAGAAGGCATCTTCTATAGGAAATGCTGCAGTAAGTGGAGCTTCTGTTTACACAAAAGATGGCACATATTTAGATACATTATCATCATTGTCTTCTAGTAAAGTGGATAAGGAAGTGTAGCAGTTAAAATAAGACTAAGTTGGTATTTAAGTACGAGTTAGAGAAAAATCTTTACTAGAATTATAAAGTATTATATAATATAAATATAAAAGGTACTACCTATAGACGGTTAGTCCCTGATTAATGCTTTTATTAAAAAGAAAGTAATCAGTTCATGTTAGGCGATTACTTTCTTTTTATGTATATACCAATTTTTATTCCTATGCCAACCATACTTACTGAGTATGTGACAACAGTTAAAAAGTCAACTATATCCATAAAATATCCCCCTTTCTTTAATAACTTCAAATAAAGTTACAGTCTAGGGACTAATCGCCTACCGCCAGGTAGTACCCTCTGCGAGAAAACAGCAAGATACTCCTTAATGAAATTATAATAATTTGTCGATATAAAAAATGGTTTATTCTTTTATCATAAGGAGCATATATAATGATTAAAAGAGATTTCTTAGAAGAAAATATTAATAGGTCCTCCTCTTTGATTACATCTTTTACACGATTATTTATATCCATGCTGATATTTCTAGGTATAGTAACAGGTATATCTGCTGTAAAGGAAGTACAAAGTGAAGTCTATACTTGTTTAGATGAGAAGTTTAGTATTGTATTATATTCAACTTCACAGATTGTTACGGAGCGAAAGGAAATAACAAATCCTAAAATTGATGGAATTATAGAAAATTACAAAATAGGAAAACAAGGATTTTGTGCAATATTAGATGCTAAGGATTTGGATAATATAAAGGTAGAATTTATAACTAAAGATGCCTTAACTACATCTAAAAAACTTGAAAAGGTAATTAATAATAGTGCTACTTTTGTAAGTGATATTAAGAATGCATATATGCCAGCAGGGTTTATGGATGTTGCATATCCTAATAAACAGATAGATATAAAAGTGTCTGGAATTAATTATCGTGCTAGAATTGCACCATCTAGTATTAAAAATGTTTATATTTTAGTTGCAGCTGGGCACGATTTATATTTTTACAAGATAGTTAGAATTGTTTGGAATGCAATTTTTCTTACATTAATAGCTGTTCCTATTACGATTATAATTACAAAAAAGGCATTTAAAATTTTAGCAAGTCAGATTAAAACTTTAGAGGTATCTGTTGCAAGACTTCAAGATGAGAATTTTGAGATTGGTACTAGTGATAATGACTTATATTATTCAAAAAATGAAATAGGTCATCTAGCAACATCTATTAAAAATTTAGCGGTTTCATTGGATACAAAAAGTAAAATTGATGAACTTACACAAGTATATAATAGAAGAAAGTTTAATGAGAAAATGCGAACATTACAAGATGCATATAATAAGGAAGCGCCTGTATCTATATTATTTATAGATATTGATCATTTTAAAAGGTATAATGATTGTCATGGCCATGTTGCAGGAGACATTACACTAAAGAAGGTTGCAGGAGTATTGTTTGAAACAACAAAAGAAAAAGAAAATTATAATGTATTTAGATATGGTGGAGAAGAATTTGCTTTAATATGTGAGGAATGTGATAAAAAAGCATCTATACAGGTTGCTAAGGATATTGCACATAATATAAAAGAAGCCAATATTGAACATAGAGATTCACCAGTAGCAGATAGAGTTACTTTAAGTGTGGGAATTGCAACAGGGATGCTTAAAGATATAACAATGGATGATATACTTATGAATTCTGATAGGGCAGTATATAATTCTAAGGAAACAGGAAGAAATAAATATACTCATAGTTCGGAACTGTAGGGAAGAAAGATATAATAAAAAAAACATCTAATATAATTGGAAATAATTGTCGATAAAGAAAACGTTGAGCAAGGTTGCTTAATGAATTTAATAGGTATAGGAGTTGTGGACATGAAAAATTTAAAATTGAATGCAAAATTACTTTTAAGTTTTGCTATTGTAATCGTGATTAATATTATCACAATTGTATTTGTATTAAATCAATATAAGATTGCAGATGGACAGTATTCAGATACGCTTATTAATTATGGTTTTTCACAAGGTGATGTTGGAGAGGTAATGGTTAGTATAGCAACTGTGAAAAATGGTGTTCAAAGTTTAGTAAGTTATGAGCAAAAAGAAGATTTAGCTATGGCACAAAAAGAATATGATGAAGCTATAGCTTCTTATAGAGAGATGATAAAGTCTGTTGAGCCAGCGATGACAAGTAAAGAATTAAAGAAAGAATATGATGAAGCTGTTGTAAAATCAGAAGCATTTTTTAAAGTAAGTGCTGATGTTGTTGCTATGAGAGATGTTATTGATACTTCAACTACAGCTGGTTATGCTAAACTAGAAAAAGCTTTAGTAGGACAGTTAGAACCAGCATATATAGAAGCAAGCGAAGGATGGGAAAAAATTCATCAGGAACTTGTAACAGAGGGAGATACACTTAGTAATAAATTAACAAAAACATTTAATGTTACATTTTCAACATTGATTATTATTACTATAGTTGTAGCAATTGTTGCAATGGGTATTGCTTATGCAACAGCAAAGATGATTTCTGTACCAGTTAAAAAATGTTCAGAAAGATTAGAAAAATTAGCTAATGGTGATTTAAAATCAGAAGTTGAGGTTATAAGTAATGAAGATGAAATCGGACATTTAACTCGTGCTCTTAAAGAACATGTATCTCATTTGAATGATATCATTGATGATGAAAAATACGTGCTTGGAAGAATGTCTCAAGGAGATATGACAGTACATACAAGAAAAGATGGAGCATATGTAGGTGACTTTGAAGATATTATTTTATCAATTAGAGAAATTAGAAAAGGATTATCTGAAATCCTTCTAGAAGTTAATGAGGCATCAGAGCAAGTTGGAATTGGTTCTGCAGAAGTTGCTTCAGGAGCTCAAGAGTTAGCACAAGGTGCAACTGAGCAAGCAAGTGCAGTTGAAGAATTAAATTCAACAATTGCTAATATATCAAAACAGGTAACAGAAAATGCAGAAAATGCAATGAATGCTAGTAAAATAGCACAAGCTTCAGAAAATGATGTAGAAGAAGGAAATAGACAAATGCATGAAATGACAAATGCAATGGCTGAAATTTCAGAAACATCAAATAAGATAGCTAAGATTATTAAAACTATTGATGATATTGCATTCCAAACTAATATATTAGCGTTAAATGCTGCAGTTGAGGCTGCGAGAGCAGGTGCGGCTGGAAAAGGTTTTGCTGTTGTTGCAGATGAAGTAAGAAATCTTGCTGGTAAATCAGCTGAAGCAGCAAAGAATACAACAGAGTTAATTGAAAGTTCAATTAAAGCAGTTGAAAATGGTACAAATATTACTGCAAGAACTGCTGAAACATTAAATAATGTAGTTACATCATCACAAAAGACTGCAATGTTGGTAAATCAAATAGCTATGTCATCTAAAGAGCAAGCTAAGTCAATTGACGAAGTAACTAAGGGAATTGAACAAATATCAACAGTTGTACAAACAAACTCAGCAACATCTGAGCAAAGTGCAGCAGCTAGTGAAGAGTTAAATTGTCAATCAGTTAAAATGGGTGACTTAATTGGTAGATTTAAACTTGAAGGACAAAAGAGAAGTACAGTGCAAAAAGCATCATTTGAAAGAAGCTCAAGTCCAAGTATAACTCCTAGTGTAAAAGATATTAATAGCATTAATAATATTGATTTAGGAGACTTAGATAGCGGATTCGGAGGAAATAGTAAATATTAAATAGTATGAAAGAGGAGCTTAATAAACTCCTCTTTTATTTTATAGGAAATTTCAATCAGAGATTGTTGTTTTCTGTAAAACAAAAACTCCTGCGGAAGATGCACACAAATTTGAAAAGTATTTTTTGATATAAATATAAGATAAAATGTCTATGAAATGGAGTTTATATTTATTGTTTAACAGGACATGGTATGATAAGATTAAATTGTAACATAATGTTAATAAAAATGTTATATTAACGTTACAATGTTGTAACTTCAGGTAAAGGATTATAAGCTTAAATGGTGGGGATAGTATGGGAGTTATTATAAAAAAGTTATTTAGAGATAAGTTTATAGGGACATGTACAGTACTTATAATGATTAATGTAATAGTTGCATTATTTGTTAATTATAAGATTATGGCAGCAAATTCAAAAGCATCTGATGGTACTGTCGAAAACAACCAGAATATAACCCAGACAGATAATACTGTTCAGGTAGATTCTACTAAGGTAGATAATAATAGAGGAATTGTCACAACTCTTACAGAAGATGAATTTGCCATATATGTAGCTATTATTTATTGTGAGGTGGGAGCAGAATCCTATGAAACAAAATTAGGAGTTGCTAATGTTATCTTAAATAGATTGCATTGTAATGTTTATCCAAATACTTTAAAAGAAGTGGTGTACGATCCATATCAGTTTTCGCCTGTTAGAGAAGGAAAATTAGAACCACAGATAGCTAATTATAAGGCAGGTAAGTTTACACATTCAAATTATGTAGAATGTATTAAGGCTGCTAAGGAAGCAATGGCAGGTCATAATAATATTGGAGACAGAATAGGATTTCTAACTCCAGAGTATTTAGAAAAACTTTTTGCGGGTAAATATAGAGATAAATTAGTTATTGAAAATGTTGCATTTTTCAACGCATAGAAGGGTAGATTTAAGTGAAATTTTAAAGTGAATTTGGAAAGTAAAAGATTAATGTGTGCAAATCTAATGACGATAATGTTTTTAGAATATTATTATTGAAAAGAGGGTGCACATGAGAAAATTAATATTAAATAATAAATTAAAATTACTAGTAGCTATTATATTAGTTAGCCTTATTGTTATTGGATGTAGTAGTGGAAAAAGAGTTTCAATTAATAAAGCAAGACTATATAATAATGATGACGATGTAAAAATACATGGAATAAATAAGGTAGTAACTATAGAAGGACGAGATTATTTTGTAATATATGCAATATTTAAGAATAATACTAAGGAAACTGTTGAGAATGTTCAATTTAGATTTGAACTTACTGATGATGCAGAAGAAATTATTGAAAATGGAGCATTTGAAATAGACAAAATTGAAGCAGGAAAGACTATTCAAAGTGAATATTATGTAGATATTGATGAGGTTGCTGATATCAATAATATAGGAACATTGACATTTACTGATTTTCAACATGAAGGAACAAAGGATAGTGTGAAATGTTCAAAGGAAATTTCATTTGACTTTGATAAACTTCGTATAGAAGAAATGGAATAGAAGGTTTTATGAGGAATTTTATATAATATTTAAATAACAAAAATACTATAATTTAATGAAGCTTTTGTCATTAAATTATAGTATTTTTTATAATTAAGTATACATATAGAGTGTAAAATAACTTTATATTAATTCAAATGCTATAAATGGTTTAGGCATTTATTTTAAATATTAAGCTAAATATACATATTAGAATATGTGTTGTAAATCAGCAACTGCTCTATTTGCAAGATATTCTTGTCCTTTTGAGTTTGGATGAATTCCATCGATAGTTGCACAGCTTCTGTTTGCAGAGCTCATATTTGATTTATCAAACTTAATTGTGTTAAGTCCGAATGCATTAGCAACTTGCTTAATTTGGTTGTTCCAAGTAGCAATTGAATCTCCGTTTTTATTCTTTGAATCAACACATCCTGTTGGAAGTGTACAAATTACGATTTTAGCATCTGGATAGTTGCTTCTTAACTTGTTAATCATTACACAGTATGCATCTACAAATTTAGTTGTATTGCTTGATACAGCACTTGTTAAATTAACTTTTGAGCTGCTCATACGTCCAAGTTCAACACCATTGATGAAGTCATTAACACCAACAAATGAGATGATTACATCTGGTTCTTCTCCATTTGAAGTAACATTTGTACATTTTTCTACAGCTGAAGTATTTCCAGTCTTAGTAGTAGTAAGACGTCTTCCTGATAATGCATTGATTTTGCAAATATCCATTCCTAATGAGTTAGCTGCTTTTTTCCACCAAATTTCATTAGCAGAATCTACATTTCCCTTTGGATAGTAGTTATTGCTGCTTGAATATCCGCTGAAAGTAGAGATGCTATCTCCAATAACAGAGATTTTCTTATTTACTGTATCTTCGTCATAAATATTATCAAATATTTGTTGAGCTGATTCATTTTCTTTTGTTGGCTTAGATGTAGCTTTAGGCTCACAAACATCTTTCTTTTGTTCACAAGTGTTTTTCTTTGGACACTTTGTTGGATTTGGATTTACATTAGTCTTTGATTCTCCATCGCAAGTGTTAATTGTTCCAATTGCATATAAGTTAGAATTATCTACATCTGCAAAATATGGTTTAACAACATATGTGTATTCAGTGTGTTTTGAAGCATCTGTATCAATGTATGTTGTAATGTTTTTAAATTTAATGTTCTTAATTTGAACATAAGTTGAATCTGATTCATTAGTACGTTTTCTATAAATTACATATCCTTCAGCATTGTTATAGTTATTCCATTTAAGAACTGGTTTACCAAATTTTAAAGTGATGTTTTCTAATTTGAAATCAGAAGTACTTCTGCTCATTAGAAGACCATTTTTATTATATGCTGAATAATAGTTTGTTCCGTATTCATTGTTTACAGCTTGAACTGTGTAATAATAAGCACAGTAATCTTTTGCTGTTTCATCAATTAAGCAAGTGCTAGTAGTTGTTTTGATTTCTTCAAATGAACCACCTGCAGTTTTTCTTAATACTCTATAGTAGCTTGCTGAATTTGATTTAGTCCAAGTTACATGTGCAGCATTTGATTTGAATATTGCTAATGTAACATTTGGTTGAGCTGGATAGTAAGATACACCAGCGATTCCAGTCTTGTTATAAGGACTGTAGTATTCAACTCTATCAAATACTCTAATAGCTCTTACAGTATAGTAATAAACTTTTCCAAATGAAGCATTTTTATCTACAGATGAAGTCTTAGTAGTTGTAGCAATACGCTTCCAAGTTTTTACGCCACTTTCTCTACGATATAAAGCATATTTTGTAGTATTCTTTGTAGCTGACCATTTTACAGTAATACCTTCTGATGAAGCTTTAGCTGATTTTACTGTAGGTTTAGCAGGATTAAGATTTCTTGACTTAATACCATTTCTAACAAATGAGCTAAGTAATTCTTTGTTTTTTGAATAACGGATAGCTCTTACTGTATAATAGTAAGTAACGTTTTTCTTTGCTGTTCTGTCAATTATTTTTGTTGTTGTAGTGTCTTTGATTCTTCTCCATGAAGTTTTAGCTGTTTTACGATATACTCTGTATTTTTGAGCATTTTTTACACCTTTAAATGAAACTGTAACTTCGCCTGTATCATCAGCGTAAGCATAGTTTAGAGCTGGTGTAGCCATCCTGTTTACGATTGTTGCAGCCTTAGATACGATATTGTTATCTGAGAATATCTTAAAAGATACAACAGCGCACAAAAGTAACATGGCTAGTCCTAAGAATTTTTTGAATTTTTTCACAATAACCTCTCCTTTTAATTAATCATATTATACTTCCCATTGTATGTGAGAGTGCATAATAGATATGTTATTCTCACATTACATTAACAACTTTACTATAAAAAAAAATCAAAGTCCATAGAGTTATAGATTAATTAGATTTCTTTAAGAAAGTTTATATTTCATTTATAAATTTGGAAAAATAAGGGGGTGTTTATGGATTATGTAGTCATATATTCTATAAAAAAACATATATTATTTATAATAATATGTATTTTATTATAGGTAGAAAAGAGGCATAAAAAGTATGAATGAATATAGTGTATATGATGATATTAACGCAAGAACTGGGGGAGAAGTGTATATGGGAGTAGTTGGCCCTGTAAGGACAGGAAAATCTACTTTTATAAAACAGTTTATGGAAACATTGATTTTACCATATATAAATGAAGAAAATGATAAAAAAATTGCTATAGATGAGTTGCCACAATCAGCTAATGGTAAAATTATAATGACAACAGAACCTAAATTTATACCTAAGGATGCAATAAATATACAAGTTGATAATTCTATTAATATAAAGATTAGATTAATAGATTGTGTTGGTTATATGGTAGAAGGTGCATTGGGACATGAAGAAGATGATAAAGAAAGAATGGTAAAAACACCTTGGTATGATTACGAGATTCCATTTGTTAAAGCTGCTGAAATAGGTACCAATAAAGTGATTACAGAACATTCTACTATTGGTATAGTAGTAACTACTGATGGAACAATTGGTGAAATACCAAGAAGTGCTTATAATGAAGCAGAAGAAAAAACAATTAATCACATGAAAGCTATGAAGAAACCATTTGTTGTTATACTTAATAGTACGAAACCATATGCTACAGAAACATTAAAATTAGCTACAGAATTAGAGGAGAAATATGGTGTTAAGGTTATTCCTATTAGTTGTCTAAATATGAAAAAAAGTGATATAGAAAATATTTTGAAAGAAATAGTAATTATGTTTCCTATTGAACAAATTGAGTTTAGTCTCCCTAAATGGATAGAGACATTAGATGATAATAATAGTATAAAGTCAGACCTATCAAAAAGAGCATGGACTATATTAGATAAAGTGAATACTATGCGAGATATTCAGGAATTTAATGCAACCCAGGAAGTTTATAATAGTGATGATATAGATAATAATATAGAAGAAAGATTTATTGAAGATATAAAATTAGAAGAAATTGATATAAAAACAGGTGTTGTAAGATATAGCATTACTATATATGATACATATTATTATAGAATGATTAGTGAAATGACAGGTATAGAAATAGAAGACGAATATAGCCTTGTAGAAACATTAAAATACTTATCAAGTAAAAAAGAAGAGTTTGAAAAGGTAAGTATAGCTTATAATGAGGTGAAGAATAAAGGATATGGTGTGGTTACTCCAGATATAAAAGAAATATCAATAATGGATCCTGAAATTGTAAAACATGGAAGTAAATATGGTATTAAAATTAAAGCAGTTGCTCCATCTATGCATATGTTAAAAGCTGATATTTCAACGGAAATAGCTCCTATTGTTGGAAGTGAACAACAGGCCAATGACTTAATTACATATTTACAAAACAGTAAGATAAATAATCCAGAAGGTTTGTGGGATACAAATATTTTTGGAAAAACAATAAGACAACTTATAGACGAGGGAATACACACAAAGGTGAATAACATGTCAGAAGAAACAAGAGAAAAAATGCAAGATACACTAGCTAAACTTCTTAATGATAGTAAGGGCGGAGTGATATGTATTATTATTTAATTGACATTTTAAGAAAAATAGAATAAACTAACATAGCTTAGAAATATGAAATATGATGGGATGAGTGAAATGTCAAAGAGAATATTAAAAGGGTTAATGGTATTTATAGTTGTGTTATCAATTATGTTAGTGTATATGTCTATGAACGCGTCTATAAAGGCTTTTGATAAAGAAGAAGCTAAGAATTATAATTATCATTTTCAAGTTGTAGTTGATAAAGATATGAATAAGAAGAATAGAGAAGAATTAATTGATGGGTGTTTAGATGCAAGTACAGAACATAATGCGTATATTGAGATAATTGAAGCAACAGATAATTCTAATAAAGCAGAGATTGTTGATAAAGCTATTTATGCAAAAGTGGACGGTATAGCATATAATGCAGAAGTACAAAGTGTTGCAAGTGAACTTGCTAAGAAGGCAAGAGATGTAGATATTCCAGTTGTTAATTATGGAATGTCTGCATACAATGATGAGAATATATATAATATTCATACAACGCCATATGATGTAGCTAAAATTGTTGCATTAGATGCTAAGAAATTGGCGGATAAAAAGAAAATTATAAAGCATAATAGTATTCTAGTTTTTCTTAAGGAATGTGATGAGAAGGATAAAAAGATAAATAATAGATTAGTAAAAGGGTTTTTAAAGGGAATTTCTTCAGAATATAAGAAGAATGTTAAGTTCGTAAGAGTAGATGCAGAAGGTTACGATGTTAATTCTAAATTAAAATCTCACATTAATAATAATAAAAATGCAAAAATAGTAGTATGTTTTGATGAAGAATATACTAATGCAGCTAGTTCAATATATAGTAATAAATATAAAAACAAATTAAAAGATAAAATTACACTAATAGGATATGGTATTACTGCAAGTAATGAAGAAGACGTGAAATTAGGAATTATAAAATATCTTTTTAGTGTGAATAAACATAGTTTAGGATATAATGCAGTTAATGGACTTGTGGCAGCTAAAAAGAATAATGATATAGATTTAGACGAAGTAAGTCCTATATTCAGAAAAGTTAAACTAAGTTCCAAAGGTAAAATAGAGTTTAATGACATTATATTATAAAGTGGAGTGTATATTATGTGGAAAGATAAATTAAGGGCGATAAAAGAGCATATGAATAAATTACATATGAAGCTAACTATATTTTTTATATTATTAGTATGTGTAATTATGCTTATAGAATCATATAGATATAATTTGCTAAAGGTATTAGTAGATGAATCAGAGGCTGTGTTTACTGCTAGTGAAAAGATAATACTACTTAATGATAAGGTTGATGCTCACAAAGAAAATTACGAGAATTATTTGGCATCAAAGTTAGATAAAGATATTGAAAGATTTAACAAAAGCAAAAAAGAACTTCTAGGTGAGTTGGACTCCTTTAAAATTAAAGGAAAGTATACTGATCAGAATATAAAAAGTGTTAATTTGTATAATATGACTATGCAATACATTGAACATTTAGATAATATGGTAAAAGGTAAAGAAAAAATTACTAATAGTAATGTTAATGAAGCAACAAAGTTGTATCAATACATTAGTGAGTATTCTAATGAACTTATGGGAGAACAATTAGAAGCAGATACAAAACAATATAATAGTTTTAAGGTGAAAATAAACCAAAATAGTTTACTGTCAAGAGTTTTAGAAGTGTTTTTATTTGCCATATCTATTGTATGCATTGCCTTGTATTCTATTTGCATTACTAATCCTATCAAAAGATTAGCCAAGAAGACAAAAAGCATCGCTGATGGTAACTATAACTTGTCAGTGTATGATGAAGAGGCTACAGGTGAGGTAGGAGAGTTATTTGATAGTTTTAATGAAATGACACAAAGTATAAGGAATAATGTAGATGAAATAAAACGATCAAGGATGTTAGAACAGGCATTAGCAAAAGAAAAGATAAATAATCTTAATATTCAGAAGGCTTTAAAAGAGGCAGAATATACATCATTGCAAGCTCAAGTTAATCCTCATTTTATTTTTAATACAATAAATATAGGTGCTCAATTAGCTATGCTTAATGATGATGATAGTACCTGTGAATATTTGCAAAATGCAGCAGAATTATTTAGATATAATCTTAATGGGTTGGATGGCAATATAAGTTTAGATAAAGAAATTGAGAATGTAGATAATTATATTAATGTTATGCAAACAAGATATGGTGATTGTATAGAATATAATAAAAGGTTAGACCATAGCATAGATATTAATGAAATTGTATTGCCAAAGATGACGTTGCAACCACTTGTAGAGTTTTTATATATAAATAGTGTGAATACTATAGAAGAGGGTGGAATTGTAAAAATTCTAGTAAATCAAAATGAAAAATATTACATAATTGATATTTTAAGTAGTGGAAAAGAAATTGAGCAAAAAGTAATTAATAGTGTAATGTTAGATGATTTGATGTTGGATGAACAAACTCAAAATGAAATTAATAACAAAGCAGAAGTAAAAGAATATTATATGTCTGTTTTAGGTGTGAGAAATTCAATAAAGAGACTTAGGTTATTATATGAAAGAAAAGATGTTATCTTTATAAGAAGAGACGAGGAGATTAATTATGTAACTATAAAGATTCCAGTAGATGTACAAAGAGATGAAATGTAATTATGAGGTGAGATAATGCAAAAGGTGTTAATAGTTGATGACGAACCTATAGCACGTAATTCGGTAAAATATATAATAGAAAAACATGTGCCAGAACTTGAAATTGTAGCCCTATCATCATCTGGTAAAGATGCCATAGCAAAAAATTATGAGTTTAGGCCGGATATTATAATTATGGATATTAATATGCCTGGAATAAACGGTATAGAAGCTATGAAACAAATTCGTTTAACTAATAAGGATGTAGCATTTATAATAGTTTCTGCATATGATTATTTTGAATATGCCAAAGAGGCTGTTATGCTTAATGCATCGGAGTATATTTTAAAGCCGGTGAGAAAGGAAGCATTAATAGAATCATTAAAGAGAGTAATGCTAAAAATTGAACAAAGGCAGCTAGATATGCTTCATCAGTTAGAACAAAATGAAAAGATGAGAATGGTTATGCCAATTTTGGAAAATGGCTTTATTAATGCAATTTGTTTACATGATACAAGAGAAGAAGAATTACAAGAATACTGTAGGTTATTTGATTATAAAGAGGCAACAGGGTTTGTAGTTGTTATTGAATTTATGGGTATGAATTCATTAGAAGATATAGTTAAAAGTAGTAAGGTGTATAATACATATAGGGATGTATTAAAGGGAATTTGCAGTTGTATTGTGGGGCCAATAATGTCTAATAGAGTGGTTCTTTATATTAATATGTATTGTAGTGAAGATGAGTATGAGCAAAAATCTAGGGCAATTGATGTTGCGGAAAAGATTATTAAACGAACAGGACATATATTTAAAGATATTTGTATTGGAATTGGCAATTATTATACGGATTTAACAGATGCTAAGAAATCATATAGAGAAGCAGTAAAAGCATTAAGATATATGAATAAGGATAGCATTAATGAAGAAGTGAGTTCTAGAATATTTCATATAAGTGATGATATTAATAAAGTTGAACTTGGTAATGATACTTATGAGAATTTATATGAAGTGTATGTATTTGATAAGATGAAAAAAGACGATTTGCTAGGTGCAAGAGAAGGTTTTGAAGAAATATTCGAAAGAATGGTTCAAGATAGCACTATGGATTATTTGGCAGTGAAAAATGCTATGTTGGGATTTATAGTTGGATTAAGTAAGAGATGGTATTCTTATACAGGAGATTATTATAGTGTAATGTCAGCTATATTAAATGCTGAGGGGAAGGAAGATTTATTTGCATGTGCCAATAGTTATTTAAATGAGATTATAATGAAGATATCCAATGATAATCAGAATAAAGAAAAGAATATAGTAAAAATAGCAGAAGATTTTATTGCAGATAATTATGCAGATGACATAACTTTAGAAGATGTATCTAGAGAGGTAAATTTAAGTGCTAATTATTTTTCGAGAATATTTAAAGAATGTACAGGGGTTAATTTTTCTGATAGGCTATTAAGTTATAGAATGGAAAAGGCAAAGCAAATACTTAGAGAAACAAATTATTCTATTAAGGATGTTTCTTTTATGGTAGGTTACTTAGATCCAAACTATTTTACAAAGTTATTTAAAAAATATACAGGTATTACATCTAGAGAATATAGAAAGAAAATTGAAGAACGAAATAGTGTAATGGTTTAGACTGATACATATATTGGTATTGTAATTTATTATATTGATATTGTAATTTATAAAGAAGTGGAATATTTTATTGTAGAATATTCCACTTCTTTATGCAGTTCTATTATTATTAAGTTAGCTATGTATAATATAAATAAAATAACCATATTTTCCATAAAGTTAATAATATATTCCATTGTGAAATAGTAATAAAAGGAGTAATATTAACTCATAACTTCCAATAATTAAACCTACTACTAAAAAATCCAACTAGGATACGCCAACTAGTTGGATTTTTTGTGCTGTAAAGGTTATTTTTAATAAAGTATACAATTTAAAAATGTAAAGTGAGACATATTTACTATAACAGGAAAAAGTTAGTAAATATAGGTAACATGTGTAAATATTAAAAAAATATTAAAAAAATATTAAGGAAATAATTGATTTTTCACATGGATAATGATAAAATTATAGTATAACAAATAGGGTATATTATTATGCGAAGGGGGCATAAAAATGAAGGGAAAGAAAATTTTATTGGGGGTATCATTTATAACTACTATGGTGTTAGGCGTAGTACTAATTTCTAAAATTAGTGATATGTACAAATCATCAGCAGCAGTTGTAAAGAATTATAATAAGGTATCTTCACAAACATCATTGCCAAAGGTAGAGTACAATGGTGAGGAAATGTATGTGGCTGATGCTACATATTATGATTATTATTCAAACTCACAAGTAGGTACAGGTGCTACACCTGGTGCAATTACAGATGCTAAAGAAGAAGGAATGAATACTTTTGGCCTTTTTAATCAAAGAATAATGGAGGCTATGAAGTATAATGTAAAAGCGGAGTGTCCAGCACAGTATCCTTTGTATCAAGGAAGATTGTGGGGAGATTTTCCAGATAATAAAGTTTGGAAATCAACAGACAATGCAGTTAATGAAAGTTCAAACTATTGGAAAGCAGCTAACCATCATCAAGGATTGAATGCTTGTGCAACACAAGGATTAGTTGATAAGCAATTAGCATATGATTCAAGTGGTGAAAGTTATATTACACAATCTAATCCAGCTAATGAAAAGAAGGCTAATTTGCCATATTTTGATAAAAAGTTTTTAACTTCTACAAAACATACAGGTTCTGAATTATCAGTTGGTGGAGTTAAAGATAATGTAGCATTCCCATTTAGAACAGAAGAAGAAGGCGGAATTACTTATTATGAATTTGATAGTGCAATAGATACTATTAGATTTAATTCAAGTAATCAGTTAGATTATTTAGGTGCTAATAATGCAACAGAACAAGTTAAAGATGTTGATACAGAACCAAAACCTGGTATGTTCCCAGAAAACACACCAGCAGATAGTAATTCTGGTAAATTAAACTTTGGATATGGATGGAAGATTGAAGTACCATTTATAATGACTAAAGATGGTAAAATTGATGGAAAAGACATGGTATTTGAATTTAGAGGCGACGACGATGTATGGGTATTCGTAGATGGAATACTTGCTCTAGATTTAGGTGGAGCACATCCTAAGTTGGAAGGTTCAATTAATTTTGCAACAGGTAAATCACAAGTAGGAGCTGCTAAGAATAATACAGTTGCATTTGCATCAAGAACATTAACTGGATTAACAGCTGACAACTTTACAGATAATAGTTTAGGAATAGTTAATCTTCCTACAAAATATGATAATTATACAACAGATTTTAGTAATGAATTAAAACAATCACTTAAAGATACAGATAAAGTACATACATTAACTTTATTCTATATGGAGAGAGGTATGTATGTATCAAATATGAAGATGAAATTTAACCTACCAGAACCATCTAGAATAGATGTTGAGAATGAATTGAAATTCGACAATGTAGGTAAAACATTCACAGAAGAAACTAAAAATGTAGCTAAGAAAGACATTTTCTTATATGATGTTGTAGATAAAACAACAAGCAGAAAAGCTGAAATCGACATGGTTGATGGAGATAGTGTTTCATTCTTAAATGAATTCACTGCAAACGACAAATTATTAGTACAAGAGACAAAATTAAAATCAGAAACAAGAGTAC
Source organism: Lachnospiraceae bacterium (assembly GCA_015057455.1). Taxonomy (GTDB): domain Bacteria; phylum Bacillota; class Clostridia; order Lachnospirales; family Lachnospiraceae; genus SIG301. The sequence goes on along the minus strand of SVEH01000006.1, from coordinate 982 downwards.
TTACAGATTTATATTCTACATCATGGTTATTAAAAGATACTGCTAAAGAAATGGCAAAAGCTACAGGATTAGTTGTAAATGATCCAAGAACAACAGATAAGACTATATTATTTGCCAATTCAGATAATAAGGGTGTACCAAATCTAAATGTAAAATATACAAATACACCACTTGTAGGTAAGTTTACATTAGTATGTACTGCATCAGATAAATATAAAGAATTACATACAGATTATAAAGAGAAAGAATTTAAGTATGTTGTTACTTACAAGAATGTATTTGGTGGTGGCTCAGAAGAAAAACCATATGTTGGTTCATATGTAATAATTGATGAAGATGATAAAGAGACTGAGAAGAAGACAGAAGATGGAATTATTACATTAAAACCAGGTCAAAGAGCAGTTATTAGTAAGATTCCTGTACTTACAGAATTAAAAGCTAAGGCTGAGACAGATGATTCATTTATTATTAGTAAAGTTAAAACTACAAGTGATTTTACATATGATAAGAATACTACTACAGCAACAGGAAAGATTAATAGAGTAGCTAATATAGTAGAGTTTGTTGTAGGAGATAAGGCAGAACAAGAAGTTGAAGAAGAAGACAAATTGACTAATAAAGAAATAGAAGATATTACAGGAGAAAAACTTCCTGAAGTACCAGAAACTGAGAAATTAGAAGATGCTGAAGTAAAAGATGGAGATGAATATGATGACGCTGTAGCAACAGGTGATGACACAGATCTTAAGACATGGATTATATTAACAGCATTGTCACTAGCATTAACTGTTGGTGCATCAGTATCAATGAAAAGAACAAATAATTTCAGATAAAATAAACTACAATTTGTAGGTATCTAGGGCCTCTGTCATTCTGACAGAGGCCTAATTAATTTTGAGCTTCGCTCAAAATTCGGGTGTTTTTTTAGCTCCGCAAGTGTTTTATACTTTTATCCTAGTTCCAAATTTAAGAGAATATAATA
>SVEH01000005.1 GCA_015057455.1 Lachnospiraceae bacterium | reverse complement strand
CCTACTGGTAAATTCAATAGATTTTGATCTGTTTTTAGGCATAAAAAGAGCTCTACATTTTTACTGTAAAGCGGTCAAAATCTTGTATATTACGTGTATATTACCTCTATTCTTTTTGTTACTTTCTAGTTACTTTCATGTATAAGAAACCATCTTTTTTACAATTCTTAACAGTCTGCAAACCCGTATAAACAAAGGCTTTTCCAGGTTCTTACAGGGCCGAATTTATCTCTTTGACAAGTGTACCACGACTCCTTTTATTTTTCAACCATTTTTTTACATAAATTTTCCTTTTTTTCACTTATTTGATATAAACCGATATTTTTCTTCTATATATAATAAGGTCTTTTCCCAATTCACTATTCTGGTCATTAGCGATACCATTATAATGAATGCAACTTATGTAATTATTATATATACTAGTTCCCACAGAACTGCGCATATATTTGTACGGTTTAAGTCGTAGCAATTATCTTATCGTCTATTTTTTTAAAGACTTAACACTTTTTCTAGAAATTTCTTTTAATTTCCATTAATTACCATTGTGTATTGTTACTTTCTACTCCTACTATTGAAGATATAACATTTCATTATATATTCTTCCTAATAGCCTCATATATAGCTTCATCCCTATTGGTTACTTCTATCTTTATAGGGATGATTTTCATTCTTACTTTCTTTTGATTTTTCATGCCTACCAGCTACTCTCCCTATCTATAGGCATGACTTCATTCTTGCTTTCTTATAATTTATTCATGCCTACTAGCTACTCTACCCATCTATAGGCATGACTTTATTCTTGCTTTCTTATATTTTATTCATGCCTACTAGCTACCTTACCTATCTATAGGCATGATTCTCTTCTATCTTTATTATATTTTCTTCATGCCTATAGTCATCTATTAACTCTTACAGGCATGACTTTTCTGCCAACAGAAGTCTACCTACCACAAATAAACAATTCTTCATCTTCTCAGTAGACAGATTTCAGCATATCATTGCCCCATTCACCAGTCTATAAGATTAAAAAGAGTCATAGTATCGATAAAATGTCCGTTAGCGGCATCTTCCTTCATGAATTGCGGTGCTGTTACGAATGGCTAGTGTGGTTTGAGCAACATTTATGTTGTAAAAACCATATCTAGACAGACGTAATAGTATCGCAATCATAGAAGGGCTAGTTGGCGCTACCGAGGCGCGAGCCGTGACTTTTATGATACTATGACTTTTTTAATCTTAAAACTAGCAACCTCCGCAATGATATGCTGAAATCGTCACTAGAATATCTCTTCAACTTTAATTAGTGTTCACTAGAATAGCAAACCTACTAAAAACCTAATTAGGCTTCCCTAGAATAGCAAACCTACTAAAAACCTAATTAGGCTTCCCTAGAATAGCAAACCTACTAAAACTCTAATCAAGCTTCCCTAGAATAGCAAACCTACTAAAACTCTAATTAGGCTTCACTAGTAAATCAACCCCCCTTAATCTCCAAAACTAATTCCAAGCAACTTAGCTTCCTTAATCATATCACACTTAGGATCTACACCCTTTAGCTTTCCTGCTGCTTCTTCAAGTGGTACAGGGACTATATCATTTCCCTTGAATCCTACCATGTAGCCATATTTTTCTTTTATTATCAAGTTAGCTGCTTCTACGCCTAATCTTGTTGCAACTATTCTATCATATGGACTTGGATCTCCACCACGTTGTGTATGACCTGGAACTGCAACTCTTACCTCTACATTTTCCATTGCTGCTAAGTCATCTGCTATTTTATAAGCTACTGATGGATAAGTATTTTCTTTTTGTTTTTTCTTTAATTCTTTCTTTGATAATTTTGCATCTTCTTTTGATATTGCACCTTCTGCAACAGCAATTATTGAGAATCTCTTACCAGCTTTCTTTCTCTTCTTTATTGCCTTTGCAACTTCTTTAATATCATATGGTATTTCTGGAAGTAATACTACATCTGCACCTGACGCAATTCCTGCATATAATGTCATCCAACCAACTTTATGGCCCATTACTTCAACTATAAATACTCTACCATGTGATGTTGCAGTTGTGTGAATATTATCTATTGCTCTTGTTGCTACATCTACTGCACTATGGAAACCAAATGTTATATCTGTTCCCCATATATCATTATCTATTGTTTTTGGAAGATGAATTACATTTAAACCTTCTTGTCTAAGTCTATTAGCTGTTTTTTGAGTTCCGTTACCACCTAATACAACTAAACAATCTAATTTCATCTTTTTGTAATTCTTCTTCATTGACTCTACTTTATTTAACCCATCTTCTGTTGGCTCATCTATTTGCTTAAATGGCACTCTTGATGTTCCAAGTATTGTTCCACCCGCATTTAAGATTCCTGAAAAATCTGATGGTGTAAGCTTTTTATAATTTCCATATATAAGACCTTTATAACCTTCTAGAAAACCGTACATTTCTACTTCTTCGTAGTTCTCATATAATGCTTTTGCTACACCTCTCATTGTTGCATTCAAACTTTGGCAATCTCCACCACTTGTTAAAAATCCAAATCTTTTCATCTTACAACCTCTTTTCTATTTTTACGTTTTATTTAATACCTAATATAATTATAGTCTGTCCATATAAATTACATACCAATTTATAATACACTTGTTTTCCAATAATTTCCAGTCCTTATGTATATATCGATGTTTTTCTTTAATTCCGTTATGTTATTATAAATATTACTTTAGTCCTTTCATATATTTAATATAGAATGAATTGTTTCTTGCTTATTATGTAATCTTACCTTATAATAAGTAACTGTAAGTAATGACATAAAAAGCATATAACATATAGACAATAACCTTTTAATAACTTTTGTCTATATTCTTGTCTATAATAAGATAAGAGCATTTTTATATACTAATACATATTTACTTATAGTTTTAAGAATAGAAGTTGAAAGAGGTACATTATGTTTCGCATGTGGGGTAAAATTTTTAAAGAAAATAGACTAGTAAAAGATACAGTTATAGAGAATGACTCAACTGAGCTTAATAGAACACGCAAAATATTTGATGCAATTGAGTCAATTTGTTATGAATTTGATTTATCTAAACCTATTTGGTTAGAATCAACAATAAAAGATTTTCAAATACATGACAAAACCAGATTTAGCCAAGACAATTTCATTGAAGCAATCGACTTTGATTTTCTAGAAATCCAAGTCATTGAAGAAGATTATTAAACATATGTTATTCATCACAAAGAGAGCTGTGAAATTATTTCACAGCTCTCTTATATAAATATTACTATATTTTATTCATTCTATAATCTCTTAAGTAATTCTTCTCTTTGAGCTTCAAATCCTGGTTTACCAAGTAATGCAAACATATTCTTCTTATAGCTTTCTACACCTGGTTGGTCAAATGGGTTAACACCTAACATATAACCACTTACACCACATGCAAATTCAAAGAAGTAGAATAATTGTCCAAGATAGAATTCGTTTTGCTCTGGAATGTTAATCATTAAGTTTGGTACATTACCATCTGTATGCGCTAACATTGTTCCTTTCATAGCACTTTGGTTAATGAACTCTACTGTCTTACCTGCAAGGTAGTTAAGTCCGTCTAAATCAACTTCTTCTTCCTCTAATACGATTTCTGCTGGTGACTTCTCAAGGTTAAGAACTGTTTCAAATAAAGTTCTTTGTCCATCTTGGATAAATTGTCCCATTGAGTGAAGATCTGTTGTCAAATCTACTGCTGCTGGGAATATACCCTTTTGGTCTTTTCCTTCACTCTCTCCGTATAATTGTTTCCACCACTCACTTACGAAATGAATTGATGGCTCATAGTTTGCTAATACTTCTATGCTCTTACCTTTTCTAAGTAATATGTTACGGATTGCTGCATATTTCATTGCATCATTTTCTTCAAATTCTTTGTTTAAGCAAACTTCTCTCATTGAAGCTGCACCTTCCATAAGCTTAGTTATATCAGCACCACTTACTGCTATAGGAAGTAAGCCAACTGCTGTAAGAACTGAATAACGTCCACCTACATCATCAGGAACTACGAAGCTTTCGTATCCTTCTTCATTAGCTAAATTCTTAAGAGCTCCTCTTGCCTTATCAGTTGTTGCATAAATTCTCTTATTAGCTTCCTCTTTTCCATATTTCTCAATAAGCATCTTCTTGAACACACGGAAGGCTATAGCTGGTTCTGTAGTTGTTCCTGATTTACTAATCATATTAATTGAGAAATCTCTATCTCCAATTACATCTATAAGATGTCTAATATATGTACTACTTATATTATTACCTACATAATAAATCTCTGGAGTTTTTCTAATCTCTTTTGATACTGTATTATAGAATTGGTGTCTTAAAAATTCAATTGCTGCTCTCGCTCCTAAATATGAACCACCGATTCCTATTACTAATAACACATCTGAATCATTCTTAATCTTGTCTGCAGCTTTTATGATACGGTCAAATTCTTCCTTATCATAATCTACTGGTAGGTCAATCCATCCTAAGAAATCGTTACCTGCTCCAGTCTTTGCTACTAATTCGTCTTTAGCTACTTTTGCTAATTTCTTCGCATAATTCACTTCTTCATCTGTTATAAATTTCTTAGCTGATGAATACTCAAATGTAACTTTGCTACTCAATCTAAACACTCCTTTATATTTCATATGTATATTTCTTATACTTTATCTGCCCATTAAGTAAGTCTACTATAACAGACATATTTTAACAAAAAGACATCTATTTAGCAAGGAAAATTATTTCTCCATTTAATTAATAATCTGCCAAATATCCTAAATTCTTGCTATTAAGCTCATTTTTCTTAGCAACATTTTTGCTTCTTTCTTTTTCTAATCGTTCCATATTCTTCTTTATCTTAGCATTTCTCTTATTTCTTCGTTTCAAATTCTTTCTATTACTAGAAGTCATCAAAATATTATTAGTAGTAGCCTTTGTACTCTTCTCATCTACTTCATAAATCTCCGATGCGCTTACATTTCTCTTCTTATTTAAATTTGTATTTCTTTCATCAGATGCATATACAGCTTGTTTTAATCTCTCTCTTCTCTGTACCGGATCCAATTCTACATTTTTAACATCTACATGTTCTTCTTCCATTAAATCATTATAGGCTAAATTTATTATATCTAAACTTTCCTCTTCTGAATAACACTCGTCATTATCTACGCCAGAAATAACTTGGCTACCAATATTGTAATTTGCCACATTCACACCATTTTCCACATTATCACTTACATATGGTATATGCATACCTTCTTGCTCATTTTCACTTACATATTTTACATGTGTTACTTCATTGCTTAAACTATCATATATAATTTTGCAATTATCATCGTTGAAATATATGTACTCTTCCAAATTATTCTTTAAATTCACCTTAGCAATATACTCATATTTTAAGTTATCCACACTATACCCAATAGAGAACAATCCACCTACTACCAAAATCCCTAACATAGTTGTCCACAATACATCCTTGATACTCACTTCCAAATATATCCCATAAATACTAACTATACACCATGTTATAAATATAAAATTTAGTAGTTGTCCACATATCCTTTTAATTGTGTATAACTTTAATCCACAGAATTTGAAGTTACTAACATACTTATTCACAAAGTTATCCACACTATTAACATTAAGATTTCCATCTTTTATCCTTTTTATTACTAAACTGTCCTTCTCTCCCTTTTCACACTCCATCATCATCCTTCCATACCCTATTACTTCCATAGCTAAAAATATTGCCGTTACTATTAGCTCTGACAATAAAATAAAAAACACTACTTTTTCTTCGTATAAATACATAACACATCTCCCTTTTCTATTATTAGTTTCGCTACTAATTATATAGCACAAACCCTTTATTTTAAAGGAAAATCGTTCGCCTTTATACTACAAAAAAAGCAGTATTTTTATGTTATTTGACACTTTATGACAAGTATCTTCTCTATTCGATATAGTATCTTCTCTATTTGATAAATTTTGTTCCATTATTATATTTAATACGCATTGTTATATTCCATATACCTTATCATTTTTAACTTGATTATTTAAACAGATATATTATGCTCTCAACTATATAACAATAAATTCAAGCCTATATAATTCTTTTACTTATCATTATACCTATGCTTGTTCTAGAAAACGTATAACTAATTTTCTTAAATTCTTAATTGCCATTTCTTTAAATTCTGGATAATCCATATGAGCACTTCCATCACTCTTATCTGATATTGCTCTTAATATTACAAATGGTACTCTGTTTCTATAAGCAGTTTGTCCAATTGCAACACCTTCCATCTCTACACAACTTCCATTGAATTGTTTCTTTAGCCATGTCTTCTTCTCTTTATCTGATATAAATTGGTCTCCTGATAATACTCTACCAGTTATAACATTTACACCTTCTAGTTCTTTTCCTAATTCAACAATTATATCTACTAGTTTCTTCTCAGCTTTAAATATTGATGTTTCCATTCTTGGTACCATACCATATTCATCACCAAATGCTGTAGTATCCATATCATGATTTAATGTATCTTCTGATATTAATATATCGCCTATATTTAAACGGTTATCTAATGCTCCTGCTACTCCAGTATTAATAACAGTACTTACACCAAACTCACTTATTAAAACTTGTGTACATATTGCAGCATTTATCTTACCTATACCACATTCTACTATAACTACTTCTTTTCCACATAGTGTTCCCATATAATATAACATACCAGCTTTTTGTACTACATCTTCAAAATCCATCTCATCTATCAAAAGCTCTACTTCTTCTTCCATTGCTCCAATAATACCTATTTTATTTAACATATTAATCCTCCATCCTGAAGTGTATCTTTTTTCTTTTTGTTTCTTTTTTCACTAGTCACTTGATAATATCTCTATTTTATTATAAAATTATCTCTAGATTTGTTTGTAATGTGAAACATTTTCACTTCATATAATCTACTGTTAAATATATCATTATTTTTACATAGTGTCAAAGTTTACAACGCACTATTCTAGTTTATTTTGGAGGTATTATAATGGAATTTAAAACAAAAGGTACATGTAGTACAAAGATACAGTTTGATGTTATAGATAATAAAGTTACATCTGTTTCATTTACTGGTGGATGTAATGGAAATCTAAAGGGTATATCTTCTCTTATTGAGGGAATGGATATTAATGAAGCAATTAAAAGATTAGAAGGAATTACATGTGGTTTTAAGTCAACTTCTTGCCCAGATCAATTGGCAACTGCACTTAAAGACTACTTAAATCAATAATTATATAACGACTAGAACATATATAGAAAGGCTGATTATAGTTATGAAGAAAATCGTTTTAACTGGTGGCGGTACTGCAGGCCATGTTACTCCTAACATTGCTCTTATACCCACACTAAAGGAAGAAGGCTATGACATACATTACATCGGTTCCTATAATGGAATTGAGAAAAAATTACTTGAAGACTTAGATATTCCTTATTACGGTATATCATCTGGTAAGCTTAGACGTTATTTTGACGTTAAGAACTTTGCTGATCCTTTTAGAGTTATTAAAGGTTATTCACAAGCATGTAGTTTACTTAGAAAGATAAAACCTGACGTAGTATTTTCAAAAGGAGGTTTTGTATCTGTTCCTGTTGTTCTTGCAGCAAAGCACAGACGCATTCCAACTATTATTCATGAATCAGATATTACTCCAGGTTTAGCTAATAAAATCTGTATACCAGGAGCAACAAAGGTATGTGCTAATTTCCCAGAAACTCTTAAGCATTTACCTGCAGGTAAAGCCGAGTTAACTGGAACTCCTATTAGAGCAGAATTATTCACTGGTAATAAACAAAAAGGACTTGATTTCTGTGGCTTTAATAATGAGAAGCCTGTTCTACTTGTTATCGGTGGAAGTTTAGGTTCTATTGCTGTTAACAACGCTATAAGAGATTATCTTACTGATATTTTAAAAGATTTCCAAGTAATACATTTATGCGGAAAAGGTAAGAAGTTTGATTCTCTTGATGGGCATAAAGGATATGTTCAATTTGAGTATATTCAAAAGGAATTATGTGACTTATTAAGTTGCGCTGATATAGTTGTTTCTCGTGCAGGTGCTAATGCAATATGTGAACTACTTGCACTTAATAAACCTAATATTCTTATTCCACTTTCTGCTGCTTCAAGTAGAGGTGACCAGATTTTAAATGCCGCTTCATTTGCTAAGCAAGGTTTCAGCTATGTTATTCAAGAAGAAGAAATTGTAGGTGATACTTTACTTAAAGCTATTCATGAAGTATATGAGAATAGACAACAATATATTGACACCATGTCACAAAGTGGCTCAAAGGATTCTATAAAAACTATTGTAAGAATGATAAATGAACTAGCAACACCAGCTAGCAAAGATGCAGTTTCTGATATTGCAAGTGAACCAGATAATAGTAATAATAACACTGCTACCGATAATCAAGAAACTACTGACAGCAATAACTCTGACAATAAAAATCAGGAAGCAATTGATGGCAATAAAGCTGACAACAAAAATTAGAAAGCAATTGATGACAACACAGCTAACAATGATAATCAAGAAACTAATACTAAAAACGATAATAAATAATCTTTAATATACACAAAAAGCTCAAAGAAAGATAATTCTTCCTTTGAGCTTTTTGCTTTTCCTAACTTGTTAACTTAATTTTCACTTAACCCCATAGTTTAATGTAATTTTCTACTTAACTATTCCTTTAATATCTTCTGCCAATTCCTTGAGAACATCCTTTTCTACTTCTGTTTGTTCCCACAAAATCTTAATGTTATCATCATTCCATCTTGGAATCACATGCATATGCAAATGAAATACAGTTTGTCCTGCCGCTTCTCCATTATTCTGAAGAACATTAACACCATCACATCCTGTTACTTCCTTTACTGCTTTAGCTAATTTCTTAGCTACAACATATATCTTACTAGCAATAACTTCGTCTAAATCAAATATATCAGTTGCATGAGTTTTTGGCAAGATAATTATATGCCCTCTTGATGCTGGAGCAATATCCATTATTGCTCTAAAATCATTATCCTCATATACTGTAAAAGAATCAAATTCTCCATTAGCTATTTTACAAAATAAACAATCACTCATTATTTCTTCTCCTTCTATACCAACATACTATCAAAATTAAATAATTTATCTAATGCTCGAAGTTTATTAAAGTTCCCCTTCGCTGTTAACTCACCTGACATAAATGCCGCTTGGAAACTTACTAATCCACTCATTATTTTTGAGAAGTTCTCTCTATTAGTAGTAATTAGTACATCCTTTTCTACTACTTCTCCATATCTACAATCTAGTTTTCCATTATCTATACTAATTATAAGTTTTTCATCTTTATCTGTAAATCTTACTTCATATACTCCATCAAATATAGTATCATCAACATATGCCTTAAACAAATCATTTATAAATTCTGTATCTTCTTCAGGTTCATCCCTATGATCTTCTGTTCCCCATAGCATTTCCTTAAACATATCTGTTAGTTCTTTTATATCTTCTTTTTGTTTCTTAACATATGTATCATCAGATACATATATTGATAACTGTTCACTTTCTTGTGGTGTAAGATTAAGTGATGTAGTCTTTAATAATCTATCTGTTACAGCACTGTTACTTGTAGGTAATGAAGTAAGTTTTTGACTAACTGTTCTATAAAAATTCTCTGCACTTTTCTCAATAATTCTTATATATTCTTCATTATTTTCAAATACATGATTACTTTCTATATAACCACATAGTCCATCACATGGTCTTCCTCCTAGCAATTCCCATGCCTTTATTAAAGACATCTGAGCATCGCGCTCTCCATATGTGCTTGCCATAACTACTGGTAACATATGAAGATTTGTCATATGTTCTTTATCTCCATATAGCCAACATGCATCTAGAAATGATTGCATATAGCCACCTATTCCTAACCACTCTACTGTTGTTGCAAGTATAATACCATCAGCTTCCTTTAGAGTCTTATGCAAAGGTGTTATAGCTCTAACATCTTCATATAAATTATATCTATTAACTTCTACTCTCAAATCTTCAAGAACTTCAGCCATTTTGTCAATTACAAAAATAGTTGGATCTTCTACCAATCCTCTACCACCATAATAAATATTAATCTTCATATCTATTCACCTGCTTATTTTTGTTCATCCTGCTAGGTATAAGAATCATAAATATACCTAGTATCATTCCCGCTAAAAGTCCACCTATATGTGCCATATGGTCAATATTCGGAGTAGACAAACTCGAATATCCTACCAACACCAAATATATTACTAATCTTATTGCATTACCCTTGCCAAATCTATCTCTATGAGCTACCAATACTATAACAAATAAACCACATATTCCATATATAGCACCTGACGCTCCTATAGAATTAATATCTTCATTCAAATACATATTATACCCCAATGAAGCCAATCCTGCAATAATTCCACTGACAAAATATGCAAACAAAAACTTTTTTCTTCCAATTATCTTCTCCAAATGAGTTCCAATTGCACAAAGTGACAACATATTTCCCACTAAATGATCCATATCACTATGTAAAAACATAGATGTTATAACTCTATACCACTCACTATGTTCAGTTACTCTTATCCAGTTATTTGCATATTGCTCAACTATAGCTCCAAACTTTTCATAGCCAACCATATGCGTTGATATATGAAGAATAACATTAATTATTGCAAGCCAAATTGTACCATATATAAGACCACTTTTTATCTCTTGCCATATAGTCTTTTTATTAGTTGACCTAGAATATACGTCCCACTCATCATCTTCACATTCTGCACCACTTACTTCGTTCTTAATATGCTTTTCATACATAGCTAAAGTAACCTTTTGAAGATATTTTGATATATCAATACATAACTGGCCCCATCTTTCTTCTGCGCCTTGCTCCATCATTATCACAGCCCTTGATGTATCAACAATACTAATCACCTGTTGTATATCGTTATGGCGTTTCATACCATCAACCATAGTACCTATATATTTTTCATCTCCTGCACATATAAATACAATATTATTATTAATATGTACACCCGCATTTTCTATACCACTATATAACTGCTGCTGAATGTTATTAAATTGTTCAACAGTCAACTGGCATTTCTGCATATTATAAATACTATATAAAGTATCTCCCTTTTCATATACTTTAACATCATCTATATTTAACTGCACTTCGTTATAATTATTATTGAAAAAATATTGTCCAATTAATCTATGCATTTTATATCCCTCTTCTTAAATTAAGTTCACTGTTAAATTGTACCATATCTTAAATAAAATTTACACATCAGTTTTATAATTCTCCAGATTGTTCCGATTTAAACTATTCCGTTGCATAGTATTCCTCTACATCTTGTTCCGTTGCAAATGCCTCTATGGCATATCTTTCATTTTCCTTCTCTCTATTCTCTATTGAATTATCGTATATTTTTATGACATTCATCACCAATGTCATTGTAATAACAACTATAAATAAACATATTATTGTTGCTTCTATGGTAAACATGCCCTTTTCTTCCCTTAATATTCTTAAATCTATATGCGTCTTTGTATTAGCCTTGTCCTCTTTTAATATATTTAAATTTACATTATCATTTGCATTTTTACTCATTCATCTCCATCCCTTCTATCTTTTCATCTATGCATTTCTCACATGCCTTTCTTCCTTTAATATCATCAATTTCTATTGCTCTAACTGTTCTAGTTATTGTGCAACATGTTATAGTTTTATGATAGCTTGTTCCATAATTGGTGATATACACATACCCTGTGTTATTTATCTCATTTTTACATTCTCTACATTGGTCATATTTGCCTCCTCCACTATTGCGTAAATCCTCAATATCATTTAATGAAACTCGACATTTCTTCACTAACAAATATGTACATTGTACATTAGTGTGATAAACTTTACCGGTCTTTGTGATATATACAAATTTCTTATTAGATTTGCTATTTAAATCTCCTGTAAATGCTCTGCATTTTATACTTTGATTCATTTTATAACCAACATTCATGACATTAAAAAAAGGAATATTAACTGCATATTTTGATTTAACCATTATGTCTTGTTCCTTATCACCACTATGTTCGAATACAATATTTATTCCATCCATACCATTAATAATAGGTGTTTTATCTATATATTTATTATCCATATGTCCTTTAACTTTATTATTTTCAAATGCATCTGCACTCACGATATTCTTCTTTATATTCATAGAAACTTCATAAGCACCTTTATACATTGCTCCATATATATGCGCAGATGCATCTATTGCTAGCAGTAAATTTACAAATGTAATAACGGCCATAAGATATATAGTTAACACTAATGTTGCCTCAACTGTTAAACTACCTCTTTGCTCTCCTATTCCTTTAATTATTCCTTTGCCTAGTACTTTACTTCTTACTTTGCTTATCACTTTATGTCTTACTTTATTTCTCCTTTTACTTCTTACTTTGCTTCTTACTTTACTCATATAATATAACCTTGCATTTTACTGCAAGGTTATATCTAGTTATGTGTTATTATTTATAGTTTCTGTTCTCTTGTTTTGTAATACAATTCTTCATATACATTAATTTAATTCTTAATTACATTAGTTTAATTTTGATTACATTAATTCAATTATTAATATAAGTATTTTGATTCCACAGACAACGTGCGCCTGTTGTTGATATTTTTAAATATACTTTCTACTAATGGCATCCTATCTAAGATACTTTCTACACAAAACCTACTTTCAAGTTCCACGCCTATAATAGTTTTTGACATATCAATATTCTTGCCAAATGTAGAATTTATATTAGTAATAATAATTTCTTTTATTCTTTTTATAATTGTCTTTCGCTTAATTTGTTCTAGAAGCTCTATAATATAAAACTCATACTCTGAATCTGTCATACTTAATTCTTCTACAACATCTGCTGCTTCTTTTTCTCTGATTCTTGATTTAATTACTTTAATATTATCATTGTCGTTATTCTCTCCACCTATTATATACTCCAGCTCATAAGCATATTTTCTATCCATAAATCCTTTTATATATGGCTTCTTATATGAACTGAAATTCTCAAGTAGATATTTATAAAGTGTTCCACTCTTAGTAATCTGTTTTTCCAAATTCTTATCATCCAAGTATTCTATATTTTTAACCTTTACATTATCCATATACAATCCTGGCTCTAAAGATTCTTCAACATAATCTCTAAAAGTATTCTTATCAACCTCTTTATTCATCACATATACACCATAATTATCATATATATCCAAATCATAATCTGCCATTAATGACATGGTTGCCAAATTACAACTATTAGAGCATATATTATGAGCGTTAATATATCTTACTCCTTGTATAACAACCATTATAAATACAATAACTACAATGGATAATAAAGTAATCCATACGGTAATTACACCCCTTTCCTCTTTTGTAAATTTATTTACTATTTCTTTCATATATTAAGTGCGTGTTACGACACCACATTGTTTATACCATCTGTAATAGAAGTAAACATACCACTTACAATAGTATTCATTTTGTCTTTAAATACAAATACTAAGCCAACTAGTACTACCACAATTAATATTACTTCAACAACTCCCATTCCCTTTTCTTCTTTAAGGAGCTCCTTTAATTCAGAAAAGTTTCTTGGTATTCCTTTACTAAATATTCTATTCTTTTTCTTTATACTTATTGTTTTATTAATCTCTTTAATCATATTGTTCTATGCGTGCTATAACTGACCATCTCTATGCAATATTTATTAATAAACGAGTCATCCTACAATAATTACCGATACGCATCAGCTGTGATTTACATTATTATTAGGGCTGGCAACATAACTATTATAAGAGTTATTCCCATCATTAACATCATAGGCAATAGCAATTTAGCACCTAATTCTCCTCCCTTTTTTATATAATGTTCTGTTTGTTTACTCTCTACTGACTTTACTTCTAATTCAAGAGCATCAATAAAATTATCCGTTCCATTTCTAATGTTTTGTATAATAATACTACTTAATCTTATGTATGGACTTATTCCTATACGCTTGCCCATTTCTTTAAAAGCCTCTATACTAGATGTCCCTACTTCAATATCTTTATATGTATATAACATCTCTTCATATGCATAATTGTATATATTCTTTTTTTCTTTATCCTTCACATAATCTATGGATATTTTCTTCAATGCTGCTTCCACAGTCATACCAGCAATAACTAGCATCTTCATTTTGCTAACTATCTCTCCATAGCTTTCAATAAGTTGCTCTTCCTTTGCCTTAATATCTTTATTGAAGTCTTTATCTTTATATTTTATAACCACAAATATACATGCGCATCCAAGCATTACAATACATAATAGATACCTTTCTAATTCATTTTTCTCTTTTTCCTTGTACCTAATAGTATAATTGCCTATTTCTTCAGGGAGCATTAATATTCCATTTAGACTATAGGATTTATTATTTTTTGATATTTCCCTTTGTATAGCATTAATAACTTTCGTATGTTCATCCTCTTCTTTTTTATATAGTGTAAGCTCAATTGGATGTTCATACTTATTATCAAAATACTTAATTATAGCTGTTATTTGTACTTTTATACCTGGATTTCCTTGTTTCTCAAGGTAGGCATAATCTATATTTCCATTGAAATCTATGATTCCTTGCGCATCAGTATTCCACATAATTGATATATTAGAATCACATTCAACTTTACTTATTAGATTAAGACTTTCTTCTACTCTGTTAAAATTAGAATTATCCTTTAGAACTTTTCTTTCTATTTCTTCTCTAGCTTGATTTATTAGTTTAACCTCATCAAATATGCTTAATCTATTAGGCTCTATCTCAATATTAATTGTAGATTTTTCTATATGACCTTCTTCATCGATAATATCAATATCTAACTCCTTATATATGGAATTCTGTCCATATAATGGTTTGGAAATGTCTTTTATAAAATTAATTGAGCGATTATTAACCTTATCTTTAAAGCCCCATATAACACCTAAAGATACTATATTCATTAATAAAAAAATCCAAACTACCAAACTATATTTCTTAACATAATAAGCTCTTGTATATACCACACTATCCTCGCATACATTTAGTCTACGTATAGTTTTATATGCTTTTAGTTTCTTTATTGTGCTCTCTTTTATGCACTTTATAATCACCCAGACCAAAAGGTTATCATTATTTTTTATGCATAGACTTGCGCTATTATTAATTCTTTTACACTTTGTTTCTATAACTAAAATCACATTGGCACACACAATAATACCAATACATACTATATTAATTATTCCTATTATTTGTGCTACACTCTCTACTTCCATTTACTCTCCTATAATTAAGATTTTCTGTTTCATTCTGTCTATTATATACAATGTAATTCCATAAACTATAAGTATTATAAACATAATAAACAATCCCATCCCACTACTATATATTCCTTCAATATAATCCTTTGAAAATATTCTTAAATATATAAGTATTCCAATAGGCATTACTTTCATAATACTAATCTCTTGAAGTACACTATTTATAGAAAGTCTAACTTGTCTATTTAATTCTATTTGACCTTTTACATAGCTACATATGGATTCTATTACATTTACAACATTACCATCTTGTTTAATTGATATTTCAAATAATTCTGCAAAATTACTAATTTCTTTTATATCCATTTTCTTCGCCAATTTTTTAATTGCATCCTCTATTCTTATATCTATCTCAACACTTATGTTAATGTTATTTATTTCATTATATATTGAGGAATTTATGCCATATAACATCTCAACATCTGTAACTACCTGGTCAAATGCTTTTTCAATAGACATACCAGTCTTTATATAAGCACTAACAATCTCTAGAACCTCAAAAAATTGTATCTTTAATCTCTCTTTATTCTTATTATTGATTATAATTTTTTGTTTTTTTACATAATATATAACATATGGAGTAAAACAGATACTTAGAAAAATATTATTAAAGAAAACATAGGCTATTAAACCAATTATCCCACATCCTTTAAGAAGAATAATAGTTAATTCCTTATTGTTTATCAGTTGAATACTTCTGTCCCTAATCTCTCTCACCCTTCTACACTACTAAGCCTTGTTTATGAATCTTGTCTTGATTAATTAAATTATTACCTGTTCTAACTAGCTTTCCTTTATGTTCAAATAACTTATTTAGAATAATTTCATTGTTCTCTATTCCAACTATTTCACTAATTTCATACACACATCTACTTTTATCTCTTAATCTAGATAAATGCACTACCACATCAATAGCTGAAACAATTTTGCTCCTAATAACACTTATTGG
This sequence comes from Lachnospiraceae bacterium, assembly GCA_015057455.1. Lineage (GTDB taxonomy): Bacteria > Bacillota > Clostridia > Lachnospirales > Lachnospiraceae > SIG301. Next base: position 116,929 of record SVEH01000005.1, on the reverse strand, counting down.
CATATCTGCTCCCATTAGCACCATAGACTCTAATCTACTAATCATATCCTTAGCAGAGTTAGCATGCCCCGTAGACATACTTCCATCATGTCCCGTATTGCAAGCATTAAGTAAATCTACTGCTGCACCATCTCTTACTTCACCAATTAAAAGTCTATCTGGTCTCATTCTAAGTGCTGTCTTGATAAGGTCTCTTATAACTATCTCATTATTGCCTTCTACATTAGCATTCCTTACCTCTAGTCTTACTGTATTAGGTATATCATGTATCTGAAGTTCTGCCGCATCTTCTATAGTTATAATACGCTCATCCTTAGGAATAAAATCAGATAAAGCATTAAGAAAAGTTGTCTTACCACTTCCAGTTCCACCACTAATAAATATATTGTACTTTGCTTTAACAAGCTTCTCCAATAATTCCATCGCCTCTATACTTAAAGCTCCCATTTCAACCAATCTTTTCATTGTTAATGGTACTTTTGAAAACTTTCTTATTGTGACAATAGGACCATCTAAAGATATAGGCGGTAATACAACATTAATTCTTGAACCATCGTCTAATCTTGCATCTACTATGGGATTAGATTCATTAACCACTCTATTTACCTTAGATACCATTTTTTGAATCACATCCCTTAATCTATCATTAGACTCAAATGCTTTATTACACTTCTCAATCTGTCCGTACCGTTCAATAAAAATAGAATTATAACCATTAATCATTATCTCTGTTATCTCATCATCATCTAATAAATCTTGAATAACATCATTTTGTCTTATAGATTGAAAAATAGTTTTAACCATATTGGCTCTGTCAATAGAATCACTACATTCTTCTTTTAGCAAATCATCTATTATTGCTTGAAACTTTACATCCGTTATATCATCATTACTTACCATACTAAGTAATAACTTTTCCTTAACCTTTTCTCTAATATTCTCAAGTTGTGTCGACATAATACACTAACTTCACTCTCCTTCCCATATATTCTCATAAAGGTTTTAGAACAAAGATGACAAGTCATCTTCAGCTTCCTATATCCCTCACTCATGAGGGACTTGACGTCTTTGTGCACCAAATTCGTTTTTTGAAGCAAAAAATAATTTACAACCACTGAGAACATTTATACTTCCAACTCACACCTACAATATATATTTGTTATCAGTCCACTCCCTTTTCTTTAGTTTCGTGTTCGTTGTTTTCACATATTACACCCATTTTCAAGAGTGGTCAACACTTTTTTTGAAATTTCTTCATTTTCTTTCACAAGTTTAATTGGTATACAAATAAAACTTTTAAAAACACCCCATTTTTGCTATATTTTTGGAATAATTTTACATTTTTAAGACTATACTATATATATCAAAAGAATTTAGACAAGCACATAAATTTAAACTCATAAGGAGATTTACTATGAATATTTTATCAAAACTCACAACTAATACATCTAAACCAAACTCGACATATCATCATGAAAAAGAAATTCTTCTTTCTGAATTAGATACAACTGTAAAGTCATTAGAGGCAGCACATTGCAGATTTGAATATATAACAGAACCAGATTTAATAGATTGTACTATATTTGAATTAAACGCTATTCAACTTAAGTACAAGTTCTTATTGAACAAAATGAAGGAATTGGAAAAAGCCATATAACTAGTAAATCTAGTTATATGGCTTTTTTAACATTTTATTATTCTCCCTTAATATATTTTATTATCTCTACTTGTGCAGACTGAACAGCAAACAATAAACTAAATGCCACCGTTAAAAATATACTTGCAACTAAGTACATACCAATCGAGTGTACACTTACAGTAAATATATATACTGTATTTTTCACTACATTCATATACCATTTATAGCCTATAAATATAAAAACAGATAGCATCGAAGAAATTAATATATTAGTAAATACTACAATTATTCCTTCACATAAAAACTGTAATATAATATCTTTACTACTTGCTCCAATAGCTCTTTTTACACCAATTTCAAACTTTCTTTCATTTAAAGCATTATTAAAACTGCTATATAGATTAATTCCTAGCAATATAAATAATAATACTGCAATTAATGCTTTATTTCTTAATTGTTCTTCTATCTTTGGATACTTTTCATAACGATCTTTATATATTGATTTAGTAAATAAAGATAGATTTTCTGATATTTCCTGCACCTTACTTGGATACTCAGTATATATATACATTCTAGTATTACTTGTTTCATAATCTAATTCTTTAATAGCGTCATGTGAAATAATTAAATTGTTTGCACCCAAGGCTTCTTTTTCCATTGAATTTTTTATTTTAAATCCACCAATTACATTTATATCAATATATTTTATATTTCCATTTTTTAATTGTATAGGAATTTTAACAACTATTTCTTTCCCCTTACTATTCCTCTGTAATTGTTTATACAGTCCTTGTTCAACAACGCCTTGATTTCCACTTAATTCTATCTGATCGCCATTTTCCATAACAATTTCATATTGATATCTAAGATGCATTCCCCATGCATTTCCTTGAACAGCTAAGGGTATATTAAATATATCACTATGACTATCACCTAATAAAACATCTTCTGTCATATAATACTGCGTATTATCAACACCATTTAAATTGCTAATATATGTATATCTCGTATTTGCATCTACATCTGTCAATATAGTTTCAAACAAATAAGGTTCCTGCATTATGACTTCTGTATTTTCACTTATTACTTTTGAATCAGTATAAATCAAAAAACTTAACAAAAACGTAAACGACATAACTATTGTGACTGATAATAAAGCATATGCCCTCTTATTCTTTAAAACCATGCTAAATGCGTGATTAAAAACATTCTTTTTTCTCATATAATTCCCCCTGATGCAACCTATATATTTTTTTAGCTTGCATTGCTGTACTCGGATCGTGTGTAATCATTACTATTCCACGTCCTTTCTTATGCTCACGCTTTAGTAACTCAAACACTAGTCCTCTATTATACTCATCTAAATTACCAGTAGGCTCATCTGCTATAATTAAGGATGGATTTAGTATTAATGCTCTTGCAATGGCTACTCTTTGCTTTTCTCCACCGCTCAATATATTTACATCTTTGTCTAACAGATCATAAATATCTAAATCTTTTGCAAGACTTTCAACATCTACTTCTGTTTTATTAGCATATAGCAATGGTAACATAATGTTTTCTTTAGATGTCATTGTAGGGATAAGATTATATGACTGAAATATAAATCCAATATTATTAAGTCTTATGGAGGAGTAGTCTTTTCCTCTTTTTATATTAATGCCATTAAAACTATATTCTCCATCATCAAAATCCTCTATTAAACCAAGAATATTCATAAATGTTGATTTACCAGAACCTGATTTACCTTCAATCGCAAAATAACTATCGTTATCAATATCTAAATTAATATTCTTTAACACTTCTTTATTATACGATTTTTTCAGTCCTCTTATTTTAATGCTTAACTCTCTCATTTTTTCTACTCCTCTAAAGAACTATCTGGCGCTCTATCATCGAATCTAAATTCGTCTCCATTAATTACAAATTTATATCCTGAATCACATTTTTCTCCCTCTTCTACGCCTGTCACACACATTACATCATCACTTTCATAAGCCACTTCTACTTGTCGCTCCTCTATTACTTCTCCTAGCTCACTACATATTCTAACATATTTTTTTTCTATACCTGGTTTAGTATATACACAATTCTTATTTATTGCCAATACATCCTCATACTTCTTTCCTGTATATAACTTTAAATTAGAAATCTCTTCTCCATATTTAAAATTATTATTTATCTTAATAGATAAATATACTTCTTGTTTCCCATCAACTAATTGATTTGATTTTCTAATCACACTATATTCATTGTCCTCTTCATCTTTAAGAACACCATTTAAAACCTGTGCTATATCTTTTGTTGTTATAACTTTTAATACTAAATTCTCAAAAGCCAAAACCTTCAATTTAGGCTCCTCATCTTCTAATATAATTTCTTTTACAATCCCATTGCATGATGAATATACTTCTTTATTACCTAAATATCCTATCTTTTGTCCAACATATATTTCATCTTCTATATTAACCGACAGATTTATCATATCTGTTGAACTACTAGGCAACTTTACGTTTCTAAATGTGTTAGATGTTATCACTCCTGACACTTCATAATACTCTTCAATAGTAGTTCTCACAGGTTCTTCAAGTTCTCCATACGCTTTTTCCTTAAATTCTTTTTCCTTAGATATTTCATATTCCTTTGTCTCATGCTTTGAAATATTATATATAGTCCATAATGGTATACAATATAATATCAAACATATTATTACGATTACTATACCCTTTATTTTCTTCACTTCTAACCCTCTTTTCATTAAACTACTATTATATATGTATTATTTTATATTAATGAACTACACTATGAAATTCATTATAATATTGCATCATATCCACACCATCAACATATTTTGCATATAGTTCATCCATTGGTGCAGCTGATAAATATCTAATTCCATAAACTTCTTGATGTAATTCACCTTCAACTTCATAATCCATTGTTATAATAACATTTTTATTATATGATAATTGATTCTTGAAATCATCATCTCTTAACCTTACATATAATGTAACTGTATCACCTTTATTAACACTAATATCACCTTGCATCTTCTGCTGTATTCCATTTACTGCACTTCCTGCTACATCTACACTATCTACAACAATTCCGTTATCTCCAACTACATTTACACCTTTTATAACAAACTTCTTATCTGCTTTATACTGTATTGTATATGTACCTAGTTCTCCTGTATTATTAGGCGTACGCCATTCCATTACAGTTGAAGATGAAACACTATAAAACACATCTGGAAGCTCATCCTCCTCATTTCTTACATTGTGTAAAAATTTAACATCTATATCTTTTTCTATTTTATTTCCCTTATATTCAATATACATTTTTTTCAATGTATCATCTTCTTTAATTGTATCCGTATTAAAAGATACACTTACTTCATAAAAATAACAATCTATAACGCCTGTGTAATCACTTAGATATTTATTCTCAAAATGTTCTAATTCCTCTTCATCAGAATTCTCATATACCTTTAAGTATTCTTTCCAATCTACACCATTATATGACATTGTAGTTCGTTTCTTTATATTAACATCTCCATTATCACCATCTTGTACATGTCCTAATTCACCATATTGCAAAACACTAACTGTATATTCTTTTTCTTTATCAAATGTGATTTTTATATCATTTTTTTTCACTTTATTCTTTGTAATTATAAAAAACTGGAATGCATTACTGCCTGCATTATTACTAATAACAGGCTCACAATTATCACTTACTACAACTATATCTTCTTTCAATTTTACCTTAGCTTTTTTTCTCTCATATGATATTTCAGCAGCCTTTACTTCATTTTTCTTTGTATCTTTCTCCGCTTTTGAACAACCTACTAAACATGCCGCTAACATTATTAATCCAATACATATAACACCCATTTTTCCTCTTTTCATTATTATTCTCTCCATTTCTGCATTTTATTATTTGCATGTGAACTCTATCATAAGTATATTGAAAGAGCTCACATGCTTTTTTATTAATTAACGAACTTCAATTCTTTTTGAATAATCTTGTCCAACCCAATCAAGTTTTTGACTATCACCTTCACCATTACCCACAAGTGGCGTACCAGTTACCACTAAATAAAAATTATATGTACCAGTAGCCTTGCTTCTATCCATATAGCCTGCTATATAACCTTTAGAATATGTCTGACAAACATTATATAAATATCCCATAGATTGCATTTCTGATTCCCACACAGACTTATATTTACCGTCAAACTTACCAGATGCTTTTACAGTTGCTGTAGATGTACTTGAAAACTCTTGTGCTTCTGACTGACCTTTAACATGTTTAATTGATACTCCTGGAAACTTAGCTGATTTTGTACTTGGACATCCTGCTTGTGACACACCTGCTAATGCTGTCCCTACCATCATACAAGTTGCTATTATTGTTGCTGTAGCTGTAACTGCTACTTTCCTTAAAATATTGTTTTTCATTATGTATACTCCTTTATTGTATAATTTTTAAGGGATTTAATTAATCTTAAGACTATCTAGAATTATCTTATTAATCAACTATCCCCTGGCAACAACAAGGATAACATATAATAATTTTCATATCCATTTTATAACTTATAATTTATATTTTTTATACTTTTTTTATATTTTATTTAATCTTTTTTTCACAAAGCCGAAAAAAACTTGCCACACATACTATTATATGTGACAAGTTTTTTATTATGACTATATAGTTATATTTATATAACTATTATTACCAATCTTTGCTGAGACGCTTTTATATATTCCTACTTCAACACTACCAATGCATTACCTGCCATAGTTAGTGTATCATCTTTTATAGTAACCTTTGTATCATCTGTTGTTGCATATCCTACTATTTCTTTATATCCATTTGACTTATCTACTTTAATTTCTTTTGGATATCTTGAAGTATTTATTACAACTATAACAGAACTTCCATTATATGTTTTCTTCATTGCAATTACTTCTTTATCTTCAATTCCAGTTATTTCACTTACTTCTCCTCTTGCAATTTCAGGATTCTCATTCTTTAATTGTAAGATTCTCTTAGTATAGTTAAGAATTGATTTCTTATCTGCTAATTGCTCTTCTACACTTCCAAATGTCATATCTGCATTTGTTAATGTAGCTCCCTGTGGTGAATCTGGTTGTTGTCCATTATCTGCCTTTGACCAATACATTCCCATTCTATAGTTAACATCTTGGTCTCCGCCACCTGCCATACCAATTTCTTCACCATAATATGTATATGTAGTTCCTGTAATCATTTGATACAAGCCTATTGCTAACTTCATTCTATCTGCATCTCCATTTAAAAATGCATGTGAACGAGGCATGTCATGATTAGATAAAAATGGTGCATCTATTCCCTCTGGATTATTCTTCTTAACTAAACTATGATTTGATTTTAATGCTGGAATATAATCTGCTGCCACTTCAGTTCCTATTGGAGCTCTTGCAACCTGTGTTACAACTCCCTCGCTTCCACCTAAATCAAAGTTAAAGAAACTATCAACTGTACTAGCATAATATTGTGACACTATTCCATTGCTTACCCATGCTTCTCCAACTATATATGCGTTAGGATCTATTTTCTTAGTATAATCATTTATCCATTTTAGAATTTTTACATTCTCTTCTGTATTATCTTCATCATAATGAATAACTGCATCTAATCTAAATCCACCTACTCCAAATCCCATCCAATAATCTATAACTTTCTCAATTTCTTTTCTAACTTCTGGATTACTTAGTTTCAAGTCTGGCATTTGATCCCAAAACTCGCCTTCATAATAATATCCATTTCCTAATTCATAGAAAGTCTCACCTAGTTTCTCCTTAGTTATATTGTAATAACTAGTATATTTACTTGTTCCTGGATTAGCCTTTACATCCATAAACCATGGATGACTTGCACTAGTATGATTTACTGCCAAATCTAATATAAGTGTTATATTTCTCTTTTTACACTCATCTGCTAATTTCTTAAAATCAGCTTCTGTACCAAACTGAGGGTCTATGGCCTTCAAATCAGTAGCATCATACTTAAAATATGATGGAGCTGGTGTAATAGGTGTAAGCCATATACCATTGTATCCTATATCTTGTATATAATCTAATTTTGATGTTATACCGTTTAAATCTCCCATACCATCATTGTTACTATCGCAAAATGTTGCAACAAATATCTGGTAAAAATTACGATATTTATCATTTATTATGTTATCTTCTTTATCATATTCGTACTCACCATTAGCTTTTTCAACCTTAATGTGAGCTGTAAGTTTCTTATAATACTCTGCTTTTTCTTCTTCTGTTGCAAATGGTCCTAGTGTTGGTATTGGCTCATCTGCAACCTTATCTGGTTTATTCTTTCCACATGCACACAATGATGCAGCCATCACTATTATACCTAACATTAACATTAATTTCTTTTTTAACATAACCCTTACCATCTCCTTCAACTAAACTACACTATATATAGTATATACCAAATAAATCTAGAATTCTCTGATTTAAGACATTTTTTATTGTTATTTTAGCATTTTTATTCTTTCTATTTTTCATACTTTGCAAAATGAACACATAACCCTATCCCTTTAAAAAATGCCAAGAAGCAAGATCTAACCTACTTCTTGGCATACTTTTATTTTTAAAATCATATTCATTAACCTTTAACTGCTCCAGCAACACCTTCTGTATAACATTTTTGCATCGCAATAAATAATATTATAAGTGGTATTGAAATAAGAACTGAACCTGCACAGAATCTTGTGAAATATAAGTTAATATAATCACGCTCTAGCATTGTGTAAAGTCCTTTAGCTACTGTATACTTACCTACATTATCACCTTGTAATATTGCAACTAGGATAAAATCTGTCCAAGCTGCCATAAATGATGTGAATACTTGGTATACAATAATTGGTTTTGAAAGTGGAAGTGATATCTTAGTAAATACTGTCCACTTTGAAGCTCCATCTATACAAGCTGCTTCGTCAATTGACTTAGGAATTGTATCAAAGAATCCCTTAGCAACGAAGAAACCTGCACCTGCACCTGCTGAATAAGCAACTACAAGTCCTGTTAATGTTCCATTTAACTCAAATATAGAGAACATTAAATATATCGCTATCATTGACATAAATCCTGGGAACATACCAAGAATTAATGCAACATTCATAAATGACTTTCTCATTTTAAATCTTAATCTTGACATTGTATATGCTACAGAAAGTACCATAAATGTTGAGATTAAACATGTAAATACCGCTACAATAAATGTATTAGCAATCCATTGTGGATAGTTAAGTGGATCTGTATCAATAAATAAATCTCTATAATTATTTAATGTAAATCCATCCTTTGGCCACAAATATGTTCTGTCTGAAGTTCTCTCTTTTCTTAAAGATGTAATAATTAATGCTACTAGTGGAGAAACCCAAATGGCACTAAGGATAGTTAATATAACATGTGATACGATACTTATAACTGTCTTTTTTCTTTTCATTGAACTAGTCTTCTTACCCATTATTGAAATTCCTCCTCATTATTATATGCTCCTGTATTACGGAATACTACTAATGATAATGTTGCACATATAGCAAACACTAGTATACCAATAACAGACGCTACATTGTATTCTTTAAAGTCCATAGACAACTTATACAACCAGGTAATAAGCAAGTCTGTCTTACCTGCATTACTATAATCCATTGTTGTTGGCTCACCATTAGTTAATAAGTAAATAACGTTGAAGTTATTAATATTACCAACAAATGTCTGAATTAAGTATGGAGTAGTAACAAATAACATATATGGTAATGTTATTTTTAAGAATATTGTCTTCGTATTAGCACCATCTACCTTAGCTGCTTCATATAAATCAACTGGTATGTTTTGTAATATACCTGTTGTTATAAGAATTGTAAACGGAACACCAATCCAGAAGTTAACCAATATACACATAAAACGTGCCATATTCGGTGTACCAAGCCAATCTATATTCTTTTCAATAATACCTGCACTTGTTAAAATACCATTTAAAAGTCCGTTTTCTGCTAAATATGTTTTCATAAGTAATAGTGTAACGAACTGTGGTGTTGCTGCTGTCATAATAAACATAGTTCTCCAAAATGCTTTGAACTTAACCTGCTTACTATTAATTAACATTGCAATAACAATACCACCTATATAACATGTAAATGTTGCAAGTACTGCCCATATTAATGTCCATCCTAATAAATGCCAGAATGTATAGGAGTACTTATCTCCACCACCCATGTTAAGAACTTTATTAAATGCTTCAAGTCCTCTCCAGTCAAACAATTGCATCTCACCATTATGATCTTTATCAAAGTTAGTGAATGCCATACATATCATGAAGAATATTGGTATAATTGTCATTAATAAAATTCCCATTATTGGAATAAATAATAATGTTCTATGAATTTTACCATCAAAATACTCTTTTATATCTCTGTAAAAACTATTTGGTTTCTTCTTAGCATCTGTAGCTAATTGAGCTATATATCCAGAACGAATACTTTCTGCCCATATTACTATAAACAATAAACATAATACTACTGTTGCCACACCAAATAGTAAGAATTTTCTTGAATCATCACCAGGCTGCATAGCTGTAAAACCACTTGCTGGCTTAGCCTCTATTTCGCCAAGTGTAGTAAGACCTTTTAACATAAAAAGGCCACCTTTATCTATTAATAGAAAATAGATAAATGCTATCTCAGTTGCAAGAAATATACAACCTTTTATAATTTGTCCTCGCACCATATTGGAAAATCCCATTATCAAGAACGATAATTTTGTAAAGATATCCCCTTGAATAAATATGTCCACGAGAACTTTAGGCAATGACCTATTCAAGTTAACAACATTCTTTGTTGTCAAATTATCTTGCGTACTTTTCTTCTTCTTAGTCAAAACTTAGCCCTCCTTAAACTTTATTACACATACCCTTTTTTATATCAGTACACGGATGAATAAAAGCATCCGTGTACTAATATTATAACAAATTTCCTAATATATTTAAAGCAATTTATAATTTCTTAATTATTGAGCAGTTACTGCTTCTACAAGTGTTGTAAGTGTTTTCTTAATTGCAGCATCATCTGCTACTGCTTTATCCTTCTTCCAAATCTTGTTTCCTAAATCCTTAGCAGGATCCCAGAATTTTTGCATTTGGTCGATTGTTGGTTGAATTACTGAATGCTCAGCTGTTGCTTGTTGAATAACTGCTGCTACTGCTGGATCATCATAACTTTGAGAAGCTAACTCTACATTTGTTGGAACATATCCTCTAACTTCGAATCTTCTCTTTTGTGAATCTTTGTTAGCTAAGAAATAAGCAAATCTTGCTGCTGCTTCTGGCTCTTTACACTTAGCATTAACACCGATTTGTTTGAAGCTACCATAAGTCTTCATATTATATGAAGTTCCATCGATTGTAAATGATGGAAGAACTGTTGCTGCATAGTTGTCACCTAAATCTTTTTGGATTGTAGCTTTGTTCCAGTCACCTGTAATACAACATGCTAACTTACCATCTTTAAGTAGTGTAAGTTCATCGTTGTTAGCACTTAAGTGCATCTTACCAGTTGCTACTATACTATTTAAGTATTTAACAACTTTAACACCATTATCATCATTCCAGTTACATTCTGTTGGTGTAACACCATCTTTACCAAATACTGTACATCCAACACCGTTAAAGAATGCGTTGTTATAGAATCCATTGTTTAACTCCATAGCAAAGTTCTTAACTCCTGCGCCAAGATCTTTTGCAATAATTGAATCTAAACTCTTAACATCTTCTTCTGTTAACATAGATTTGTTATAGAATAAATAAGGAATGTTTGGAGTAAATGGAATACCAAATAACTTACCTTCAACTGTTGCACCTGCTATTGCGTTAGGGTCAAATACGCCTTCAACTTTAAGTCCTAAATCGCTTTCAAGAGCTGACATATCAAATAAATATCCACCCTTAGCTAAAGCATAGATTTGGTCTCCTGCAAACATAAATACGTCTGCTGCTGCACCTGCATCTTTTGATACTTGAGTATAAGCATCTCCTTCACTTACTTGCTTAATATCAAATGTTACTTCAAATTTGTCATCTTGCTTATTGAAAGCATCACATAATTCTTTCATAAGATCTTGCTCTTCAGCTGGACCCCATACTTTTAATGAAACTTTCTTCTTACCTTCTGATGAAGCTCCACCTTCACTTGCTGGCTTCTTGTCTCCACCACCACAGCCAACTAACATAGTTGCTGACATAGCTACAGCTAATAAAGCTGCGATTACTTTTTTCCCTCTGATCATAATCATACCTCTTTCTTTTTTAGGATTTGAGACATACGTCTCATAGTGGGTTGTGCTTTCACACGTTATATGCGAAGCAAAATATATAATATATATGCAACATGCATCCTACAAGTATATACAATGTAAATATTTATACATAGCACAAAATACATATACACCATATATACTATAGGATACTAAATATACTTATTAATATACTTCACTTCGTATAATAGATACTTTAACCTTTACCACTCACTATTTCATTGCGTCCCAAATTTCAGTTGCGTAATCATAAATTGTTCTATCACTTGAGAATTTACCAGCATTACAAGTGTTCATAAAGCACTTTCTTCTGAATTCAATTGTGTTAGAATAATCTTTGTTTACACGTAATTTTGCGTCACAATATGGTAGTAAATCTAATAACAAGTAATAGTTATCAGCTTTGTGCCAATGAGCTCCTTCTAATAATGAAGTGTAAAGTTCTTTGAACATTCCAGTTCCTTCATCATCAAAAGTACCATCGATTAATGTATCTACCACTTTCTTAATTCTTGGCTCCTTCTTGTACATATCCTTAGGAGAATATGTCTTTTCTATCTTCTCGATGTCTTCTACTCTTGCTCCGAAGATGTAGTTATTCTCTTCTCCTGCTTGTTGTACTATCTCTACGTTAGCACCATCGAAAGTTCCAAGAGTTACTGCACCATTAAGCATAAATTTCATATTACCAGTACCTGAAGCCTCTGTACCTGCAGTTGAAATTTGTTCTGAAACATCTGCTGCTGGAGTAATCTTCTCTGCATATGAAACATTGTAGTTTGATACAAATACAACTTGAAGTAAATCTTTAACTTCATCATCTGCGCTAATCATCTTAGCTATTTCGTTGATGAACTTAATAATTCCTTTTGCTCTGAAATATCCAGGAGCTGCCTTTGCACCAAATATAAATGCAGTTGGATTAAACTCGTTCTTGTTTATTCTTCCATCTTTCAAACCAAAATATATATCAAGGATTGAGAATGCATTAAGTAATTGACGTTTATACTCATGTAATCTCTTAACCTGAATATCAAATATAAAGTCTGGATTAACTGTAACTCCTTCTTTCTTTAAGATATAATCAGCTAATTGACGCTTCTTAATATCTTTAATCTCTGAAAATTCTTTAATTACAGCATCATCTGCAGCAAACTTTTCTAAATCTTTTAACTTATCTAAGTTAGTTACCCACTCATTACCAATCTTATCGTTAATGAATCCTGATAATTCTTGGTTGGCAAGAGCTAACCAACGACGTTGTGTAATACCGTTTGTCTTGTTATTGAAACGGTCTGGGTAAATTTGATACCACTCATTAAGTGCATCATTCTTAAGGATCTCTGTGTGAATCCAAGCAACACCATTAGTTGAATGACTTGCATATATTGCCATACGAGCCATATGTATAGTGTCGTTCTCATCAATAATTAAATATTGTGCTTGGTCTTTTTCCTTAACATTTAATGTCTTTAATTCTTTAATTAAAGCCTTGTTTATTAATACAACGTATTTGTATACGTTAGGTATAACTGATTTAAATAATGTTACACCCCATTTTTCTAAAGCTTCTGCCATTACTGTATGGTTTGTATAAGCAAATGTCTCTTTTGCTATCTTTAATGCTTTAGTAAATGTCATACCTTCTTCTTCGATCATTAATCTAATGAATTCTGGTATAGCCACAACTGGATGTGTATCATTTAATTGAATTGCATATTCAGATGAGAATTTTGAGAAATCTGATCCGAATTTCGCTTTATATCTCTTGATCATGTCTTGTAGTGATGCACTTGAGAAGAAATATTGTTGTTTTAATCTTAATTGCTTTCCTGCATCTGTATCATCATTTGGATATAATACATTAGTGATTGCTTCTGCATCATTCTTCTCTTTTACAGACTTATCATACTTTTGCTCATTGAATAACTTAAAGTTAAATTCTTCAACTGGTTCTGCTTGCCATAAACGAAGTGTATTTATAGTCTTAGCACCATATCCGATAACTGGAACATCATAAGGTACAGCATATACTGATTGACCTTTGAAGTTAATCATAACTCTCTCGTCTTCTTTTCTTACTGACCATGGATCTCCACATTTTTGCCAATTATCAGCTTCTTCCATTTGGAAACCATTCTCAAAATATTGTTTAAATAAACCATATTTGTAACGAAGTCCATATCCATTAAGTGTAACATTAATTGTTGCACCTGAATCTAAGAAACAAGCTGCAAGACGTCCAAGTCCACCGTTACCTAAAGCTGCATCTTCGATATCTTCGAATACTCTTATATCCACACCATTCTCTGTCATTAACTCGTTGAATTGGTTTAATAGACCTAAGTTTAATAAGTTGCTGTATACCAATCTACCAATTAAGAACTCTGCTGATAAGTATGCTACTTTCTTGCCTTCTGCATCTAAGCCGTTCTTTCCTTGAATTGTACCCATAGCTGCTTTTGAAACTGCGTTATATAATTCAATCTTATCTGCAGTCTTAACTGTTTTACCATAATCTAAATCTAAAATTCTTTCCACGTTAGTCTTAAAATTCACGACGTAACATCCTCCTTTTATTTCTCAAATTTTAAATATTCCCAATCATTATAAACTTACACCCATTAATTATAAATGTCCTTTGCAATTAATTACCCATATATAATTGCTTCTTAATTAAATGTTATATTGCAATTAATGCACTTACATTCCTTCTCCAAATTCTTCCTTTGGACTTTCCTCTTCGATATCACATCTTGCATAAATACAAGCATATGATTCAAGTTTTTTGATGTGCTCTTCTCTAAAAGAGTCAACTTTCATTCTCCATTGCCAGTTACCTCCAAGTTCTGATGGAGTATTCATTCTTGCCGAATTATCTAGCAATAAGATATCTTGCATCTGGAATATCGCTGCATTTAAGTTACAACCGTATGCCAATCTTATTATACAATCAACTAATTCCCATATATTAGATGCTCTTAAATATTCGTATGCATACTTTAACTGTTCTGGTGTTTTAGCACCATAGTAACCTATAAGAGTTTCATTATCATGAGTTCCACCATATACAACTTGATTACTATTACTATAATTATGTGGTAAATACTCATTATTACATCCTATATCAAATGCAAATTCCAAAATTTTCATACCTGGATATCCTGTCTGCGCCATAAGTTTCTCAACTGCAGGAACTACAATTCCTAAGTCTTCAGCAATTATCTGCTTATCACCCATAGCGTCATCTATAACGTCTGTCAATTTTTTACCAGGTCCTTTTATATATACACCTTTCTCTGCTGTCTCACACTCGACAGGAATAGAAAAGTATCTAACAATACCAATAAAATGATCTATTCTTGTTACATCATATAACTTAGCTGATGATGCCATTCTCTTGTGCCACCATGAGAAATTATCTTCCTCCATCTTCTTCCAGTCATATAATGGATTACCCCATCTCTGACCAGTAGCTGAAAATGCATCTGGTGGAACACCTGCGATATTAATCGGCTTCTTTCTTTCATCTAATTCAAATAAATCACTATGTGCCCATACATCTGCACTGTCTAATGCCACATATAAAGGTACATCACCTATAATCTTAATACCCTTGTCATTAGCGTATTCTTTAAGTTTCATCCATTGCTCATAAAACTTAAATTGTGTAAATTTCCAAAAACCAATTTCGTTCTTAAGCTTCTTACTATAACGTTCAATAGCTGCTGGTTCTCTGAATCTAATATCTTCATCCCACTTAAGCCATTCAACATGATCATATGTTTCTTTTACAGCCATGTACAAACTGTAATCATCAAGCCAAAATTCATTCTCTTCACAGAATGTCTTATAAGCTTTTGTTCTCTTGTGCCCACTTCTCTCATAGGCCATCTTTAGTACAATATAACGTACTTTAAACAATTGCTCATAATCAACCATCTCTGGGTTATCTCCCCAGTAGTAAGAGTTGATCTCGTCATAGCTAAGTAGTCCTTCTTCTATTAATATCTCTAAATCAATAAAATATGGATTGCCCGCAAAAGCCGAAAATGCTTGATATGGGCTGTCACCGTAACTTGTAGGTCCAATAGGTAACACTTGCCAATACTTCTGTCTAGCAGCAACCAACTGGTCAATAAACCTGTATGCTTCTCTACCAAAAGTACCGATTCCATAGGAAGATGGCAGACTACTTACTGGTAATAAAATACCTGCTCCTCTTTCTAATTCGTTCTTATTCTTCTTAGCCATAGTTCTTTCACTTTCTAAACATTTCTAAACCAAATAATATTTCATAACTGCACTCTTTTTATCACCACTTTTATATACCACTTTTTAAAAAAGAACACAATTATAGCTATTATTTTAGCCATATAATATGATACCAACTAACCTTTAAAATGTCAACAAAATATTCGCATTCTTCTCGGCAAAATAACATAATTTTTCAAACTTTTCTTATTGATATTTGTACAAAATTACAATAATTTTTTTATTTTCAAATTTTCTGTCCACATTTTTCATACTAAACCCTATTATTGAATTATTCAATTTCAACAATTTTGTTAGCATCGTTTAATTTTTAGAGTTCTTGGGCTTCTTTATAATTTGAGCTTCGTTCAAATTGGGGGAGGTTTTGCTCCGCAAGGGTTTTATACTTCTATGCTCGTTCCAAATTTAAGAGAACATTGCATATTAATCTTCCTTCACTTAATCGTTTACTTTTTACCTACAATACTTTATACTTTTTATAAGTAACAAATGATAACAAATGATAAAAAATGATATCTTTTCATGGAGGATTTTATATGGCAACGATTAAAGATATAGCCAACAAACTAGGTATTTCCCCTAGTACGGTTTCTAAGGGGCTTAATGGTGCTCATGATATTAGTGATGAGATGCGTCAATTGGTTTTAGATACTGCAATTGAGCTTGGATATGCTTCTAAAAAAATTAAATCAAGAAAAAACCTTAATCTATGCGTTTTAATTAATGAAATGGATTATTTATCTCCTGATGAGTTTGGCTATGATATTATTCTTGGTTTTAAACAAGCAGCTGCTAGTTCTCCATGGAATATTGACGTTATTAAGGTTGACAATAATCTTATGCACTCTGAATCTTATGATACTTTTATTATAAAGAATAAGTATCATGGTGCATTTCTTCTAGGATTTAATATGCATAATCCATGGATAAATCAATTAAAGAATACTATTATTCCAACGGTTACTATTGATACCCACATTCCATTTAACAATAAAGTTGGAACCATTGAATCTGATAGTTTTGAAGGTATTTCTCAAGCTATTAATCATCTTGTTTCCTTAGGGCATCGCAATATTGCTTTCCTTAATGGAGATAAGAATTCTCAGATATCCAAGACTAGAACAGAGGCATTTGAAGCTAGTTTAAGAGCTAATAACATTCCTGTTAACGAGGATTTTATTAAATATGGTTATTATGTTCTAGATAGTGCACGAGAATATGTACATATATTTATGGATCAAAATGCAACAGCTATTATGTGTGCTTCAGATTTAATTGCTTCTAATGTTATAAATGAATTAAATAGAATGGGATTATTTGTTCCCAATGATGTAAGTGTAATTGGTTTTGATGATATTCCTATTGCTAGTAAGCTTACACCAAAGCTTACTACTATTAGACAAGACCGAAAAAATATAGGCAAAAGCGCATACATTTTATTAGATAGTTTAATCAATGATGTTTCTATTAGTAGAATGACTTTAAGAGCTGAATTTATTAAACGAGAATCTACTGGAAAAGCACGCCAACAGTTAGCCTAAACTTGCTAACTGTTAGCGTGCTTTTATATTTAATAATATATTTCTATTATTTGCTTTTTCTTAAGATAGTATTACTGGCATTTCTATCATTTACGCTTTTCTAAGATAGTATTATTAATATTTCTACCCTTTACTTTTTCTAAAATAATATTACTAATACTCCTATTATTTACTTTTTTCTAAGGTATTACCACTGGCTCTTCCATTTCTGGCATTGCCTTACCAAATTTAATACCTACACTACCACCAACACCTGCTGTTGCACCTACTTTAAAGTCAAACATACCTGAATCATATTCTGCTTTTGCCTCGAATCCTGCACCTAAAGCTTTACCTTCTGCAGATAATTCTAATTCATAGCCAAATACATTGAATTTTTGTTTAACTTCTCCACTAAACACTGATGCATCTAAATCTATACTTCCGCCAACATCGTATCCTTTTCCATCTTCATCTTTACTGAAGCCTAGCTTTCCTTTTGCAGTAATAGCTCCAATGTCTCCTTCTAGCTCTGTTTTAGAATACACATTGTCTGTCCCTACTTTATAATCAGCTCTTGCTTCATATATACTACCTTCAGCTTTTATCTCACCTTCTAGTTGTGGCTCAATCATAGATTTATCATTCCAAAATACAGCTTTTGCTTGAGTATCCACATCAATTTTTCCAAATGATGATTTCAAAGAACCGCTAGAGTGTTCTCCCTCATATTTAACCTCATCGTATATTGAAGAAAATCTATATTCTGATTTATATTTAAAATATGCTTTCTTTTTCTTAAAATCCATTTCTACCTTTTCAGACTCTTTAAAAGTTGATACCCAAGTATCTGATTTAGTAGAAAATGGTGAATCTTTAGTTGTTGCTCCCATTGCAACTGTTCCTAATCCCAATGCACCTAATTTGCTATCTATTGCTGCATGAACACCACTTGCATCTGCTGTTATATAATTGCCTCCACTAAATCCTGAACTAGTAATTTCTTGAACAACACTAGTTGCAGTATTACGAAGGTTCTCTCCTGTTTCAAATAACCCTTTACTCTTTGACTCTATTTCATCATAAAGTTCCATTTTCTCTTTTATCTTCTTTATTATTTCTTCGCTTGCATGTATTAATTTATTATAATTCATAAGAGTTGTACTATTATATGTAGTAAGCGTTTCACAACCTGGTACTGTTAAAGCCAAGCTTGAATAATGTTCTACTTTACTTTCTGCCTCTTTTTTTGATCTTTCAGCCTCTTCTAACTGATCAAACAAAACTTCTCCGTCTAGTTCTTCACTACCTACCATACCTGATAATATTGTATATGCCTCAATGTCAGCATCATTTGCCATCATCATAAGACTAATTGCTGCATCGAAATTGGCCATTTGATTTTTTAGTGCATCAAATGCTGTTGATTTTATAGATGTATCATTAACAAATGTGTCAATACTTTGAGCTACACTTGTTAATCTATCATTATCTTGTGCAAGCATTAATATAGCTGCATTACATTGTTCTATTAAATTACTTGGTATTAATTTTGAACTTCTATCCACAGCATTTTCCCCCTCATATACTTCTTAATAACCTCTTAATTCCCCATACAATCCATTTATTTTTGACTCATAATCACTTTGTTTATATCTATCTTCTTCTTCAAATAATTCTCCAAAATCTGCACTATCTCTATTAATTGAATTTAGAATTTCTGCTTTCATCTCCCATAGCTGTTGCAATACTATGTCACCTTTACAGCCTATCTCTCTCATTCTATCTATTCGCTCTAATTCTCTTGCATTCTCATATGCGATTGAACTTTCCATCTCTCGTATATTACGAGATACTGTATTCCACTGGTCTAATTCTTCTTCTGCCTCAAATATCTGCTTTCTAATTTCTTCTTCTCTGTATCCATCTAATGTTCCATTATTAGTACCATCATCTTCAAAACTAAAATCATCTTCTCGCGTTGCTGAATTATCTAACATGTCTTTACTATAATAATACTCATAACTAAAATCATAATTAGAATACATAATTCAAATCTCCTTTATCCAATTATCCTACCTATATACTATCATTAACTAGATAAATGACTTACCATATCAGCCAAACATTTATCTGCTTCTTGAAACTCTGTCCCTAATTGCTCTATTAAATTAGCCTCTCTTTGTACAGCTGACATTAATTGAGATAACATTGTTTGACTTTTAATAAATGCTGCTTGGCATTCTACATTTCCCGAAATTGTACTTTCTGAATCTTGTGGTGAAAGGGATTTTACCTGTATAGAGGACGCTCCCCCTTTTATCCCCGATGAATGACTAAGAACATCTGATTGATTAATATCTATACTTGGCATATTTACTCCCCCTTTAACTCTCATCAACTTTTCCCATATACACATTATAACATCTTTTGTAATATCTGTTAATACTTTTGTAATATTTTATTTATTATTTATACTTATTTATATTTATCTCACTTATTAACTTTAAACTCCCCTAAAAAATAATCCTGGAATATAAATATACAAAATAAGCCTACAAAAACATTTGATACTGATAAAAATATTAGCAATAAAGTTTTCGCAGGCCTTATTCTTCCCTATCTATATAATCTACATATTTAGTTTGTACATATTAATAGCATTATTATATGTTACTTTCTTTACTTCTTCTGGTGTAATATTTTTTATAACTGCAATTTCTTCTATTACATATTGCAACTTTGTAGAATCATTTCTTTTTCCTCTAAATGGCATCGGTGCCAAATATGGACAATCTGTCTCAAGGACAATTCTATCCAATGGTGCATATTCAACTACTTCTTTTAATTTTTTTCCATTTTTAAATGTCACAACGCCTCCAACACCTATGTAGTACCCCATATTCAAATATTCTCTTGCTATTTCAACGCCATAAGAAAAACAATGGATTACTCCTCCTACTTCGTAGGCCTTCGTTGCCTTAATAACATCCAATGTATCTTTTGCTGCATCTCTACTATGAACAACAATTGGTTTATTAATTCTCTTTGACAAGTCTATCTGTCGTTCAAACCATTTTTTTTGAATGCTTCTATCTGGTTCATCCCAATAATAATCTAAGCCAATCTCTCCTACTGCAATAATCTTATCATTATTAGACAATTCTTCTAATTCTTTATATGTTTCTTCATTTAATTCTTCTGTGTCACTTGGATGTACACCTACAGTCCCATATATATAGTCATATTTATTAACAATTTCTAAATTTTTTCTACTTCCTTCCATGTTAGCCGCTACATTTACCACATATTTTATTCCCTCTTCTGGAAGTTGTTGTAATAGCTCTTCTCTATCTAAATCAAAGGCTTTGTCATCATAATGGGCATGTGTTTCAAATATCATAATTACTCTCCTTTATGCTTTTTTTATATATTAGATATGCGATTTTTACCAATCTAATTCCATTGACTATTTTTCGTATAAACAGTATAATTTTAATGGTTTGATTTATAAGTTTCAAGCCAAATGTTATTTGTTTAGTATTTTTAATTTAACAAGAAGGGAGCAGGCATATGTTAGAAGCATGGAAAGGATTTAAAGACGGAAAATGGGCGACAGAGCATAACGTTGATGTAAGAAATTTCATCCAACTTAACTACACACCTTATGAAGGTGATGACAGTTTCCTTGCAGAGCCTACAGAAAACACTGTAAAACTATTCGATAAAGTTAAGGATTTACTTAACCAAGAGCGTGAAGCTGGTGGTGTACTTGATATGGACACTAAAGTTGTATCATCCCTCACTTCACATGCTGCAGGTTATATTGATAAAGATTTAGAATCTATCGTAGGTCTACAAACAGATAAACCACTCAAAAGACCATTACATGTATATGGCGGTATAAGAATGGCACAAAATGCATGTACTCAAAATGGTTATCATGTAGACGATGAGATATCCGAGATATTCACTACGTATAGAAAAACACACAACCAAGGAGTTTTTGATGCTTACACTCCTGAGATGAAACTAGCTAGAAAATCAGCTATAATTACTGGTTTGCCAGATGCTTATGGTAGAGGCCGTATTATTGGTGACTATAGACGTGTCGCTCTATACGGAACTGATTGGCTTATCGCTGATAAGGAAAATCAAAAAGCTTCTTTAAATGGGGTTATGAACAGTGATACCATTAGACTTCGCGAAGAATTATCTGAACAAATCAGAGCCCTTACTGAATTAGCAGAAATGGGTAAAATATATGGTTTTGATATTACAAAACCTGCATCTAATGCACAAGAAGCTGTTCAATGGTTATACTTTGGATATTTAGCCGCTGTAAAAGACCAAAACGGTGCTGCTATGAGTCTTGGTAGAACTGCTTCATTCCTAGATATCTATATCCAACGTGATTTAGATAACAAAGTTATTACAGAAGCTAAAGCTCAAGAATATATAGATCAATTTATTATGAAGCTAAGAATTATCAAGTTTGCTAGAACTCCAGAATACAATACTCTATTCTCTGGAGATCCAACTTGGGTTACTGAAGCAATTGGTGGTATGGGATTAGACGGTAGAACTCTTGTTACAAAAACTTCTTTCCGTTACCTACACACACTAACAAACTTAGGACCAGCTCCTGAGCCAAACATGACAGTTTTATGGTCATCTTCACTACCTCGTAAATTTAAGGAGTACTGTGCTAAGATGTCAATTAAAACTTCATCTATTCAATATGAGAATGACAATCTAATGCGCCAAGCTCATGGAGATGACTATGCAATTGCTTGTTGCGTTTCCTCAATGAAAGTTGGTAAAGAGATGCAATTCTTTGGTGCAAGAGCTAACTTAGCCAAATGTCTACTTTACGCTATTAATGGTGGTGTAGACGAGCGTCTAGATATTCAAGTAGGACCAAAATACCGTCCTGTTGAAGGTGATTATTTAGACTATGATGATGTTATGGATAAGTTTAATGTTATGATGGATTGGTTAGCAGAATTATATGTTAACACACTTAATGTAATTCATTATATGCATGACAAATACTCCTACGAAAAGATACAAATGGCACTTCACGATAGAGATGTAAAACGTTACTTTGCAACAGGTATCGCAGGTTTATCTGTTGTTGCAGATTCTCTTTCAGCCATTAAATATGCAAAAGTTAAGGTTGAACGCGATGACAATGGAATCATTAAGAATTACCATGTGGAAGGTGACTTCCCTAAATTTGGTAACAACGATGATAGAGTTGACCAAATCGCAGTTGACTTAGTTAACAACTTTATGAATAAGATTAGAAAGCATCACACTTACAGAGATAGTATCCCTACTACTTCTATTCTTACTATTACATCTAATGTTGTATATGGTAAGAAAACAGGAAGCACTCCTGATGGTCGTATTATGGGAGAACCTTTAGCACCTGGTGCCAATCCAATGCACAATCGTGATACTCACGGTGCAGCTGCATCACTTGCATCAGTAGCTAAATTACCATTTAAGAATGCACAAGATGGAATATCTAATACATTTTCAATTATTCCAAATGCACTTGGAAAAGATACTGTATTATTTAACGATGCTCTTGATTTAGATGCACTTGAATGTGGTAATAATCCATGTAAGATTCCTAATCTTCATATAGATCTAAAAGAGTTATAAAATATAAATTAGATACAAAACAGATTATTTTGATATACGAGAATAAATTTCTCAGAACGGAGGTATAATATGTCAAATCAACAAATAGATAATTTAATTTCTTTACTAGATGGTTATACAGATGAGGGTGGACATCACCTTAACGTTAATGTTTTTTCAAAAGAAACTTTACTTGATGCACAAAAGCACCCAGAATTATACCCTCAATTAACAGTCAGGGTATCTGGATACGCTGTTAACTTTACTAAGCTTACTAAGGAACAACAAGATGATGTTATTTCTCGTACGTTCCATGAAAAATTATAAATTTATAAACTAATTGCATTATATAAATTTATGGCGTAAAATTATAATTATAAAAAGGTAGTTATAATTTTACGCCTTTTTGTTACTATATAAAGTATACAATTACTTTATTTATAGATATGGAGGAAACAATATGGTGGGTTATGTTCATTCAATAGAGACAACAGGTACTGTTGATGGTCCTGGTCTTAGATATGTTGTATTTTTACAAGGTTGTCCACTTAGATGTAAGTTTTGCCATAACCCTGACACTTGGTCTTTGGGTAAGGCGGATAACTCAACACCACAAACTGCAGATGAAATATTAGATGATTTTTATCGATATAGAAACTTTTTAAAAAGCGGTGGTCTTACTGTTACTGGTGGAGAACCTCTTATGCAAATCGATTTTGTCATAGAGCTATTTACAAAAGCTAAATCTAAAGGTATTCATACATGCTTAGATACATCTGGTATAACATTCAACAAAAATAAGCCTCACATAGTTGAGAAATTTGATAAATTAATAGCAGTAACTGATTTATTTTTACTTGATATTAAACACATTGACAGTGTTGAACACGTTAAGCTTACTAAACAGCCTAATACTAATATAATTAATTTCTTACATTATCTTGAGGATAATAACAAAGATGTATGGATTAGACATGTAGTTATTCCTGGAATAACACTTCATGATAAGTACCTTTATCAACTAGGTTTATTCCTAGGTGATTTTTCTAATATAAAGGCTATTGATGTAATACCATATCATAATATGGCTATTGAAAAATATAAAGAATTAAACATCTATTATCCTTTATTAGAAACACCTATTCCTACCTCTGAAGAAATGACTTATGCAAAGCAACTTATTATTAATGGATATAGAAATTCAAAAAGAAAACAAGCCAATAAAGAAAAATCTGATTAAAAATAAAATATACTATAATTTAACATATGCCTTTTAGCTTATCCTTAAATTATAGTATATTTTTTGCTCTATTTTCTTATATTAAATTGCTAAATCATATTATTTTGTCAAATGCTTTTCTCAACAACTTTATCTTCGCGCATTACCACGCATACTTTTCTGATATCCAGGATCAAATACTATATGTGACGCATCTTCTATCATCTCTACCATCTCTGGTACACTTATTACTTGTCCAATATCATATAATTCCGTTAGTTCATTGCAACCATCAAATATGAATATATTCATATTATTATCATTCTGTTTATATCTTATATTACCTATATCATTAAATAATTTATTACGGTTAACAGCACTCTTGTTATAGAATATAGTTTCCATAACATTACCTCTTCTAAACCATTCTAGTATAACTAATCTTTCAGATACAGATAATGCAATATAACTATCCACACCGTTAATTGCTAGTAATGATGTTTTACTAACTAACATACTTTTAGGAAATCCCATTATCTGAAATGTCTCTTCAATCATTCTTATATCTACTGGTAATGCATCTGAAGGAATTCCTATTAGACCATAACATCCGTTTAATTTACCATAATAACTCATTATACACTCTTTTAATTCATGTATCTCTGGTTTAATATACTGCCCATGATAATCCCATGATGAATGGTAAAACGGTACATTAGGTATCTTGTATATATTATGTGGCATTATTTTATTAAAAGATAGTCCTTGTGGTGCTTTAACCACATATCCATCATTCTCAATGATGACACTTACTATTTGCTTTTTCATCTCTCACCACTGCCATTTCAAAATATTAATACATAATTATATCACTTTTTCCAAATTTTAACAATACATATAATTCTATTTTAATATAAGTAATATAAATTATCAAGTGAATTGTACGAAATATGTTATAACGACAGTTTTAAAAATTTTTATTCTTAACTATAAACTATTAACATGGGATTAATGTATAAAAAAAGAATTGCACGATTATTCTTTTTAGAACGGAGGCATATTATGGATTTAGAAAAAAAAGATAAAGTTAAAAAAATTGAAGGCTCATTAACTAAGACTCATACACCAGATGAAAATATGGGTCTTTTAAACACTTTAAAATACAATATGAATTTAAAGAAAACCGTTACTATTAGCGTAATAGCTGCTTCTTTTATATGTGCTTTAATAGGTATAAATAATGCTTCTGCACAAAAGAAGGTTTCTGCATCTATTACAAAAAGTTCTATAGCTGAATCTAAGGCTGCATTAAAATCCATGACTTATGAAGGTGAAGAATTATATGTAGCCAATTCAACATTTTATGATTATTATTCTGACTCTCAAGTTGGTAAAGATTCGACTCCAAAAAAAATTACAGACGCCCTTTCTTCTGGTAAAAATACATTTTCTAAATTTAACAAAAAACTTATGTCTATTATGAAGTATAATGACCCTAATTTATGCCCTGCCAAATATCCTTTATATCAAGGACGTCCAGGTGCATTAATTGATATGGATGGTATATGTTATCCTCAAGATGAAGCATTATATAAGAAAAATAATTATTGGGCTGCTGCAAACTGGGGACAAGTATCTGCAGTAGCAACTCAAGGATTAATAGATGATACTTTAATGACTGATAGTTCTGGAAACACACATTTAACTCAATCAAATCCTAGTAACGGTAAATCAGCCAAAGTACCATTCTTTGATGAAGAATTTTTAACTAAAAATAAATTTAATGATTCTGAGCTAACACTTGGTTCTGTAAAAAAGAATGTTGCCTTCCCTTTCAGACGTGTTGAAAAAGATGGCATAATTTACTATGAATTTTATAGTAGTAAAGACACAGTTCGAATGAATAACAGTGGTCAGCTTGACTACCTTGGATATAACAAAACATCTGAACAAGTTAAAGATGCTGAAGGAAAATTTGGTTTCTTCCCTTATAATACTGCTAGTGAAGGTAAATCAGAAAGCCTTAACTTTGGACATGGTGTAAAGATTGAACTTCCTTTTAATATGACTAAAGATGGTAAAATAGGTGGTAAAGATATGGTATTTGAATTCTCAGGCGACGATGATGTTTGGGTATTCATTGATGGTATTCTTGCCCTTGATATAGGTGGTAATCATGGTGAAGTTGAAGGTAGTATAAACTTTGCAACTGGCGAATCTACAGTAAACAAAGTAAAAAATAACACAGTTGCCTTTTCATCTCACTCATTGTCTTCCTTTAAAACTGGAGAAAATACTTTCTCATCTTTAGGAATTACTAATGCTATGGGTGTATTAAACAACCACAAAACTAAATTTTCAGCAAAGTTAAAACAATCATTAAAAGATGTATCAAAAACTCATACTTTAACTTTATTCTATATGGAACGTGGTTTAAATGTAGCTAATATGAAAATGAGTTTCAACCTACCTGAACCTTCTATTTTAACTGTAACTAATGAAGTTAAAGCAGATAATGTAGGCTCTACTTTCAAAAATGAAACATCAAAAGTTGCGAATAAAGATAGCTTTGTATATGATGTTTTAGATAAAACTATTACTAGAAAAGATGAAATAGAAATAAAAAATGATGAAGCAATTACATTTTCCAATGAATTTGATAAAAAAGACAATCTTTTAGTTCAACAGAAAGCATTAAAAATTAGTAGTCGTGACCTAACAACACTTTATTCAACTAAATGGACATTAACGGATCTTAGCACTGAATTAAGCAAAGGTAACAACCTAATTGTTACAGACTCTCGTGCAACTGTTGACAAAGCATTTTTATTTGCTAATAAAACAGGTGATAAAACACCTATTCTTACAGCTAGTTATATAAATACACCTAATATTGGTGATTTAGAAGTGAAATGTAATGTTACTGATTCATATAAAAAGAAATTTAAAGATTACAAAACTAAAACATTTACTTACATAATAAAATATAGCAATGTATTTGGTGGTAACAGTGAATCTATTTATTACAAGGGCAAATATGACCTTTACAAATCAGAAAAAGCAAAAGAAACAGCTGCTACTGTAAATGGTAAAATCCAACTTAATCCTGGTGACAAATTTATTATAAAAGATATACCTGTCACTACTAAGTTTGAGATTATTGTTTCTCTTGATGATGGTACTTCTATTAAAACTATTAAAGCTACTGATAACTTTACATCTAAGAGTGAAACAAAAACTACAACTGGTTCTATAAACCAAACTTCAAACCAAATTGACTATACTTTCACTAACAAAACAAGCGATAATAAAACACAAAATGTTACTATAAAAACGGATAAAGAAAAACCTAAACAAAATCCAACTGATGAACTTGAAGATATTAATGAAACTGATGCCCTTGATGCTTCACCTACTACAAGCGATGATGCAAAAATAAATTTATGGACAGTATTTGCTATTTTATCAATAATTGTGTGCGTCACTTCATTTATATATCTCTTCAAACAAGAACAAAGCGTTGTTCGCATCAGTAATAAATAATTTGAGCTTCGCTCAAATTGGAACCTCACCTTTGTTTATAGTTTATTCTCATTATTTTTAGAAATATATAATTATATTAAAATACTTTATATTGTATACTGTTTATGTGATTAATTTAAATAATTATAGGGTTTGTGTCAAATGAGGTGAAAAGTTGACACTAAAATAATGAGTAAGGAGTATAAATTATGGTGAAATTAAACAAAAAAAATCTATTATCTTGTGCTTTAGCACTATCTGTAATTGCAAGTACATTTTGTATGCATTTACATTCTAAAGCTGATACCCCAGTATCTGTTGACACTACAACAGATTATGCGTCAATATCAAGGGACACTACTATTAACATTGATACAAATGGCGTTCTTGAAATATCTCGAAATCAACGAGAAAACGAACAACCAATGGGCGAAAAAGATACTTGGAGTCTATTTATATATATGACCGGTTCTAATCTAGAAGCAGATTATGAGTGTGCTTCTTTAGATTTAGATGAAATGTTAAGGGCCAATTTTACAGAAGAAAATATTAAAAATCTTAATGTTATTATTCAAACAGGTGGTTGCAAAGATTGGCATTCTAATAGAATAACTAGTAATCAAATTGGCAGATATACGATTGATCCTAATAGTAATCTTCTAAAATGTATTGAACGCCTTCCAAATGCTAGCATGGGTTCTCCTAATACACTATATGATTTCTTAAATTGGGGTATTACTAATTACCCTGCTGAAAAAATGGGCGTTATCTTCTGGAATCATGGTTCCGGTGTTTCTAATGGATTATGTTTTGATGAGAATTTTGAAGAAGATTCTCTATCTGTTCATGAACTAGAATATACATTTGCTAAAATAAACAAACAAATGACTTCAAAATTTGAACTAGTTGCCTTTGATACATGCCTATCCGGCTCTCTTGAATATGCCAATATTTTAGCACCTTATGCAAACTATATGGTTGCTTCTGCAGATGTTGCCATTGCCAAAGGATTTTATTATACAAAATTACTTAATTATATATTAGAAAATCCTAGCACAACTGGTAGAGAACTTGGTCAAGTTATTTGTGATTCTACAACAGATTTCCTAGAAGATTTTTATCAAAGAAATCCTGTTGATTATACATTCTGTACATATGATTTAAGTAAAGTTGATAATGCTTGTATAGAGATAAATTATTTAACAAAATTCCTATATGATAAATTGACTGGCAATCCTGAAGAATATTTGAATCTCAAAAAATTTCAATCAGAACTTTTAGTTTTCGATCGTGATAGCGTTGATATAGGTAGTATAATTTACTTCTTTGAAACATCATCAATGTATAACTACGACATAACTAACCTAAAAAAAGCATTTGAAGACCTTATTATTTATAGCAGAATAAAGAATAAATTTGATAACGACAAATGTGCTTTAGGTCTTACTTTATATATGCCTTTTGAAGATATTGCCATGGTTGATTTAAATGAGTATAGAAACTTAGCATTTTCACCTTATTTACTAAAATACATAGAATATATGACATATTTTACAAAAAATAAAACTATAGATAATTTTGTAGCTACACCATGGGAAACATCTCCATATTTCTTTGAGACTAATTTTAACTTTTTAAATTATGATGGCGATTTTTCTGTTGTTGATAGAAGAACTGATGTAAACAACGAAGTTCTTTCTGTACTTAATAATAACCCACAATATGTATCTGATGGTTTCCCTAACACATGGTACAGTAATGTTACTACAAATACAAAAGTTTCAAAAAATACAACTACTACTGAAGAAACAGATAACGCAGTAAAACTTATAACAAAAAACAATACTATTAGTACAATACTTGCAGCAAACACAGCAAAACAAATTAAAAACATCTACAGTACAGTATGGACTACAATAGATGATACATTAGTATGCTTAGGTCAAAAAGATAAAGCAATATTTAATCCAACTACAGGTGAAGTGACATCTTCTCCAATTACTGAATGGTTTATGTTACCTGATGGACAACTTTTAACATCATATATCATTAATTCAAATGCATATTTTACACTTTATTCTTTCCCTGTATATATTAATGATAGAGAATGTTCTATCCGTGTATTAGAATCACTTTCTACAGATAACAAACCAACATACACAACACTTGGTGTTTGGGACGGTAATGATAGTAGTCATTTGCTTCCTAATAGCACTTATTCTCGTGGATATCTTCCATTAGAAAAAGGTACTACTATAACACCAATATATGATATTTATGATAATAAGACAGGTACATATGATACATTATACGGTGAAGAATACACTATTGAAGATGAATTTGAATTTTACTTTACATCTTTAGAAAATAATTATTATTCATTTGCATATGAAATAGAAGAATTAGATAATGATGTTTACTATTCTCAATTAATCCCATTAAACTAACATCATTCGCATAGATAATAAACTATATTAATCATAAAGTTATAGAGTACAGAGTCACTTATGACTCTGTACTCGCATATTGTAACGAAAATAATTTTCTATAACAAAAAAAGAATTGCAATGGCATAAGCAATTCTTTTTTTTAACCCATTATTAATCATTTAACTAACGTTTTTTAAAAATAATCTATCTGCACAATATTAATAGGAACTCCCTCCCTAGAATATGTTAACAGCTAATCCCTCTTGTCTAATACTCAATATTTATAATTTTTGCTACTAAACTCCTATACTCATCATCTTTTGCCAGTTTGTCAAAAATTATGGTCTCTTTATTAATTATTTATCTCCCGTATGTACCAATATATTCTATATACCACTATTCAAATATATTAGTGAAAATGTTTAATGTCCATTTTTAGTAAATTCCTATAATGGCTTATTAAATTTGAAAATGTGATAACATATGCTACAACAAAATACAACCACGTTTATACATTATTTAAATACACCCAAGTAATATTTATAACTCCTGAACACCAACTATGATGTTTATCATTTGTACTCCCGATTAGTTTTTAATCGTCAAATCCCTATACCCTTAGAATTGACCCACTACTATACATACAGTTTTTTTCATCCCCGATAACTATATATACCGTTAACTAATCCTTTTGTTTTGACATATGCTATCAAATTTCCTTACGAACAAGCATATTTTACAACCATTACCATTCTTTTACAATGGAATATATTATCCACTTTCTGTAATTTTTTGTCATTTTGAATGCAAATTTTTCCAATTATGAAAAAGTGGAAAATTCGGTGATAAAATATTACCCTTTTTCTAGAAAATGTACCTATTTTTCCCATATTTTTTTACAAAATAATATTTGTCATTTTTTGTAAAATATAATATAATTACCTTGTTATTTAATTATTAATTTGAAACACTTAGATAAAGGATATTATTTTTCCTAATATGACTAAGTTTTCAGAATGGAGGATTATTATGAAATATGTATGTCAAGTATGCGGATATGTACACGAAGGAGATCAAGCACCAGAAGCTTGTCCACAATGTAAAGCACCTGCAAGTAAATTTACAGCTCAATCAGGTGATATGTCATGGGCTGCTGAACACGTGGTAGGTGTTGCAAAAGGAGTTAGCCAAGATATTATTGATGATTTAAGAGCTAACTTTAATGGAGAATGTACTGAAGTTGGTATGTACCTAGCAATGGCTAGAGTTGCTCATAGAGAAGGATATCCTGAAATCGGTCTTTATTGGGAAAAGGCTGCTTGGGAAGAAGCAGAGCATGCTGCAAAATTTGCTGAATTATTAGGCGAAGTTATTACTGATAGCACTAAAAAGAATCTTGAAATGAGAGTTGAAGCTGAAAATGGTGCTACTGCAGGAAAAACAGATCTTGCTAAGAGAGCTAAAGAAGCTGGATTAGATGCTATTCATGATACAGTTCATGAAATGGCTAGAGATGAAGCAAGACATGGTAAAGCATTAAAAGGATTATTAGACAGATACTTTAGATAATAATTATTAAGTTTTTATATAATTTTAAAAGAGGCTATTACAGCCTCTTTTATTTTTATTCAATATTGAAATTCTCTGATTTTATTACTCTTTATCAAGAGTTGAAGTAAATCAATTATATTTGCATTTAAACCGTACTATTTATCAACTTTTATATTCTTATATAGCCAGTTTATATTAAATTGAATTTCATCTCCACTTAATGCCACATTATTTTCTCCAATTGTCTTTCCTGTATTAGTAACAATCTTACCATTGAATACATCCCATGTTCCCTCATTAAACATTTTTACAACATCTTTTATCTTCTTCTCGGCTTTTTTATCATTTAATTCTGATAATTCTGTAATATCAACTATTCCTTCTTTTAAACCACCATAGTAATTTTGTACATCCCAGTTATCTGCACATATGTCTTTAACTGTATCTGTATAATATTTTTCCCAATTCCATATAACAGAAACTAAAGTTGCATTTGGAGCATCTTTTCTCATATCATTATTATAACCTACTCCATAAATATTATTTTCTTCTGCAACCTTTTGTGGCATACTTGAATCAGTATCCTGACCTATAACATCTACTCCTGCTTTTACTAATTTTTCTGCTGCTGTTCTTTCTTTTTTCTCATCATCCCAGCAATTTATAACACGAGTAATAACCTTAGCTTTTTTATTTACTGACTCAACACCCATAGCAAATGCATTTAAACAATATGCACTCTCAGAAACAGCTGTACCAAATGCTGATACAAATCCTATTTTATCAGTTTTAGTTTTCAACCCTGCTGCTATACCAGCTAAATAAAATGGTTGATATATTCTACCAAAATATCTATTCATATTTTTTCCATTACTCATTTTTCCTGAACAATGTGAAAAATATACACTCGGATATTTTTCTGCCATTTCATAAGTTACCTCTTGGAAACCATAACTTGTTGTAAATATAATTTTACAACCTTTATTAATACAATTTTTTATTGCGTCTCTTATTGTATCTGGTGCATCATCAGGTACATTATCTTTATATATTACTTGATCATTTCTCAAATTCAAAGCAGACATCATTCCTTTTATACCATTGGTATGGGCAAATGTATACCCTGAACTATCTGTAGATGATCCAATATTTACAACACCTATTTTTAAATCATCATAAGGCCCTTTTTCCTCTTCAACCTTTGTTGTCGTATTATTATTTTGTTGTTCATTGTTTGTATTATTTGAACAAGCCATTGTAAACATCATAGAACTCATAACAAATAATGCTATTGTACTTTTTATAAGTTTCATTCTACTCACGAATTTAGCCTCCTATATACCGTAATTTATTATACAAGGTTTATTTCGGCACTTTCTAACTATTCCTTATTATAATTTTCAATATAATCCAATTTTTGTATTTTTCTAAATATATTATCAATGCCAAAAATACTTTACGAATTTGTGTGCCTCCTTAGCAAAGCGTTTATTTCATAAAAATTTACAATTAAACGTCATTCTTTCCTATAAACTCAAAAAGAGCCGTATACACAAATTCTTGTTATACAGCTCCTTTTATATATCATTTAGGATTATATAATAGCCTTACTATCTTGGTCCATGTCCTGGGTTCGGACCTGGGCCTGGATTATGTCCTCCTCCATGTCCCGGGTTCGGACCTGGACCTGGGTTATGTCCTCCTCCATGTCCTGGGTTTGGACCTGGGCCTGGGTTATGTCCTCCTCCATATCCTGGGTTTGGACCTGGACCATGAGGTTTATCATCTTCTCTCTCTTCAAGAACAGACTCTACCTCTACAATTCTATATACATATTCTCCAAAATATTGTCCCTTACCTGTAATTACAATATCTTGATATATCTCATATGTACACCATTCTTCTTCTGGATTATTTCCTGGTGTCACATGTACTAATTTTCTTTCTTTATCACCTTTAGAAGTTTTATAGTTTCTACTGCTTACTTCTTCGCCTCTATAAAACACAGTTAATCTATTATTTTTATATTGAAATCTACACTCTCTTGCAATATTTATTCCAATTATATCAAAAGTGTAAGTTATACTTGATTTAAAATCACCAATACCTTTTATCTTAACTTCTGCTGTATCTAATCCAGCATCAACATTATTGTCATATTTTAATTCATAATCCTTATTTTCTTCTAATTTATTACCCTCATATGTTACAGTTACACTTGGACGAACCTCGTTACCTGTCCACTTAAAGCTATCCGCCTCTAATCTAATATTACAATCCTTAATTGATGTTTTTCCAAATGGCCATCCTGCCTCTGCTTCGTTTACATTAATCATCCCTAATCCTAATGTAAATACAACTGCAAATAATGCACTAGCCCATGCTAGCTTCACAAAATTACTTACCTTACTCATTATTTTCTCCCTTCTCTTGCTATATTATTAATAACACAAATATGACAAGTCATCATAGACTCTCTGTGTTTCACCAATAAGAAACTTGTCTCTGTGCTTATTCCCTTTCAGAGGAATCATTGTACTAAATATAGCAGAGTTTTCAGATAATATCAAGTCTTTTTTATAATTTTCTGATTTCTTAGCATGAGCTAACATTTTGCTTCTTTTTATTTACTTTTTATTCGCTGTTTCTATATTTATATTCTTACCTTTTATCTTTGTTTTTCTCATTGAACGAAGTACATTCTTAGCATATTTGCTAGGAACATCTACAAATGTATATTTATCAAACATATCTATACTTCCTACTGCTTTTCCTGGTATTCCTGATTCTCCTGCAATAGCTCCTAATATGTCTTTAGGTTTTACATTTTGACTTCTTCCAACATTGATAAATAATCTAACCATTTTCTTATTATTTTTATCATAGTATTTTGTGCTTGAATTAATGTCTTCTTGCTCGCTTGTATCTCCCATATTCATCTTAATTAAGCTAGCAACTAATTCTCTATAATCAATGTCATTATCTTGAACCCATTCATCAATACTCTCGTATATATCTCTCATATCATTGTTAATAGCTGTTTCGTTGGCATTAACTAACAATTTCTTTATCTTTAATTTACTTACCTCTGAATTAGTTGGTAGACTTGCTTTTTCAATCTTTGTCTTACAATATTTCATTATTTCCTTCAGTTTATATATATCTCTTCCAACTACAAGGGTAAATGCTCTTCCCGTTCTTCCCGCTCTTCCTGTTCTTCCTATTCTATGTACATAATATTCATCATCTTGCGGAACATCATAGTTAAATACAGCCTCAACATCATCAACATCAATTCCCCTTGCAGCCACATCTGTAGCAACTAAGATCTGTGTAGAGCCATTTCTAAAAGCATGCATTACTCTATCTCTTTGCATTTGCTTTAAATCTCCATGTAACCCTTCAGCAAAATAACCTCTATCTTTTAATGCTTCAGATAAATCATCAACTTGCTTCTTTGTATTACAGAATACTAATGACAACTTTGGTGTATATTTATCTAACAGTCTTGATATTGCCTCTACCTTATTATGAGATTCAACTTCATAATAATATTGTTCTATCTTTCTAACAGTAAGTTCCTTTTTTATTACTTTTATCACTTCTGGGTCTTGTTGATATTCTCTTGCCAACTCTAAAATAGCCTTTGGCATTGTTGCTGAAAATAATAATGTTTGTCTCTCTTCTGGAATTTTTGTTAATATTTCTTCTATATCTTCTCTAAATCCCATATTCAACATCTCATCTGCTTCATCTAAAACTAATGTACGGATTTTATTAAATTTAACTGTTTTTCTTCTCATATGGTCCATTACTCTACCTGGAGTGCCTATTACAACTTGTGCTCCAGCCTTTAATGCCTTTATTTGTCTAACTATATCTTGACCACCATATATAGGAAGTGTTTTTATTCCATGCAAATATTTAGCCATCTTTCTAAATTCATCAGCTACTTGAATTGCTAATTCTCTAGTTGGACATAACACAATAGCCTGTAATTTTTTTAGTTCTGGATCTATTTTTTGAAGTAATGGAATACCAAAAGATGCTGTTTTTCCTGTTCCTGTCTGCGCCTGACCAATTATATCTTTTCCCTCAAGAGCTACAGGTATAGCACTAGCCTGTATTGGACTAGGTTCATTAAATCCCATATCCACAATTGCTCTCATTATCTCATCATTTATACTTAACTCCTCAAATCTTAAACTACTCATTCCAATTAATTCCTTCCGTAAAAATTCTATTCCGTGAAAATATACCATGAAGCCTTTTTAAAGTCAATGTAAATTAGGACTAATTCAGTTTATTTTAGTTTTATTTAATAAATTTCCTTTAAAAAAATTCATCTAAAGAAAAAATTAATAATTCTTGATATTTAAAGTGTTGAATAATTATATTAATATGTGTAAAATTAATATGTTAGTTTTTAGTTCTTACTAACATTTGGAATTAAAGACAATAAATTAACATAATAAATTTTATAAATCTAATTAAATTATAAGATATAAGCGACAGCTTAAAGGGAGGACATTTATGAACAAAACTACAATTGCTGTTATATTTGGAAGCCGCTCATCAGAACATGATGTATCACTTATCTCTGCTTCTAATGTAATAGCTAATATTAATACAGAAGTATATGACATTGTTTTAATTGGAATTACAAAAGAAGGTAAATGGCTACTTGTCAATTCAGTAGATGATATTAAGAATAACAATTGGATTAACTCTACTACTTCAGCAATTATATCACCTGATACTACACATCATGGTGTAATGCTTATAGATGAAACAGGTAAAACTACTATTAAACATATAGACGTTATATTCCCTGTACTTCATGGACTTAACGGAGAAGATGGAACAATTCAAGGATTATTTGAACTTGCTCATATTCCATATGTTGGATGTGGTGTTGTTTCTTCTGGAATGTCTATGGACAAATTATTTACTAAGATAGTTGTAGATACACTTGGTATACGCCAAGCAAAATATGTAAGTATTAGAAAATATGAACTTAAAGATATGGATTCATGCGTTGCTAAAACAGAAGCTACACTAGATTACCCTATGTTTATTAAACCAGCTAATGCAGGTTCATCGAAGGGTATATCTAAAGCTCATAATCGTGACGAATTAATTACTGGTCTTAACGAAGCTATTTTACATGACAGTAAGATTCTTATAGAAGAAACTATTATAGGTAGAGAATTAGAATGTGCTGTTTTAGGTAGTTCTAATCCTATTGCATCAGGTGTTGGCGAAATCCTTGCTGCAGCTGAATTCTATGATTTTGATGCTAAATACAACAATTCAGAATCAAAAGAAGATACTTCACCAGCACTTCCTGATGGTGTTGAAGACAAAATAAGAGAATACGCACTTAAGATTTTTACTGCTCTTGACGGATATAGTTTATCTAGAGTTGATTTCTTTTTAGAAAAAGATACTAATGATATTGTATTTAACGAAATTAACACTATACCAGGTTTTACATCTATTAGTATGTACCCTATGTTATGGGAAGCAAAAGGTGTTTCAAAACAACAATTAATAGAAAAACTTATCCAATCAGGATTGCGTAGATTTGACTAATAAAGATGACTTATGAACGGAGGAACATATATGAACTCTAATTCACCAATTGGAGTATTTGACTCTGGTGTAGGCGGTCTAACCGTTGCTAGAGAAATTATGCGACAATTACCACATGAATCTATCATATACTTTGGTGATACGGCTCGCGTACCATATGGTAACAAGTCTGCTGATACTATAATTACATACTCTAAACAAATTGCTCATTTTCTTATGAAACAAGATGTAAAAGCTATTGTAATTGCTTGTAATACTGCTTCAGCTCTAGCATTAGAAGCACTACAACAAGAAATAACTATACCTATAATAGGTGTTGTAGAACCGGGGGCTAAAGCAGCTCTTAAAGCTACTCGTAATAATAATATAGGTGTTATAGGTACAGAAGGGACAATTAACAGCGATATATATACAAAATTCCTAAAGGCTCAGAATCCAGCTATTAACGTTCACAAAAAAGCTTGTCCATTATTTGTTCCATTAGTTGAAGAAGGTATGCTTAAAGACCCTGTTACAGACGAGATGATACGCAGATATACCAAAGACTTGATTGACTTAAATATAGATTCTCTTGTATTAGGTTGCACTCATTATCCGTTACTACGCAACGCAATTCATAATATATTAGGTGATTCTATTACACTTGTTAACCCAGCATATGAAACAGCTATTTCTCTTGGTGAAACACTAAAAGAACACAATTTACTTACTACTAATGCTGAGGCTAATCATGTATTTTATGTAAGTGATGGTGCAGACAAATTCAAAGAATTTGCAGGTACAATCCTTCCATGCAATGTAGTTGAAATTAACGATATACATAATATCGAAACATATAATTAGAGAGGTTTTATAATGACTAAAGATGTACTAATATCAATTTCAGGATTACAATATGATATTGATGAGAATGAAACAGTTGAAGTAGTTACTCCTGGTAAGTATTACTTTAAGAATAATAAACACTATTTACTTTATGATGAGTATCTTGATGAAAGTTCTAATGAAGTTACAAAGAATAAAATGATTATATCTAATGATCAAATATCCATTATAAAAACTGGTGCAACTAGTGCTCAAATGCAATTTGAACCAGGCAAAGAATGCATAAGCTATTACAACACACCTATGGGACAATTAGAAGTTGCATTTGCCACTTCTAAAGTTAATACCACATATGAATCTGACTTAATTGATATTAATATTAATTATGGATTAAGTATTAATCGTTCACATATCTCAGATTGTAATATCACTATGCAGGTAACACCAAGTAAAATATAACTTTACCAAATATAGAAGAATTACATCTGTATCTCAGTACACAGCATATAATAAAGGGTTAGAATGTATATGTTCTAACCCGTATTATTGCGTCACTAGAATAAAAGACTCCACTTGCGCGGAGCCTTTTTATTATTTTTCTTTCTTAAATCTATCCAAGAAACCTTTCTTCTTAGGTTCTTCTTTTACTTTACCACGAGATCCTAAGATTTCCATAATATATATTCCACTTACTTTAGCCTTAATCTCTGTCTTAATTGGAATCTGATCAAAAATCTTCGCATCACTTATAAGATTCATTATATTAGGACCTGCCTTCACCTTAACTACAGGAACTTTTGATCCTCTTAAATACTTAGGTGTCTGCTCCAATACTATCTTAGGTAAATTGGCGTCCTTTAACTTCATCATCTTCTTATCTATTACTAACATTGACATAGTTTGTGCCATAGCTTCCATCTGTCCTGATGATGCCTCTTGTTTCTTCTGTAGGTTTCTACCTACAATAACAAGTACTATTAACAAAACTACTAATACCGCAACTACTATTAATGCAACCTTTGCTGCTACTGGCATAACATATTCCTCCTATATATCTTTCTTCAACTTGTAGTTTATATGTCAGCCTTTATTTTGTCAAGTATTTCTTGTACTGCTTGTTGTGCAACAATATGTACATTACCTCTTTCTTCTTTTGTCATATTTGGTAAATCAATTGGTTTACCATAATGAACATATATTGTTCCTGACGTAATTCTTGGAAAATGTTTTTCAAACACTTCATCTGAATTAACTATTCCCACAGGTACTACTTTTGCATTAGCCTTATCTGCAATTTTAAAACTTCCCTTTTTAAATGGTAACATATCAGGAGTTTTACTACGAGTTCCTTCTGGCATAATAAACATTGACTGTCCACTCTTTACATTCTCTATAGCATCAAGTATAGTCTTCATACTAGCTCTCTTATCTTTTCTATCTAAGAATAAACATTTTAGATACTTCATCCAAACACCTAAACTAGGTACCTTCTTAATCTCTTTTTTTGCAACAAATCCTACTCTTACAGGAATTGTTGCATATGTTGATATTATATCGAAAAATCCTCTATGATTAGCAACAAATAATACTGCTTCATCCTTTGGAACATTCTCCATACCTGTTGCAACAACTTTTATATTACATGTTGCTAATAAAAACTTAAAATATCTTCTAACATACATTTGTGATAATTCAATCTTTTTTACTGGATCTTTCATACCTACAATATTCACATGTATATATTGCGGAATACTAATAATTCCAACAATCATAACATAAAAACATACTATAATAAACTTCAACATACTTAACTACCTCTATTCTTTCATCTTTTTTAACTATCCCCATTATTACTCTTGATCTTCATTATCTTCTACATTACCATCCTGTCCTTCATCTGGCTTAGGTGAAGGTGGATTCTGTGTTGGTTTCTCTGGCTCTGCAGTTGGTTTTACTGTAGGTGCCTCCGTTGGAGTTGGTTCCTCAGTTGTCTCAATATCTTCTATCGGTGGCATATCTTCCTCCTCAAATCCAATTGGTGGCTCTGGAACATCTTCTAATCCATCCATAACATCCCCTGGATCAGGTGTTATAAAATCATCATCTTCTTCAAGCTCGCTATCTTGAACATCTGTATCACTTAACAAATCATCTAATATAGCTTGAGAATAATCTTCTTTACCTTCATCCTTTCTTGTTAACAAAGCATCATAATAAGCATACTGCTCTCTATCTATTAAATCACTGTTTAATATATATTCATAATACTCATCTAAAGTCATATTATTATCATGTAAAAGCTTGGCTAAATCCTCTCCTACATATCTAATATGCCATGGCTCATAGCCATATCCTGTTATATTAGTTTTATTCTTTGAATATCTTACTATATAACCATATCTGTAAGCATTAGCTTGTACCCATTTGCCCTCTGCAGTCTCACCAAAACTACTTTTTAATAATCCCGACATTCTTTTACACGAAATATCAATTGCTAATCCTGTTTGATGTTCACTTGTTCCTGGCATAGCTGAATACTCTTGTGTATAATCATATCCATATTCCATTAAATTATACTCATATATCATCTTCTGTCTTTCATAAGATCTGTATGCAGATACACCTAATAAATCATATCCTGCCTTCTTAGCACCTTGAAATAATGCCTCTAAATACTTAGCAGCTTCTTTTCTAAGCATCCTTTTCTCATCCTTATAGTTAAAACTAAACTCTATATTAGGTTCAACTAAATCATCTGGTTTATAATCTTTTGGAACCTTATACTCTTTATTAACTAAAACTGTTATAGAAGAAGGATCTGTATCCACTTTCTTTGCTGTTTTTTCTACTACACTATCTTTATCTTCACCAGTTACATACTTTTCTCTATTCTTAGCACCAATATTAAAAACAGTAGTCCTATCTTTAACATCACTAGCCTCTGTTTTACTATTAATTACTACTAATACTGCAACTGTGCAAAGTATAATAGCACTCACCACACCCAATATCAATTTCTTTTTCATCTACTATCACTCCACTATATATAACCATATTACAATACTATAAAATTTCTATAATGAAAATTTTTTAAATCTTATATTGTATCCTTCGTTGTTATAAATTACATATCTACTCTTCCCACGCCCACAATATATGATATATTATACCATATTTTACCAATTCTATCAATGAATACGTTAGTGTACAAAGTTACATGTATAAACATTCTATTACTGTCAATAATTCTTTATATAACTAATATAATTAAAAAAGGAGTTTTTATATGAATAAAAAATTATTGCTATTTATCTTATGTTTACTAACTTGTTTTTTCTATCTTCATAACTCTAACGACAAATTTTTATTCTTTAATAATAATCATAATTATAATTCTATTACAACTGCTTCTTCTAACTTGCATAATAATCAGTTGCAAAAAAGTATATCTAATAAAATTATACGTTTTCACGTTATTGGGAATAGCGATTCTTACATAGATCAAGACATAAAAATCAAGATAAAAAATACTATTGTAGAAACTTATTCCCCTCTTTTTCAAAATGTAAATAATATTAATGTTGCTAGAAAATTAATCCGTAAAAACCTAGATAATATCACCGCTACTGCACAAGATGTATTATCTAACCACGGTATATCATACTCTGTAAACACTAAACTGTCAACTCGTACTTTTCCTATTAAACAATATGGAAATATAATCCTGCCAGCTGGCCAATATGAAGCAGTAAGTATAGAGTTAGGCCATGCAAAAGGAAGAAACTGGTGGTGTGTTTTATATCCATCTCTTTGTTTTATTAAAAACACTAACAACACTCTTCCTAGCCATGGTAATAATCCTTTTAAAAATATACTTACCTCTTCAGAATATTCTCAAATACTTTATGAACCTTCTACTAAAGTTACCTATACATCATTTTTATCTACACTGTTCTTTTAATACACATCTATTACTTTATTCAGTATATGTTGTTACACAAAGAGTATCAAAACTAAAGTTGTTATTTGCAGCTAATGCTTCCCTAGCTGCAATAGCATCTTCTTCTTTATC
The DNA here is from genome assembly GCA_015057455.1 of Lachnospiraceae bacterium. GTDB lineage: Bacteria > Bacillota > Clostridia > Lachnospirales > Lachnospiraceae > SIG301. The sequence continues at coordinate 74,248 of SVEH01000005.1, read as the reverse complement.
AAAAATAGCAAATACAGTAGGTCCGCTACCACTCATCATTGCTGCCTTTGCTCCCAAACTCATTAATGATTCCTTTATATCATTAATAACACCATATTTTTCAACAGTAACACTTTCTAATATATTCCCCATATTATTATATAATTTATTATAATCCCCTTCTTCTATAGCCTCTAGTTGTATATCTACATTAGGATGAATTCTATTACCTTCATTAACATGTAAATTCTCATATACATACTTTGTAGGCACATCTATGCTTGGTTTTGCAATAACCAAATAATCTCCCTTTACAGATTTTAATGGAGTAAGTATCTCTCCTATTCCTTCTGCTAACATAGTTCCACCTACTACGCAAAATGGGACATCTGCTCCTAATTTTTTTCCTAGTTTACACAACTCCTCTGTACTTAATCCTAGTTGAAACAACTCATTCATTCCTCTTAATGCAGCTGCACAATCTGCACTTCCCCCTGCCATTCCTGCTGCAATAGGAATATTCTTTGTTAAATATGCAGCAACACCGTCTTCTATTCCACATGTATCTTTTATTAATTTAATAGCTTTATATACCAAATTCGACTCATCTGCTTCCAAATTAGGTACATTAACCTTTAAATCTATAAGTCCATCTTTTCTTCTTCTTAATTCTAATTCATCATATATATTAACTGTCTGCATAATCATCTTAACTTCATGATAGCCATCTTCTCTTCTTCTTAACACATCTAATCCTAAATTTATCTTTCCATAAGCTTTTAATTTTATATTCTCCATTGCCTATTCCTTTCACTTTCTGCTTATTTTGCTTGATGTTTTGTCCTAATTTTGCTTTAACTACTTAATAAACACTTTCCTTATATTATTATTTTCTTATTATACCTATTATTTTACATAATAAATGAATTTTTTCAATATAGGTAATACTTCCAATATTATTTTCCGATATAGATAATATCAAGGATTGATATTTTGTGTTTAATCAAGGAGGAATCAATATGATAAATAATGTAAATGGATATAAAGGAATACAATCTAATTATCATAAACAAGTCAACGAACCTGTTGATAATAAAGAAAAATCTGATGTTGTTGCAAATAATGCAGAAACACAAACTGAAGATGTTGCAGCAACATATGAAAAATCCCCTGAAGTAGCTATTAATAAACCAAAAGAATCTAATCAAGATATAATCGCTAGACTTAAAGCAGACACTGAAATGCGTACAGCTCAATTAGAAAGCCTTGTACAAAAAATGTTTAATAAACAAGGTATAAAATTTAGCAATTCTAGTGAAATGTACAATATTTTACGTTCTGGCAAATTCACAGTAGACCCAGAAACTGCTGCTCAAGCAAAGAAAGACATCTCTGAAGATGGATACTGGGGCGTTAAACAAACTTCTGATAGGATGGTAGATTTTGCAATGGCACTATCTGGTAATGATCCAGCAAAAGCTGATAAAATGATTGAAGCTGTAAAAAAAGGTTACGCACAAGCTGAAAAAACTTGGGGTGGCGAGCTTCCATCAATTTGTAAGCAAACATTAGAAACTACTATTTCTAAACTTGAAGAATGGCGCGACGGCCTTAACAAAGACAAAACAGATAGCGTAGATGCTGTGAAAAAAACTGATAACAAAGAAGAAAAATAATACTATTATTTATATATACATCAAACCGACCTTCAATGTTTCTTACATATATGTTTCCTAACTAACGGATTCATATATTAAGCAACAATTGTAAGGTCGGTTTTTTATATACTATTTTTACATTCTGTTTTATATCATCATATTTATTTTATATAATCATAGCTATTAATTGCTTTTTTATAATACAACATACTATTATAACTATTAGCTAATTTTTCGCATTATAGCTTTTTATTATGCTCTATGACAGCTCTTAACTATCAACAATTTATCTCCCTTTTTCAATGAACTATCCACATTTTGATTTACTTTCTTCAACATATCCACTGTGGTATGAAATTTCTTGCCTACTGACCATAAATCATCACCCTCTTTGACTATATAGCCAATCATACTAGCCACCTTATCATTTATCCCTTTATCTAGAATTTCTTCTTTAATATTAGAAACAATAACCTCTTTATTCTTTCTAAAAATAATAGTATCTATATTAATTGAAATCCTTACATCCATTATGTCACTTGATACCATTATTACACCAACTTGTTCTACATAAGGTTTTATATTAAACACACTATCTTTATCTATACCATTTACCTCGATTCTATGATTAAATGGTATTAATTGTTTTATAGAATTAATAGGACAGCTATCCTTATTTGAAATATATATTATATTAACTTCTACAACACCTTCAATATCAATGCCATCCTCTACAATATTCATTTCATCTATTTTTACACTAGATGTACTATTACATACTTGTAAAATATCATTATCTAATATCTTTATCTCATCTTCTACCTTAAATGTCGTATTATTCTTAAGCAACAATGTTTCATATGTAATTTCCTCTTCATCTAATTTCATATCGCAATCTAGGGCATATGCATCTTCTAGTATATCCTTTACTTCATCTTGATAACATTTTATATCAAGATTTAATGTTACATCTATATCTATTACTCTTCTTTCTCCATCGTCATCAGGATTAACTGTAATATCATTTTCCATAATATTTACATAGATATCATCTATCATATGTTCTTTTGCTTCATATAAATCAACCTCACCATTATAAGGAATTTCCTTTTCAAGACACTCATATTCCCCTTCTTCTGTTAAATAAAGAATAAATACTAATATGTCACCTTTTAATGTTATTTTTTCATCTCCTACTCGAGTATTACATCTAGGCATATGTACATTATAATATAGAATCTCATTGATGTTTTTCTTACTAGACTGTAATACAATTTCATCTTTAATCCTATAAATATCCTTTTTATTAATTACTAACTTTGTTATATTTAACTGCTTATTACGTTTTTGAATCATATTATCATCTAGTACATCAATTACTGTATCATAGCTTATTTCTTCATCAACAATACTATTTAAATTTACTAATACTTTAACACTAATCTTTCTAGAATTAATAATATTAATAGTAATATCCTCTAATGCACCTTTTATATAAATACTATCTCCTACATCAATACCTGGCATATTTATATTTTCATAAAATTGCATATATTGAATCACACTATTAATCATCATCTCTTCATCATCGCTTAAATATAATACAACAACTCTTACCCTCCCCTTTACTTCAATCTTATCTTTATGTATCTTGTACTCATCAATAAGAACTTCACCTTGTTCTCGTATAATCTTATTAATGTCAGGTTTAACATCACTTACTATATAATCATTATCTAACGTTATTTGATATATATTCTTTGTCTTCACTTTATTCATACATATATTTTCTTTCTGAATATTCATATATATTCCTCCACATTTTATTTAAAGAGTTAAATAAACTTTATTATAAATATATGCTCTTTATAATAATTTTATTCACGAAAAAAGAGGCTAAAAAGCCTCTTCTTTCGTATAGTCTAATTTAAAGAATTATCATTAATTATATACTGTTAGTTGCACATCTTTAGTTAATACATCTGTATAACTATATGATACAAATTTGTCTCTAGCATTCTTACTTTCATCATCATTCTTAAGTTTGATTGTAAAAATACTTGGATATGTTTCTAATATTACGCCCTCTGAAATATTGTATCTGTGTCTTCCCATATTAGCTTTAACTTTAACCCTTTGACCAACGTAGTTTCCTAATACCTTGCGTACTTGGTTTACATCCGCTTGCCTCATTATAACTTCACTCCATTCTCTTAGACTACCTCTGTCTCTTCATCTAGCATTAAAACAGAAATCTCCTTCTTAAATATAACATTTTTCATGAAATTTTGTCAAACAACGAGCAAGCACAAACCCTTTATTTATCAAGGTTTTTATTAAAAAGTGCACAAATTTTATTAAAACAAACTAAAATTATCTCCGTTTTTTTGACTTCATACATACAGTATGTTCCATTTTTACAAATTATATACAAAAACTTTCCAAAAAAATTATGTTTTACCATACTTTTCACCAAAAATTCTTAAATAATTGTTATGTTTTTGTAAAAAATACTATTATGTATTAAAAACAACATTCATATCATTATCTTCTATTTTGACTACAATATAAGGATATGTCGTAGCCTTTAACACCATATCATTTTCACGAGGTCCTACTAAACTTGAATTAATATATATTGCATTACTTGTCATAAAAAGTTCCTTTACTTGCACATTATATCCTCCAGTATCCCTTGCACCATATCCTATAGCTATATACATATAATTCCCATCGCTATATGTTAATTTAAATCCATTCTCCTTTTTATTTGCTATCTCTTCGCTAAGTTTTGCTGGTATATCTGATTGCTCAACTACTGTAAAATCAATATCACACTTCTTTTTAATAGATATTTTTTTAGTACTACAACCTAAACATATACACATGCATATGCCTATAATCCCAACTATGCTTACTAGCTTTACCACATAAAAATATGTTTCTCTTTTACATATTTTATTACTTTTAGTATCCATATTTACCTCATATTTATCCATATAATTAATACATATTGAATTAAATTTAATTTTATAACTTTTATTTATCAATATGTTCTACTAAAACTTGAATTAATTCGACATTTGATATACCATATATAGGTGTCTGTATCCTATATAGATTCAATTTTTAAGAACAAAAAATCCCTTGCTACTCTTTCGCACGCGAGTGGAAACACTGTTCAAAACGGAGGTTATTATGAATAATACAAAAATCAAAAAAACAAACAAAGAATTATTAGATTTTATTAAGCATTCTCCATCACCATATCATGCAGTTGAATATGGTTGTACTTTGCTTAAAAATGCTAATTTTACAGAATTGAATATAAATGAAGCATGGAATTTAGAACCTAATAGTGCGTACTTTATTAACCAATATGGTACTACTTTAATTGCATTTACAACTGGTAATGAAATTAATTCTTCTACAGCTATTAGAATGGCTAATGCTCATACAGACCAACCATGTTTTAGAGTAAAGCCTAATCCTGTTTTATTAGAAAAAAAATATCTTAAGTTAAACATTGAAACATACGGTGGAGCTATTATTAATACTTGGCTTGATAGGCCATTATCTATGGCTGGAAAAATCGTTCTTAAAAGTGATAATGTATTCACACCTAATACAATGCTTGTTGATTTTAAGAAACCTATATTAACTATTCCTAACCTTGCTATTCACCTTAATCGTGAGGTTAATAAAGGTATTGAACTAAATAAACAAACAGACATACTACCTATAATTGGTATGATGGAAGATTCTCTTAACAAAGAAAACTTCTTTGAAGAATTATTAGCTAGTTCTTTTAATATCAACATTGAAGATATCGTTGATTTTGATTTATATATATATGCTTTGGAAGAAGGTTGTACAATTGGCGTTAACGATGATTTTATCTCTGCACCAAGACTTGATAACCTTACTTCCTCTTTATCCCTTATTAAGGGAATTATGGCTTCTAATGACCATAATGAAGACAACAATAATTCAAATATCAATATTATAGGATTATTTGATAATGAAGAAATAGGTAGTAGAACAAAACAGGGTGCAGATTCTATGTTATCCAACATAGTAATATCTAAGATATTTGATGGACTAGGCAAATCACAAATAGATGTATATAACGCCATCCCTAATAGTTTTTGCCTATCAATGGATGTATCACATGCATTCCACCCTAATTATTCTGCAAAGAATGATCCAACAAATATTGTTTTATTAAATGAAGGAATAGTTCTTAAAATTGATACAACGCAACGTTATGCAACAGATATAGAAGCCCTAGCAACTTTAGAACAATTATGTGCAAAATACGATATAAAATTCCAAAAATATGTTAACCGTTCAGATGCTATAGGTGGTTCAACACTCGGTTCCATCTCATCATCTTGGATGCCTATGAAAACAGTCGATCTTGGTGTTCCTATGCTAGCAATGCATAGTGCGAGAGAATTAATGGGTTCAAAAGACCAATATTACCTAAACCAACTATCAATTCACTTCTTTACAGAAGCTGTATAATAGAATAATAGGCTCCACACAAGTGGAGCCTATTATTCTATGCATTAACAACTGTTTTCAATTCATCTAATATCCCTTTTATTTCTCCTACTACACCTACTAGTGTTTCTGTTCCATTATTACTTTCTATAGTTGATTTAAAGACTTGCTCAACTTTGTCTAATGAGTCTTTCATTGAATTCCCCATTTCATCAACTAATTTACCTACATTAATGCTATTTTCAGTAATTATTTTTGATATTTCATATATATTTTCTATTTCATCTATCATTTTATAATTAGAACTTGTTATTTCATGTGAAGTATTCTCTACTTCTTTCATGTTAGCAAGCCCCTCTTGTGTCAATAAATATCCATCCTCCATTGCCTTAACTGCATTATTTGTATTATCAACTACCGCTGATATTATATTTTCAATATTACCAAGAGCATCCTTTGTTTGTTCTGATAAACTTTGTATTTCTTGTGCAACAACTGCAAAACCTTTACCTTGCTCTCCTGCTCTAGCAGCTTCTATAGAAGCATTTAGTGCCAATAAATTAGTTTGGTCAGAAATATCGGTAATAACACTAATAATATCTAAAATTTCCTTTGACTGTTTTCCAAGTAACTCAATTATTCCCTTACTCTTATCTGTACTCTTATTAATCTTTTCCATGCCCTTAGTAGCATTATCCATTCTTGTTTGATTATCTGTTGTTTTAACTCGTATATTTTCTGATAAATGATTAATCTGTTTACTTCTTATATTCAAATCTCCAATTTTCTTTGTTATATCAGCAACCTTATCATTTACAATATCTGCACTTTCAACATTGCTAGTTGTTTTATTTAGAACCTCATCCATATCTTGCTTAATTCTTAAATTTGCATTAGATAATATATTTGTTGTTCCATCTAGCTCTGACGCAGATTCTAACAATAGCGTTGATACATGTTGAGATTTTTCTTTAATCATCTCATTCTTTTCCATCATCGCCTTTTGTTCTTCTGCTCCCATTAAATCTCCAAGCATTTCTATAGTTCTTTCACACAACAATTTTAACATTGCATATAATGCAACAAAAACTAAACATTTAGGAATTATACCAAACACCACTAATTCTTGAGTATTTGGAAAGTTTTTATCTGGATAAGCACCATATATTTGTCCTAAAAACTGTGATATTGATAAAAATATTGTTGTAACAACAAGTGTAATCCTCATAATTTTCAAATCATAATACAAACTTGCAACTAAAATTGGATATACAAATAACGCATAAATATGGTATGTTAATAATATATTTATTACAAATATAAATATAACTGATATACCTATTACAATATATTTTAAATAGGAACCTTCTTTTTTAAATTTCTTTATTAAAATTATTGGTATCAATGTTAACAACACTGATATAACATATGCACTTCTCATTCTTAAATCATCTATTATAAATACACCAATTTCATTAAGTCCTAGTACTATCGTCATAACTATTATTGTTGCTATCATTGCATCTACAACTCTTTTATTAGCTATATTTTCGCTCTTTAAAAATAAATCTCTTGAATTATTCTTCATACCACTAGTATTTTCATAATTTTCTTTCATAGTAGGCCTCCATATTGTATTTATTCAGTATTTTAATTATACTTCTGTCATGATACCTTTGCTTGTAGAACTTCTTTTTATATAAATGCAACAAAACATTGTAGTTTCCTATAAAGCAAAAACTCCACAACTTGTATCGGCCCATTTAGCTAAATAATCAATATAGTTATTTCTTATAAAACAATAAAAATTAGGCTTCCCCAACCTTTTGACAAAGAGCAAAAAGCCAAATGTGCCACCGTATATTAATAGCACATTTGACTTTTTATATTTATTAAAATATTCTTTTATAACTATAATAATTATTCTATCCTAATAGTTTCTCTACTTCTTCTTTAAACTCTGCTGATAGTTTATTAGCATCCTCGATTGAAGAACCAACAACTCCAAAATAAACCTTTATCTTAGGTTCTGTACCAGATGGTCTTACACAAGCCCATACATTACCTTCACACTCATAATATAAAACGTTAGACTTAGGTAATCCTGTTGTTGTAGTTTCACCTGTCTTAAGGTCTTTAATTACATCTAGTTGATAATCTCTTGCCTTAAGAACCTCATACTTACCTATTCGACTTGGTGGATTCTCTCTTAGGTTATTAAGTATAGTTTGTATCTTCTCTAATCCTTCTATACCACTTAATGTTATAGAAATAATATCATCTACATAGTAACCATACTTCTCATACATATCAACCATTGCATCCCAAAGTGTCTTTCCTTGACTCTTATAGTATGCTGCTGCTTCACACAATGCCATAGTTGCTACTATTGCATCCTTATCTCTTGCATGAGTTCCTATTAAGCAACCATAACTTTCCTCAAATCCAAAAAGATATTCACCAACGCCACTTTTCTCAAATCCAAGTATTTGTTGTCCTATATATTTGAATCCTGTTAATACTTCAATTAACTTTACATTATATGCTTTTGCTATTTCATCTACCAAATTAGATGTAACTATTGTCTTAATAACTGCACCATCTGATGGTATTCCTCTACTTGCTGCAACTTGTGACAATTCATATTCTGCTAAAAGAGAACCTGACATATTACCAGTAAGTGCCATATATTCTCCTGTCTTAGTATCCTTTGCATATACACCTAATCTATCTGCATCAGGATCAGTTGCAAGAACTAAATCAGCATCCTTTTCCTTTGCTAAATCTAACGCCATCTTAAATGCAGCCTTAGACTCTGGATTAGGATATCCTACTGTTGTAAAATTACCATCTGGCATTTCTTGTTCTTTAACAACATATACATTCTCAAATCCTAACTCTTTAAGGACTCTTCTTACAGGGATATTACCTGTTCCATTAAGAGGTGAATATACAATCTTAATATCCTTACTATACTCATCTATACAATCTTGACGAAGTACTAGAGCTTTTAATGTCTCCATATACTTATCATCTAGGCTAGTATCTATTATATTATATAATCCTTTTGACACAGCATCTTCTTTATTCATAGTTTTAACAGCTGCCCAATCAACAACAGCCTTAACTCTATCCATTATATTCTCATCATGAGGTGGTGTAATCTGCGCACCATCTTCCCAATATACTTTATATCCATTATATTCTGCAGGATTATGACTAGCTGTAATATTAATTCCCGCTATACAATTAAGCTCTCTTACTGCATAGGAAAGCTGTGGAGTTGCTCTTAAAGAATCATATACATATGCCTTTATTCCGTTTGCATTCAAACATAAAGCTGCTTCATCTGCAAATTCTGGAGACATATTTCTTGAATCATAGGCTATGGCAACACCTCTATCTGCTGCTCCAACCTCCAATATGTAATTAGCTAATCCTTGTGTAGCTTTTCTAACAGTATAGATGTTCATTCTGTTAGTTCCTGCACCAATAATTCCTCTTAAACCAGCTGTACCGAAAACAAGATCAGTATAAAATCTCTCTTTAATCTCATTATCATCATCGGCAATGCTTCTTAACTCTGCCTTTGTTTCCTCGTCGAAATACTCACTGTTTAACCAATCTTCGTATGTTTTCCTATACTCCATATTTACTCTCCAATCCGAAACCTATCATCATGAGAACTATCCTTTACCAAACAAAAATCAACCTCTCATAAATAAATAGTTTCTTTCATTTTAATACTTCCAATTCTGAGAAAACACCCATTCCCAAAGGGTTATTCTTTCCCATCATTGAAAATATACTATATATTTACCGTAAAGTCAAATATTAGTTTAGCTACACCTCTATTATACCATACTATTTCCTATTATTTCCAACGCCTTATTCCCTTTAATTATTATTTTTTCTTATTAATCAATTAAAATTCCTGCTGTTTCTGCAGGTGCTTGTGTTGCCTCTATATCTTCTGTTGGTTTAACAGTTGTTTCCGAACTTTTACTTGGTTTCACCGTTGCCTTAGAACTTGCACTTGGTTTCACCGTCGCATCAGAACTATCTGTTGGTGGCATAGTTACATAATCTGTACTTGCCGGTGTTGATGTTGCTTTAACCGTTGGTGATGGTGTATTCTTCTCCGATAGCTTCAACTTCAATGTCTTTGTTATCTCATCCATAACAAATGCTCCAACTATACTATCATATCCTGTTAATTCTACATTATAATTATACTTTCCATAATCTAATAATATATTTTCTTTATTTGAATACATTCTACCATTAATATAAACTCTTGCACTCTTTGGCTCTATCTCAAAAGTAACATATCCCTCTTTCTTTTTCTCAAACTTTAATTTTGATACATCAATATTAACTGTCTCACCACGTTTTATCTCTATTAGTTTAGACCCTTTAAGCTTATCTGTCTTAATAATAATTAAATTCTCCCCTTCTGGCACAGCTATCTTCATATCATCCTCTATATCATATGCATCATCATCATTTATAAGAAGTTTTTGTCCCATATAATCTTTAAAATTAATTAAATTTATATACCCATGTCCCTTTATAATATTTACCGAAACTACATCTTTTCCACTAATACTTATATTAAGTACATCTTTTTCCTCAATTTCATAAATACCAGCAACTTCTCCACCATTATAAACAAATGTTTCATCTGATAATCTATATTTTTTATCATCTATTTTTATATACTTATTATTCTTACCTAATGTGAATTTATCTAATTCTTCATACCTTGTTATATCTTCTTTTAAATATATATACTTGAGATCTTCATATTCTTTATCATACCCTGCTATTACTACATCTCCTACCATTAGCTTTTCAACTTTAATAACATCCCCATATTCATTACAAACATCTATATCACTGTCACTTGAACATTCGTATTCCTCACCATCATAATCTCTTATAACAAAAGATTTCTTACTGTCTATTCGAGATATTATTCCCTCCAACTTATCGTATTTGGCGTTAGCTTCCTTATCTACTTTTTTCTCTGTTAATGCTGATACTTGTTCTTCCCTATCACTTATATCTTTAATCACAAAAATGACTACCATAATAGCAATTATACTTACCATGGTAGTCATTAATATCTTTACTCTTTTTTCTGACATATTAAGCTCCATTCCTAAGTTTACTTATAATCTTATTCCATATTTCAATATCTTGTAAACTCAGAATATACCTTCATAGCTCTTTAGTCAAGTTTTATAATTGTTCTTCGTCTTTCTCTGTTGTCTCTAGATTATCATGTGACACATCATCATAATCCTTTACATGGTTTTTAATATTTGTAAATATCCTATAAAACTCTATAAGTACATCCTTTACAATTAGCACTGCACCAATTGCAACTAATATATACACTACTATTAATCCAATTCTCTCTCCTGCACTAATAAAAAGCAAATTAGTCATATCTTATCTCCTTCCCGTATTACAATATCTATTTAATTATTTAACTTATCTTTAATTCATACTGTTTTACTTCTATCTAAACTATCTTTTAAAGTTATTAAGTTTCTCTGCTAGTTCACGGATATTTGATATAACTTGTTTAGTTTCATTTGCTTTATCCTTATTAGCTTCATTAATTGTAACTGCTTCTTCTGCAGATGCTGTAACTTCTTCACTTGATGCAGTTAATTCACCTATATGTCTAACTATTTCATCATTAAACTTAAGTATTCCTTTATTCTTTTCAAGGATAGCATTAACATTCTCATTAAGTATATTCATATTAGATTCCATATTAATGAAATCATTCATTGTTGCATCAATGGTCTTATTCTCTTCGTCTATAGATGCAACTACTTGATCAACTACCTTTTGTGCGCTCATTGCACTATTTTCTAATCCTAATACCAATTTATCAATATCTTCTGTTAATGATACAGTTTCATCTGCAAGTTTTCTAATTTCATCTGCAACTACCGCAAATCCTTTACCAGCTTCACCAGCTCTTGCACTTTCAATTGAAGCATTTAAAGAAAGCAGATTTGTTTGCTCTGATATATCTGTTATTCCTTTTGTAATCTCTTTAACTTTTCTTGTACTTACAACGAACTCATTAATTGTTGCAATTACATTTTTATTTATTTCCGCTATTTTCTCTGACATTTCTTTTAATACAGTAAAGGAATCCATACTCTTCTTTAATCCCTTTATTGATACATCTGTAGATGTTGAAACCTTATTAGTTGCTATCATTGCTTCATCAAGCATTGTAGTAATATTTGCAGTCATTTGTGTCTGCTTTTCAACACTTGTAGCATTAGTAATATTACCATTAACTATATCCTGTAATATCAGTAATGCATTATTACTTGAAGTATCCACCTCACCTATTAATTCATCTGCTTCAACAATATGTTGTTGAAGTTTATTAGATACTTCCATAAGCTCGCTGTTAACATCACCCAATTTATCTCTTTCTCTTATAACCAAATACTCTTTTGCATTGTAAAAATATGAACTAAATGCAAATGTATGAATAAGCATAATTGCAAATAAAGTAACAAAAATTGCTATTAAAATATATGTTTTTTCAATATAATTTTTATAATGTTGATCTATAGTAGCATGTCCTATTACCATATGAATCCTAATTAATACATAAATATCTGTAATAAGTGTAGTAAGTCCCATTGTTACAGCAAATTGTACTTTATTATATAATATAAATATAAGTACCAATGGAAATGCAATAAACATTGTCCACATTGTATGTACTGATAATGTTACAATAAGAACTGTTGCTATACTATCAACAGATAATATTGTTGCCAATTTATCTGAAGCAGGATGTTTTATAAAATAAAACATCTCAAATACTATCATTGTTATAAGTATCAACTGAATTACCAAATATCTTGCATCTGTTAGCCAGTTTACATTATTCTCAATTGCTAATCCTATACATATACATATTTTTATAACACAAGAAAAATTTAGTACTAACTTGTTCTTCAATGCCATATTTTTCTCTTTATACAAATATAAAATACATATTAACAATACAACATTAAGAGCACCTAATGCTACTTGTATGTAGTTTGATGTTCCCATTACTACACCAGTTACATACATCATTATGGCTATTATAACTACAAATATCGTTCCTATAGTTCTTACTTGATTTCTTTTGTCCATAGTATCTGCCTTCCTTACCTTAATATATTTTGTGTAAAATAAATTTTTACGCAATAATACTAAATTTTTTATCGACAACTTTGATAAAATTATTATAACTTTAATATAAATATTTACAATTTTTAACAGATGCAAAGTTTTTCCCTTAAATCTATTCTACATTTTTTAACAGATTATATCTATATGTCACAACATAAAATCAATTAAGAATTATTCTTTGCTATGAAATAACAATCTCTGATTTTACTTTCTAATAAAACAAAATAGAGCCTACTTAAAAGACCTATATATTGTTCTTTTAAATAAGCTCTATATTTTTTTACTTTAAATCCTATCAATAATAATTACTAAAACTAATCTAATTATTCCATATCATTTTCAAATACAAATTCATTCATATCTAATAAATCAGATAAACTTTTTGGCTCATCATAATCGTTGTCCATAGTCATTCCATCTATATTAGATGCTTCTTTTAATATTTTATCATTATTATCTTTAACCATATATTCTACTTCTTGATCTGAATATATTCTATTCTTAAATATTGTGTTATAAATTAACAATGCTGCTATTATAATTATTGATGTTATTATTGCTAATATAATTAACAATACACTTTCATCCATTGTTTCTCTTGAAGCTCTTATCTCTTCTGGTGTACGAGTCTCTTTCACTACATCATCAGATGCTCCGCTTTTTGCTGCGGCTATACTTGTAGCTCCTTTAACTAATACATAACATGATAATGGTGCAACTTTAATTGTTCCTTTTACCTTATCTAATTCTTCTACACCAGCTTTTTCACCATTAATGCATACTTTCCAAGTTCCCTTTGGTAATTTAACACTTTGCTCTGTTTTGTTTGCATTATAGATAACAGTTATTCCGCTTGCAACTTCTTTATTTACCTTCTTAACTGTATATGCAATTACATTCTCTGGTGTATTCTTTATTATACTAGCTTTTGATGATACTTGGTCAAATGATGTAGCTCTAAGTGCTGCATGATTTGCTCTAAATTCAATTAAACCTTTATAATAATCATATACTTCTTTATGGTCTAATTGTGCGTTATAGTCTATTGCATTAACTGCATCTCCTGCATTATAACTATTACCATTATATGTACCATCTTCGTTTTTCTTACTTCTTAACAATTCTTCACCTTGCATAATAAATGGTGTTCCTTGTGAAGTTTGAACGATTGCAGCTGATAATAAGTTCATTTTTATTCTATCTTCTTCTGAATCATCTGGATTAGATTGACACAATTTATCCCACAATGCATAATTATCATGACATGATGCATAGTTTATAACTTGACTTGGGTTATTTGTCCAATTTGCTCTACCTAATATACACATTTCCATATTAGTGATGTTCTCTGCTGATACAGCTCCATTTACAAATCCCTTTGAAGTTTCATTACCTTCTTGTGAGCTACCTTTTATTGCATCTCTTATAGTATCATTAAAGAATGCAATTCCTTCTAAACTATTAGCATTATCTTGAGTTGCTAATTCTACTTCTTTAACTGTCTTTGTATCCATATTCCAGCCTTCACCATAGATGATAATATCTTTATCAATTTCATCTAATGCTTCTCTTACAGCTTTCATTGTATCAACATCGATTAATCCCATAAGGTCAAATCTAAATCCATCAATATGATATTCTGTTGCCCAATATTTTACTGAATCAACGATGAATTTCTTAACCATTTCTCTCTCAGTTGCTGTGTCATTACCACATCCTGAACCGTTAGAGTTTGGTCTTGAGAAATATCCATTCATTATCTTATTATAAGAAAATTCATCTGTATGATATACATGGTTGTAAACAACATCCATAATTACACCAATTTCCTCATCATGAAGCGCTTTAACCATTTGCTTATATTCATTTACTCTCTTTGTTCCATCAGCTGGATCTGTTGAATAAGAACCTTCTGGAACGTTGTAGTTTACAGGGTCATATCCCCAGTTATAATCTTCACATTTATTCTCATCTACTGATCCGAAATCATATGATGGTAATATATGTACATAATTAACACCTAAATCTTTTAAATAATCAATACCTGATGTAGCACCCTTGCTAGTTTTTGTTCCCTTTTCTGTAAATGCAAGATACTTACCTTTATTTGTCATACCAGAATCTTCATGTATAGAGAAATCTCTTACATGTAATTCATAGATATTAGCATCTGTAATGTTCTTTACAGTCTGTCTCTTATCTGCATCCCAACCTTCTGGATTAGTTTGAGCAAGATCAATTACCATACTCTTAACACCATTAACACCTGCAGATTTTGCATATGGATCTGCTGCTACAACTTTTCCCTCTGGTGTTAATACTTCATATGTATAATATGAACCATGTAAATTCTCTGGTAATGTTGCTGACCATACTCCTTGAGCATCCATTTTCATGAACTCTGTTTTATCTACATCATCTGTTTTATCTGAACTTGATTTATAAAATACAACTTTTGCGCTATGTGCTGTTGGAGCCCATAATTTAAATGTAGTTTGGCTTCCACTTACTGTTGCTCCTAAATCTTCACCTGTATATGTGTACTTATTTATAAAATCTTGTGTAGTATAATAATCTGGTGTTACTATATCAGCTTCTATTCCATTGCTTCCTTTTGCTACATATTGAGCTAATAAAGAAATAGGAGTTTTAAGCTTTATAGAACCTGTTTTCTTATCTGCATTTAATGTAATTGAATCAATCTCTTGTTTTGCACCTTTTGTTGATTCAATTGTATATGTAGTTTCAAGTTGTTCTCCTTTTGCTGGTTCAGCTAATTCAAAATTAATTGTATCTAAAGCTGACTCTTCCACACTTGCAGCAACAATTATGTCACCTTCAGCTACTTTAGCTTCAGATAAATCAATCTTAGCTTCTTCTTGTCCTTGTGTAATATACACATGAACAGTTCCACCAAGTACAAATTTTAAATCTACAAATCTATTAGCATCTACATCCTTAGCAGCCCATTCATTATCTGCCTCAGATAGTCTTACAATATAACCAACTTCTTTTGTTGTTGCCTTATATGTGCCTGTTGCACATACTCCATTCTCTTCTTTCTCTGAAAATTGTAATGGATGATTACTATCAGACCACGTCCACAAATTCCAACCTTCATAATCACTATTCTCTCTAGTATAGTGAAACTTCACTGTAATGTTGCCTGGCTCTGCCTTAACATCTACAACACCAAATAACACATTTCCAATCATGGAGAAAATCATTGCAATTATCATTAACATTGCATGAACCCTTTTCTTCATTATAAATCCTCCTTTTTAACAACTCTAATCACGTTATTATACCACATAACATACCCATATTAAAGTGCATTTTTATAAATTAAGAAATATTTAATTTTTACAAAAGTTCCCAAAACAAAGGATTCTATTTTCGAAGAAATGTATATTATTGTATATTTATTCCATATTCTCCCCATCGATAGACTCACAAAATTGGTCCCCTTATACAATATATTATACTCCCATGCACCCCTTTTTGTGTGTAAAATAAATGTAACCTTTAGAAATACTTTATAACAAATCTAAACAAATAATAAAACAAAAAAGTGCCGCATCTGCGACACTTTTTTATTTTATATATATTCTGTCTATATTAGTCTACTGTATATGGCATAATTGCTATATGTCTTGCTCTCTTAATTGCAACTGTAAGAGCTCTTTGATGTTTAGCACAGTTTCCAGTAATTCTTCTTGGTAAAATTTTACCTCTTTCAGAAACATACTTTCTTAACTTTGCAACATCTTTGTAATCGATGATAGCTGAATCATTATCTGCACAAAATACGCAAACTTTTTTTCTTCTACGGCTTGGTCTTCTCTTCATTGAAGATTCTGCTTTATCATTCTTGTTATATGGCATAACTATTACCTCCTAATTTGATTCTTTACCACGTTAGTTCCTAACTAAATGGTAGTTCTTCTTCTAATCCTGTTGGTATATTCATAAATCCATCTGCACTTTGGCTTGGTTCTGGCATTTCGTTACCAAATCCACCTGGATTAAAACTAGCTCCTGCATTATTAGAAGCTGCTGCTTTACTCTCAGCAAATTCTATCTCTTCAGCAATGATTTGAACACTATATACTTTCTGACCTTCTTTATTAGTGTAGTTGTCATTCTGTACACGTCCTGATAATAATATCTTTGTTCCTTGTTTTAAATACTTCTCAACAAACTCTGCTTGCTTTCCAAAAGCTGTACAGTTAAAGAAATCTGCCTCAGCTTCCCCTTGTCTTTTAAAACGACGATCTACTGCTAAACTAAATCTTCCAATTGCCAATGAGCTTTCTCCTTGTGAATATCTCACTTCAGGATCTCTTGTTAAACGTCCCATTAATATAATTTTATTCATAATGTGGGTTCTCCCTTCTTATGCGTCTTGTCTTATGCATAAAAATCTGATAACTTCTTCCATAATACGAATTCTTGATTCAACTTCTGCTGGACAGTTAGCATCAGAATCGAATTGAATAAAATAATAGAACCCTTCTCTCATCTTTTGAATTTCGTAAGCTAATTTCTTCTTACCCCATTCATCAACGTTAGTAATTGTACCGCCAAACTTCTCGATAATACCTTTTACCTTATCAACGGCTGTTGTTCTAGCTTCATCTTCGATTTTTGCATTTACAACTAAAGCTAATTCATATTTGTTCATAGTTGTTTGCACCTCCTTTTGGTCTTTGGCCCTTATAAATAAAGAGCAAGGATATATTACATATCACAGTTTTCAATGATAACATAACCATATTTTTATTTCAAGCAAAATTTAAATATTTTATAATTTAGTTGCATCATCTACATTATCTGTTTTAGATTTTCTATTTGGATTATTAGGAAACCAACCTTTTCTTACTCTTTCCTCTTGTTCAAACAACTCAATAATACTCCATAAACAAGTAATACCCAATACAGCCATAGTAATATTCAATAGATTATTACTTATATTAAGTGAAATAATCAAACATACAACACCTACAATTGCAAAAACTGGCCATACATTTTTCGTAAAATAGTATTCTGCTTTAATAACAATTGGATGAAATACACCAATTAACAAAAATACAATAACACCTATAATTAAACCTTCAAAATTCATAATGTCCTCCTACTTTTATTTTCAGTATAATTCAGCCCTTACTTCTAATTAATAACATACTCTACCATAAATTCTAATTACTAGTTATGTTTTTTCCCATTTTTTAGTTAATACCATACTCTTTATTAATAAGCTCTACCTTGAATTCTGTCTTCAATACTATTGCCCACATTACTTCTTACCAATGCTACTCACTACCTTGTTTCTAGGCAACATAACTTGATGACCACATCCAGTACATTTAAGTCTAAAATCTGCTCCTACACGAAGAATCTCCCAAGTAGCACTTCCACAAGGATGCTTCTTCTTCATCGTAATAACATCTCCAACCTTAAAATCCATACACATCTCCTTCCATTCTTATCTTTTCCCTCTAGCTTTACGCCCCTTTTGACTTCTTTTTATTCTTTGTACCGTAATCCTACCTCTAATTCTTACTTTTCCCTCTAGCTTTACGGGCCTTTTCGACTTCTTTCATCTCCTAGACCGTAATTAAAACTCATAACTTCTACTTATACCAAAATATCTTATCTAAAACACTTATTAGTCAAAGAATATCAGCAAATATAATATATTTTTCGTCATTAGCAAACCGTTGGCACTTAGCGAATGCAAGCCCAGAGGCGAAGCATGAGCTTAGTGTCCATTACGCTTTGCTATAGAACGCAAGTGGGTAGAAAAATATATTATATTTGATGATATTCAACCCTAATATAGTAACCTAAAGTTTACGCGGAGCCCCTACTAAAACTTGCACCAATCTACACTAGAATCGCAAACTAACGTCTACGCAGAGCCTAAATCATCCCTAAACATAAAAAGACGCCAAAGGAACTTTGGCGTCTTTTTATGTTAATACATATCATAATCTATATCATCAGCCAATTACACTAGGTACATTATAATTACGTAAGAGTTTTCCAATTATTATATTACACCATATTTTGTATGAATTCAATTGACTGTTATTGTCGATATGTATTATTAACTTGTTAATTAATATTTATTATTTTTATCCTATATCTTATTGTATGTTAATATTTCAATATTGTTCCTAAAAATTAATTTCCTCAATATATATCCCCTTTAATTATATGCCTCTTATTACATCTTAGTTTGGCCTTTCACTAATACGTAACATGATACTGGTGCAACCTTTACAGAACCTGAAACAGTTCTTAATGGAGTTACTCCTGCATTATTCTCATCTACGCATACTTGCCAATCTCCTTCTGGAAGGTTAACTTCTTGTGCTGTACTATTCTGATTATAAATAACCACAATACCATCTGCTACCTCTCCATTAACTTTACCAAGTTCAAATGCAACTACACCTGGTTTATAAACTTCTCTTCCTTCTAGCCACTTATATGTAGCATCTACTTGAGATCTTCTTAACATTCTTAATGATTCATGATTCTTTCTAAACTCAATTAATCCTTTATAGTAATCAGCTACGCTTTGATACTTTTCAAGCCTTGAATAGTCTACTGTATTAACTGTATCTGGAGCATTATAGCTATTCTCTACTAATTCTCCATCCTCATCCACCTTTGTTCTTAAGAACTCTTCTCCTTGTAACATTAGTGGCACACCTTGTGATGTATACACAACACCTGCAGCTAACTTATTCTGTGCTATAAGTGTAGCTTCTGGAACAGTCTTCTTATTTGATACTTTCAACTTATCCCATAAAGTATAGTTGTCATGACATGAAGCATAATTTATTGTTTGATATGGTTCATTTTCTGACCATATTGAATATGCTTTTGATGAATATGCCATAGTTTTAGCTGCTGATGCATCTCCTTGTATAAATCCTATAGAGGACTTATCATTTCCACCACGTAATCCATTACGAATTGTATCACTAAAGAAACCTAATTCATCTGTTAATCTACAGTTATTTTGATTACATAAGAATACATCTCTTGTTCTATTTGTACTATCCATGTACCAACCTTCACCATATAAAATTATTTCTTCGTTAAGCTTATCTAATTCTCTACGAACTTGATTCATTGTATCTAAATCAATTAATCCCATAAGGTCAAATCTAAATCCATCAATATGGTATTCTTTTGCCCAATATACTATAGATTCTACTATATACTTAGTTACCATAGTTCTTTCAGTTGCTACATCATTACCACATCCAGATGTATTAGAATCAGGTCTATGGAAATATCCTGGTACTAATACCGCAAATCCAAATGGATAATCATAATATGTATGGTTATATACAACATCCATAATTACACCTATATCTTCATTATGGAATGCTTGAATCATTTGCTTTAACTCATAAACTCTTGTTGTTCCATCTTTTGCATTTGTTGAAAATGAGCCATCTGGAACATTATAGTTAGCTGGGTCATAACCCCAGTTATAATCATCATTAGTAAGTGGTTTTGTCTCATCTACTGATGCAAAATCAAATATTGGCATAACTTGTACCATATTAACGCCCATATTTACAATGTGATCCATACCAGTAGAAACACCACTTGCTGTCTTAGTTCCTCTTTCTAAGAAAGAAACAAACTTACCTTTATTCTTTACCCCTGATGTTTTACTTGATGATGTATCTCTTACAGATATTTCATAAATAGATGCATCTGTTATCTTATCTACTGTACGATTAGTATCTCTTGACCATCCTTCTGGTGAAGCTGCCCCAACATCTATAATCATACCTTTTGTACCATTCTCTCCTGCTGATCTAGCATAAGGGTCTACTGCATCATATCCCTGTGGATCATCAGTTTCTATATTATGTTTCTTAGCATAATATTTTTGGAATGTCTTCTTATACTTAATGTTGTATACATAATAGTAACCTGCTAGGTTTTCATTACGAGTTAAAACCCACGTACCACCTGTGTCTTTTTCCATCTCGTATGTTGCATACAAATCATCTTTTTCCTCGCTACCTGTCTTATATAATTTAACGGATAAACTTTCTGCAGTTGGAGCCCATGCTCTAAATTTAGTTGTATTATTAGATATAGTTACACCTAAATCATTCCCTGTATATATACATTCATTAACAAATTCTTTTGTCTCATAGTAATCACGCATTACCACATTTACAATAGAACCAACACCATTATTAAGCGTATATGTTCCAAGTAAATCTAAATCATCTTTTAAATGAATATATCCTGTTTTTCTATCTTGTTTTAATTCAACTTTTTTAACATCTACTTGATGTCCTTCCTTATCTCTAATCATAAATCTTAAATCAGTTGAATTCTTCTTAACTTCTGAAACTTCAAATAAAATTCTATCCGTTCCATATATTTCTGCCTTAGTAATAACCTGTTGGTTATCTCCTCTTGCGCTAAATGTATCATCCCCAGATTTTAAATACACATGAACTGTACTTTCTGATATACTTGCTAATGATAAAAATCTGTCCTCTTCTATATCGCTTTTAGCCCAAGCATTATCCTTTGTAGAATACCTAACTCTAAATCCTAATTTCTCAATATTAGAATTACATTCTGCAACGGCATAAGCACCGTACTCATCCACTCCTGTAAAATTACTTTCTCCTATGTCAGTACCTTTCTTATCCCATAACCACACATTCCATTTTTCATAGTCATTGTCTGGTCTCTGATAATGAAAAACTACGATCTTCGTATTCGAAGCTTGCGTTTCAGTTCTGTCATTCAAAAACAAACCAACTAAACATATTAAAACTACTGTTACAATAATTGATGCAAACACTAGCTTTCCTTTCATCAGTTTATCCTCCTTCGTCATCTATTAAATCACAACAAATTATAACATAGAAAATACATTTTTCCTAGCGTTTTTTTAATAATTATTCACCAAATTTTAATACTTTTTTTGGTGCATTATGCCAATTAAACTTCTATTTTTAAGCGCCGATTAACATTTTATCTCGCTTTTATTATTTTCACTTTTTTTACATATTTATACATTTATTCCCACTTTAAATTCCATCCGTATTCTTTGTTAGACAAATAAAATATTTAGACATTTAATAACACAACTGCACAAATAATTCCTACAATTGTTGCAAACAAACCTCCTGGTACAATATACCTTGTTTTCTTAATCCCACCAGCTGTAGTATATACAGCTAATGTGTAAAAAACCGTTTCTGACGCACTCATCATTACAGATGCTAATCTTCCCAAATAAGAATCTGCTCCAAACTCCTTATATATATCTATTAATAAACTAGATGCTGCCGATGATGAAAACATCTTTACTATTGCCAACGGTAATAATTCTGATGGAAATTTTAACATATCAGTAATAGGTTTCATTAACCCTACCATTACCTCAAAAACTCCAGATGCTCTCATAACTCCAATACCTACCATTAATCCAATTAATGTAGGCATCAATTCTATAACTATACCTAATCCATCTTTTGCTCCTGTTAAAAATTCCTCAAATATTAAACACTTACTTTGTATGCCTACTAAAACAATATAAAATATTACAATAGGTATGGCATAATCAGATAAATACATTAAAACATTATTCATATCATCAATCCTCATTTTTTGTTCAAAATTATTCTTTATATTTTTACTTACACTAACTTTTTTTCACTGATTTTTTTTTGATTATTTGAATATCTCACAAATTTTATTATATATCCGTCCTGTTTTACACTAATTTTTCTTGTTATGTATCTTATAAAATTAATACATATGCCCTTCACACACATTCTTATTGGATATATTGAACAATTTCACATATATTCTATTGTGCAAAATACACTCTCTATACTGTTTAAAACCTTATTTTTTTCTTCGCAAAACGAATTTGGTGCACAAAGACTTCATTCTTTGCTACTAATTTTTCTTGCAATTGTGGAAAACAACACCCCTGCCAATGTTGAAACCGCCGTAGCAATAATTGCATATCCTATTATTGATGACGGATTTGCCGAACCATACTGACTTCTATATGTAATTACGTTTATTGGTATTAATTGTAATGATGATATGTTTATAATCAAAAATGTGCACATATCTATAGACGCTTCTTCTGAATCATTATTTAGACCTTTTAACTCTTTCATAGCTTTCAATCCAACTGGAGTTGCTGCCCATCCTAACCCTAATATATTCGCCACAAAATTAGATGTTATATATTCTCTTGCGTTACTATCTGCCGGAAGTGTAGGAAATAGCATTTTAATTACTGGATTTAATCCCTGTGTTAATTTCTTCATTATTCCTGATTTAATAGCAATCTGCATAAGCCCCATCCACAATCCCATTACCCCTAACATAGCAATACATAATTCAATAGCTTCTTTAGATGAATCTATTGCTGCTATTCCCACTTCTTTTCCATGACCTGTTAAAATAGCATACCCCATGCCACTTATAATCATTATTCCCCATAAATAATTAATCATGGTCACACCTTCTTCCATTCCTATATACTAATACTATTTTCACATGGTACTTTTTATTACTTTTACTAATAAATATAGTAAAATTTAGAAATAATAGTTAATGTTTTGGGAGAAAATTAGCACAATATTAAACTTAAATTTTTGTATGGATTTTATAAAAATTAACAATTGTTGATATTTGTATTATTATAGAAATTATTCTCTGACATATTTTTCCTTGTATTTTAAGATATTTACATTTTCCCTAACAAATTCAAGGGATATTATCCATATTTTACCTTTTTTAGAAAATTTTTAGAAATTACCCCATTATTATTTCCAAAATTGTAAATTTCTCTCATTTTTGTCGAAAAAAAATCGACCATGTTAAATTTGTCCTAGTTAATGTTAATTATGTGAATTTACTAAAATATACTTTTCATGTTATTATATTACAAACAAGAGAATTATTTGACAATCTTAACCAATAATTTTCTGTTATTAATTCAAATATTACATTAATTCTTGTTAATGTACATAAGCTTAGGTATTTTTAATTTTTGAAAGGAGCAGTTTTATGAAAAACACAGGTATTGTAAGAAAGCTTGATGAACTTGGACGTATTACACTTCCAATTGAGCTAAGGAGAAATTTAGGAGTAGGCGAAAGAGATCCATTGGAGATTTTTGTTGAAGATGATAAGATTATACTTCAAAAATATGAGCCTTCAGATATTTTCGATGGTGGAAAAACTGATTTATATGAGTACTGCGGCAAGAGAGTATCAAAAGATACAATCGTAGAGCTAGCAAAAATGGCAGGACTTATCGAATAATAATGAATTTTAGCTTTAATAAAAGCACTATTTCATATTTCCCCTTAAAATTAATTACTATACCCCCAAAAAAATGATTGATTTCTAGTCGAAACTAACTAGCAATCAATCATTTTTTTATTATTTATTAATACTTCTGCGTACACATCTTTTTTATTGTTTATTCTTTATTTATTAACACAGTGGCACATATATCCTTTTATTTTTATTGCTATTCTTTATTCTCTAGTACTTCTGCATATACATCTCTTTTAGAGATTCCTCTCTCCTTAGCTACCACTTTCATAGCCTCTTTACTATCTAAACCTTTAGCAATATATTGTTGATAATGCTCATATATAGATATTTCCTCTAGTTTTGCTTTATTCTCACTCTCTATTTCACTAAATGACTTGCCCTCTATCACAAGAACAAATTCACCCTTAGGCTCATTCTTATCATAATGAGCTATTGCTTTGCTAATTGTAGTTCTAAATGCATTCTCGTGTAATTTAGTCAGCTCCTTGCAGATAGCAATATTTCTATCACCTAGATATTCTTCTAATAAAGTTAAAGTTTTCTTTAATCTATGTGGCGCTTCATACATTACAATGGTTCTCGTCTCATCTACCAGACTCTCTAATATTCTTACTCTATCCTTCTTATCCGTAGGAAGGAATGCTTCAAATGCAAATCTTCTAGTAGACAATCCTGAAATTGTTAATGCTGTTACACAGGCTACTGCTCCTGGTAACGATGTAACTTCTATCCCTGCTGCTGCCGCTTGTCTAACTAATTCTTCTCCTGGGTCTGATATACCTGGAGTTCCTGCATCTGTTACCAAAGCAATATTAACTCCATTCAACATTTTGTCTACCAACACTTTTGCCTTCTCAATTTTATTAAATTCATGGTAGCTTGTCATTGGTGTCTTTATATTAAAATGATTCAATAGTTTTATACTGTGTCTTGTATCTTCTGCTGCTATTAAATCTACCTCTCCTAGAATTCTTACTACTCTATATGTTATATCTTCTAAGTTACCTATAGGTGTAGCACACAAATATAATTTTCCCTGTTCCATTTATATTTCTCCATTTCTAAATAGTTATATTAAATACTCTATTCTCTAAACTACTTAATCTACTAATTCAAACATAATGCATTAATTATAACCTAAAATCCGTATATATCATGTATCTCATCTGTGTATACATTCACATCTTTATATACAACTAGTGGTTTTTCTATTTTAACCATAGATTTGCCACCTTTTACAGCCTCAATCAAAACCATATTAGGTTCTTTATCTACATAAGGATGTACAAATCTCATCCTTTTTGGTTCAAGTTTATATTTAACACACATATTTATAATCTCAATTAACCTGAAAGGTCTATGGACCATATATAATTTGCCTCCAACTTTCAATAGTTTAGATGACTCTCTAACTACATCTTCCAATGAGCATTTTAATTCATGCCTTGCAATTGCCTTCGCCTCATTGGGATTAACCAGTCCATGACAATTGTTCATATATGGTGGATTAGATGTTACTACATCATATATTCCAACTCCAAGGTCTGTAGATGCTGTTTTTATATCCCCTTCTACAATTCTTATCTTATGTTGTTGATTGTTCATCAATACACTTCTATTAGCCATTTCAACGCTTTCAGGTTGAATGTCTATGGCAACAAAACTTTCCGCTTCTGTCTTTGCTTCCATAAGAATAGGCAAGATTCCTGTACCTGTTCCTAAATCAACAACTTTATCACCCTTACTAGCCTTAGCAAAATCTGATAATAATACAGCATCTATCCCAAAACAAAACTTCTTAGTATTTTGAATTATTCTATATCCACATCTATCTAAATTATCTATTCTTTCATCAGGTTTCAATTCCATTATGTATATTATGCCTCCACTTTTTCTTATTTTATTAATTAAAAGCTACGTACCCCTTTGAACAAAGATGACAAACCACTTTAGCTTACATAACATACGCCGAGAATAATAAACTCTCGGCGCAATAATCATTAGTCATTTAATTTTGAAGTATTCTCTCCCTTTTCAAGAGCCTCTAATGCACGCAATTCATCATCCATTGCCACTCTTTCTTTTCTCTTACGAAGCTTAAATGTTAAATCTTCTACTGGATAATCTCTTGCTTCTTTTTCATCATTCTCAAGTTCTACGATTACTCTAATCATTTGTTTAAGAACACTTATACTATGAACTTCTCCCTTTAATCCATCAACAGTTGTTACTGTATCTCCAATCTCAGGAAGTTTAGCATTAATCTCTTCATAAACTTCTTCTTCATTCTTTAAACAACACATTAATCTTCCACATACACCAGATATCTTAGTTGGATTCAATGAAAGGTTCTGTTCTTTAGCCATCTTTATAGATACTGGAATAAACTCAGTAAGATAAGTGTTACAGCACAAAGGTCTTCCACATGAACCTATTCCACCTAATATCTTAGTCTCATCTCTCACACCAATTTGTCTTAATTCTATTCTTGTTCTGAATACTGAAGCTAAATCCTTAACTAACTCTCTAAAGTCAATTCTTCCTTCTGCTGTAAAGTAAAATAGCACTTTATTATTATCAAATGTGTATTCACAATCAATCAGCTTCATCTCTAAGCCATGTTTTCTAATCTTCTCTAAACATATATTAAATGCTTCTTTTTCTTTTTCCTTATTCTTCTTCTCTATCTCATCATCTTCTGATGTTGCAACTCTTATAACTTCTTTTAATGGTGCAACAATCTCTTCCTCTGGAATCTCCTTTGATGCAACAACAACGTTACCGTACTCAACTCCACGAGCCGTTTCTACAATAACATTATCTCCAAGTTTTATGTCAAATCCATTAGGTGAGAAATAATATATCTTTCCCGCTCTTCTAAACCTTACTCCAATTACTGTTACCATTTTTCTACCTCTATACTTTCTAACTTATGTCTATATTACGAATTAATCTATATAGCAAACTTTGCAAGCATTAATTCTAGTATTAATTCAATATTTACGTTTAATTTTATACTTGTCTTTAACTCTTGTATTCCACTAAATATCCTATCTATCTGATCATAACTATATAAACGAGATAACTCTCTTATATATTCTGTCTCTTCTCTAAAAATAATCATATTATCATTATTCGTAGACTTATATACCAATATATCTCTCATCCATAGTTGCATTAAATCAATATACTCTAATATATTATCTTTATTCTCTGCTATACGCTTAGAATAAGTCATTAATTCATATTCACTCATATTATTAATAGACTTTAGCATACCTACCACTTCATTACGAATGTCTATAAAATCTTCATTCTCTGCATATCGTATTGCTTTACCTATGTTACCATCTGCAAATACTGCACTAGTCTGTGCTTGATATTCTGGTATATTATAATGCTCCATAAGATATTTCTTTATCTTTATCATATCAACCATGTTAAACTTAAGAGTTACACAACGAGATCGTATAGTTGCAAGTAATGACTCTGCATTCTCTGTCAAAAGCATAATTATTGCATACTCAGGTGGCTCTTCTATTGTTTTTAATATTGCATTCTGAGAATCTTCTCTAAGCAAATGGGCCTCTGGTATAATATATATCTTATACGGTCCTGCATATGGTTTAATCTGCACATCAGAAGTTAAACCTTTTCTAATATCATCTATTGTATAATTCTTCTTACTCTTATTAACTACTATAACATCTGGTTGATTGTTACTCTCCATCTGTAAACATGACTTACACTTTCCACACACACCATACTCATCTTCTGTACATTGAAGAATCTTGGCAAAAGTTTTAGCTGTAAGCATCTTGCCACAGCCTTTTTCTCCTTCAAAAATAAATGCATGTGGTATCTTTCTTGAAGCTAAAACGTTATGAATAAATTCCTTAATGTTCTCATGTCCAATAATGTCCTTTAAATCATACATTTATCTTCAAACCTATTACCTTTCTAAGTCAATATATCAAGTATTAGTCCTCTTATCTCATCTATTTTATTAAGTATAGCTATATTATCTTTTTCTTCCTTGATTAACTCTTCTGCCAATTCATCTAAGTTCTTATCAATAAGTTTAATAATTCCATATACTCTATGACGCCCACGTCTATCAAGAAAATTCTCTCTGCTAAACTTGTGAGAACGATTGACTACCTCGTTTAAAAAATCTTTTATAAGCTGTCTATACTGTCTCATCTCACTTATATCTGTTCTTTTAGCGATTTTCTTTCCTTGTTGAACAATATCCTCAAACATTAGTTTAAGACGTTCTTGTAATCCCGCCTCTTCAATATTACTCAATAGAGTAAATCTAAAACTCTCATCCGCAGCTCTTGGTTGCGTAGTTTGTTCTACTTGGTTAAGATTGTTCAACTGATTTACCTTGATATCCATAAGCATCCTCCTAATTTTGTTGTAAAATGTACTACTATACACTTCCCTAACAAATTTTAAATAAGATTACTGCCACTAGTACTAGATTATACCACAAATAGTTATATTTTGTAAACTTTATATGTCTTTCAAATTTCTTATAGATATAACATTAATTTTCTATCTTTTATCACTATTAATTACCTTCTTGAATGCATATTTCTTACAATCTCTTCTACACAACTGTTTAGATCATTATTTATATATCTTTTTTGGATTTCATTTTTACAAAGATTATCTTCACTAAAATCTGAAGCATCCGCTAGAAATCTTCGACACATCTCAGCATACTTTGGTTCATTTTGTTGTTTCTCTCTTTCAAGAGCTCTAGTAAGTCGCTCACCATCTTCGATTTCTATATATATCGGTATTACAATCTCTTTTCCATAATATTGTTTTATCTGTGCATAAGATTCAAGTGTTCCAATTAATATATAATTATTATCTGATTGCAAATCTATCTGGCCATCATTAACCATATAATAATACCATGGCCCATGAATAGTATCATAACATCTACTTTCTACAACTTTATTATTATCTCTATATTCTTCATACTGCTCAATAGTACTAAAATGATATTCTACTCCTGATTTTTCATTTTCACGAATAGGTCTAGTTGTATATGTTATTACTTCTTTTAGATTTAAATCATTATTTTCTAACAACAATTTATAAATTGTGTCTTTACCTGTTGCACTTTTTCCCATTAACACATAAATCTTAGCCATGTTTTCACCGTTCTCCATTCTATTGTTATCATTATATTTATAAATAACATTAGTTATAGTATTTAACCAACATAATTCTTTATTACCTTACCACGCAACATCTACACTCATCATACATCTACTCTTTACTCCGTATATGCACGCTTTATATATTATAGTCCTTACTCGGTATCCACAACCTTTATATATTCCAATTCCTTATCTTCTAATCCTTCTACATTCATCCCTAAACTCTTATATCTCTCGATAGTCTCAATAAATTCCTTCGTAATCACTTCACCTGGAACAATTAACGGAATATCTGGTGGATAAAGATACACATATTCTCCACTTATCTTATCCACAGATTTACATATTTTTACAGGAGTTATCAACAATTCTTGTATTTTATACGGTGGATATTGTGCATTATTCACACAATCTCTAGGACCATAGTCCCAAATCGCGGAAATACTTGTTTTTTCGACATTTAAGTTGTCCACATTATCCACCAAGTTACCCACAATTTCACTATGGTTTTTGCCTATTTTATCCCCTATCTCCTTATCTATGTTTACCAATGCCATTAGTAATTTATTAAATCCTTCTTCTGTATCACATATACTTGTCATTGCAAGTGCATAACATTCACTTTTCATTTCTAACTGAATGTTATATTCTGTTAGAAGTTTGTTATAAATATATGTGCCATCAAATCTTATATCCTTGTCTTTATCAAAATATCCACATATAACTATTTTGGACTTATCACGCCATACTTTTCCGTCTTTTTTATAGCCTAAAATAGTTATATATTTAAGTTCTTTTACCTTCTGATAGAATTTTTCTAAATAGTTGTTAAAATTTGTAAATAGTTCTTCTGATTTTCTAACAACTTTTATGCATTTTTCAATTCCTGACATTAAAATATATGAAGGTGATGAACTTTGAAACATAGTTATATACTTATTAATTCTTGTTTCATCAACTCTTTCATTACTAGATATGTGTAACAATGATGTTTGGGTAAATGCTGGCAAAGTCTTATGTATACTATGAATTACAATATCTGCCCCACTAGAAAGTGCATTCCTTGGAAAGTCCTCTGCAAATCCCAAATGTGCTCCATGAGCCCCATCTACAATTAAAACAATACCTTTCTTATGTAGGTACTGTGCTATAGCTTCTATATCAGATATTACACCTTCATATGTAGGATTTGTAACAACTACTACACGAATCTTAGGATTATTTTCAACTTTTTGTACAATATCTGTTAGAAAAACCTCTCCATTTATTCCATAAGGTAATACATCTGGATATATATATTCTGGACAAAGCTCATTAAGTTCAATAGCATTATATACTGATTTGTGACTATTTCTAGCAATTAATATGCTATCTCCCTTTTTGGTTGTAGCACAAATAGCAGCCATTATACCAATACTTGAGCCATTTACAGACAACCATGTCCTTTTTGCATTATATAATTCATTGGCTTCATCAACAATATTCTTAATAATGCCCGTTGCATTATGCATATTATCGAAACCATCAATCTCTGTAACGTCAATAGAGTATGGATTAACCATACTCATTATATTTATATTTCTTTTATGACCAGGCATATGCATAGGATATACCTGGTTTTTATTATGTTCTATTAATTTATCATATAAAGATTCTTCTGCTTCTTGTATATACTCTTTCTTATTATGTGTATCAATACCCATACTACTTCCTCTTTAAATTATATTCTCCTCGCCCCATTAATTATATCTATATTCAACTATTCTATTTATCAAATCCAATGTTAACATCTACTCGTCCTTTAATACCTGGCACCTTCCCATCACTTGAATATTGCCATATATCAAAGTCATACTTATAGTCTGTTATTTTTGTATAATGTGCTAGCCATTTGTTATATCCATCAAGTTTTTCTAAATTAAGACGGTTAAAGAACCAACTTTTACTTGCGTAAATTGCAGATTCATAACCTGCATCATTAATAGTATCACAAAATGCCTTACATACCTTAGTAAGTTCATCCTTATTAAGCTTAGTTTTTTGACTTCGTACATTATCTGCATTAATAGCCTCTGTATCTATAACAATTGGATACTCCAAATCATGTCCTTTAACATACTTCAAACAATACTTTGCTTCTTCTATAGCTTCTTTTTCTGTAATTGCTTGTGTAAAGAAATATACACCTACGTCTATTCCATTCTTTTTAGCATGTTTAATATTATACTTATACTTCTTATCTAGTGCCAATTCACCTTCTAAGTAACCTCTATATCCAAGTCTAATAATAGCAAAATCTACACCTGACTTCTTAACTTTCTTCCAGTCAATCTTACCTTGATAATAAGATACATCAATTCCTACTTTTGATGCCCTTTCGTCACCTTCAAAATAATATCTATAATATTCATCTTCATACAAATTACTTAAATCATATGAATTCCTCTTTGCTTTAAGGTTAGGTTGAGTATCCTTACCATCCGCTAATGGTACTGTTTCATCCTCTATTTTTACCATTTCACTCTTGCCATCAGTCATAATAGCTTCTGCCTCAGAAGCTACGTCATGTATTAAGTCTAATAAACTCTTTTCTTCATATATACTAATAATAGATACAGCACACACCATTACTGTAAGTATACACATTAATAGCATACTAGTAACTTTAATGTCTTCTCTATCATACTTTAAACCTTTGTCTCCCACAGTTTTCTTGCTCAATCCAAATTCTCCTTTTATATCATCCAAATATCTTATCCCAAATCTTACACAAAGAGTTTAACACCTAACTTGACATTCTTCAACATATAAATTACTTTTTTCACAAAATATCCCTTATTATTTAAATATCCTTAACATCTTCTTTATCTCTACAAATTAAAAAACAAAAAAGATACTTACAAAATATCTCAGTAAAGTAAAGGGGCTGTGAAATAACTACTAAAGATTGAAACATTGTAAGCCAAAAATTAAATATACTATAGTTTAGTGATATTTGTGAAATCTCAGCACTTAATGAGCGCAAGCAATATTTATTGCGTAGTGCGAATTTAGTACTGTTAGATGACACTATTTAAGCCGAAAGGCGTTCACTAAACTATAGTATATTTAATTTTGGGCATATAATTTAAAGTAGTTATTTCACAGCCCCTAGTTATTTATTCTACATCTCAACTTTAACTTTATCCAAATGCCAAATATCTTGAACATATTCTTCAATTGTTCTATCTGATGTAAACTTACCAGCTTTTGCAGTATTTAATATAGCTGCCTTAGCCCACTTAGCTTCATCTTTATAGAACTCACCAACACGTTTATGTGCTTCTTCGTATGACTTAAAGTCTTTTAAGATAAAGTATTGGTCTGCTTTCTCTCCACCATTTGAATCTAATAATGAATCATATAATTCTCTAAATAGATTGTGGTCATTAGGTGAATAGAATCCGTTAATTAATTGAGTAAGTACAAGTCTAATGTCTTGATCATTATTGTAGATATCACGTGGGTTATATCCACCCTTTCTCTCATACTCAATTACTTCATCTGAAGATAATCCAAAGATAAATGCATTCTCTTCTCCAACTTCTTCAACTATTTCAACATTTGCTCCATCCATTGTACCTAATGTAAGTGCACCATTTAACATAAACTTCATATTACCTGTTCCTGATGCTTCTTTACTTGCAGTTGAAATTTGCTCTGATACATCTGCTGCTGCAAATATCATTTCTGCGTTTGATACACGATAGTTCTCGATAAATACAACTTTAATTTTATCATTAATTGTCTTATCGTTATTAATTACTTCACCAACATTATTAATCAATTTAATAATAGCTTTTGCTCTTCTATATCCAGCTGATGCTTTTGCACCAAATATAAATGTTCTTGGATAGAAATCCATATCTGGATGAGCCTTTAATTGATTATACAAATGCATTACATGAAGAATATTTAATAACTGACGTTTGTATTCATGTAATCTCTTAACTTGAACATCAAATATTGAACGTGGATTTATTTCAATTCCATTATGTTCTTTAATATAGTTAGCTAATCTAACTTTATTTTGATATTTAATATTCATAAACTCTTTTTGACACTTCTTATCATCCGCATATACTGCAAGCTCTTCAATATGTGGAAGATCTGTAATCCAATCATCACCTATCTTATCTGTTACCCAACTAGCAAGTAATGGATTACCATGAAGAAGGAATCTTCTTTGAGTTATACCATTTGTCTTATTATTAAACTTCTCTGGTGTCATTTCATAGAAATCCTTTAACTCACGTTTTTTAAGAATCTCTGTGTGAAGTCTTGCAACACCATTTACTGAGAAACTTCCTGCAATTGCAAGATGTGCCATCTTTACTTGACCATCATATATAATTGCCATGCTCTTTTCCTTATTAGGATCATTTGGATATTTCTCTTTAATTTGTATAACAAATCTTCTATTAATTTCCTCAACGATTTGATAAATTCTTGGTAATAATCTTGAGAATAACTCAAGTGGCCATTTTTCAAGTGCTTCAGACATAATTGTATGATTTGTATATGCGCATGTCTTTGTTGTAATATCCCATGCTTCATCCCAAGTTAAATAATAATCATCAAGTAATATTCTCATAAATTCTGCAACTGTTACAGTTGGATGAGTATCATTTAATTGGAAGCATACTTTCTCATGAATTTTCTTAATATCATCATGAGTTTCCATATATTTTGCAACTGCTCTTTGAACTGATGCAGATACAAAGAAATACTGTTGTTTTAATCTTAATTCTTTTCCTGCATAATGATTATCGTTTGGATATAAAACTTCACATATAGTTCTTGCTAAGTTTTGTTGCTCAACAGCTTTTTGATAATCACCTTTATCAAAATGGTCAAGATTGAATGTATCAATTGCTTCTGCATCCCATATTCTTAATGTATTAACAACATTGTTACCATATCCTACTATTGGTAAATCATATGGTACTGCACGAACTGATTGATAATTCTCTTGAGTGAATTTCTCTCTTCCATTCTCATCTTTAACTACTCTTACATAACCACCAAATTTTACTTCACAAGCATATTCAGCTCTCTTCATTTCAAATGGATTACCATATTTTAACCAGTTATCTGGAATCTCTACTTGGAAACCATCCTCAATTTTTTGTTCAAACATACCATATTTATATCTAATTCCACATCCATATGCTGGATAGCCAAGTGTTGATAATGAGTCTAAGAAACATGCTGCAAGTCTTCCTAAACCACCATTACCAAGTGCTGGATCTGGTTCTTGATCTTCTACAACATTTAGGTCAATTCCCATATCGTTTAATACTTCTCTAACGATTTTGTCTCCACCTAAATTAATAATATTATTACCAAGTGCTCTTCCCATTAAGAATTCCATTGATAAATAATAAACAGTTTTTGCGTCTTGCTTCTCATATTCCTTATGAGTAGCCATCCATTTGTCTACAATTATATCCTTTACTGCATAAGATACTGCTTGGAAAATCTGTTGTTTACTTGCCTCTTCAACATCTTTTCTGAATAAAATCTTTAAATAATCTTCAATGCTTTCTCTTAACTCTTCCTTCTTAATGTCTTGCATTACTTTTCCTCCTCTTATTTTATAAAGGATTATATTACCATCCTTTATATTATAATTCTTAACATAATTTTTCATTTTTATTTTGTATGTGCTATATAATTCTCAAAATCTTCTGGTGTATTTGTATACACTAATTTACATGTTGGCATTGTTATTCCTGGTACTGTACCATCAGTTTTATATTGCCAAAAATTCCATCTACTAGCATCCATCATAAGTGGCTTAAACTTTAGATTTTCTACAACTAGATTATTCATATCAAATTTAGAACCACTAAATAATTCTTGATATATTTTCTCTGTTGTATAAATCATTAGATTCTTATCATAAGTTTCTTTGATTTTTAATGCTGCATCTAACATCTGATCCTGAAAAGCTATTTTATCATCCTCTGTCATAAGACTCATATCAAACATTATCTTCCATACAGGTTTTAATTGATTTTTTGGTACTTTAACTGTTGTTGTATAGAATTTTACCTGTGTTGATATATCATTACCATACACAAATTCATGATATATTCCTATCTTTAAGCCTGCATTTGTTGCCCCTACATAGTTTGCCGAATATTTCTTATCTTTAACCATAGTACCTTGTGTTGCCCTAATAAAAGCAAAACTCATATTTCCATCTTTTTTCACTTGTGTCCAGTTAATGTCTCCATTATCTTCAGATACAGCTATACCTCTAACTCTATATTTTTCTTCATCAACTTCTTCTTTCCATATTACGCCTGTTTTTAAAGCAAGAAAATATCCGCCTACAACTAGCACCGTTAGAACTAATAATGTAATAAATATTTTGCCTTTTCTATGCATCACTTCATCTCCTATCAAAATAAAAGCACCCTAGTCTGACATAACTAGGGTGCTTTAGCTTCACATTATTTCTTTTGAACTCCTAAGGTTACTGTTTCACCGTTAAGTGTCCATTCTTTAATGCTTCCCGATGTCTTACCGATTACTATATCGTCAGCAAGTACTTCAACCTTAATAAATTCTCCATTATTTGTAATTATTTTCTCAATTTTGTCATTGCCTTCTGCATAGATAATTATCTTATCCATTACTTCAAATCCAGCATCTTTTCTCATAGTTTGAATTTTACTGATTACTTCTCTTACAAAGCCTTCTTCAATAAGCTCTTCTGTAAGATTAATATCAAGTACAACAGTTATTCCTCTATCATCTGCAGATACAAAACCTTCTTTTTGAGTCATCTCTATAAGTAGGTCTTCTTTTGTTAATTCTTCATCATTACCATTAACGTTAATTGTAAGAACTCCTGTATTATTCAAACTATCCATAGCATCATTGCCATCTATGTTGTTTAATATCTCTCTAACAGCATTAATATCTTTACCAAATCTTCTACCTAATGTCTTAAGTTGTGGCTTAAATGTATAAGTTGTAAATGCTCTTACATCATCTGTAAAATCTACTTTCTTAACATTCAATTCTTCCTCAATTATCTCTTGATAGAACTCTGATAATGTTTCTTCTGCTTTTACATACATAGTTCCAATTGGTTGTCTATTCTTTATATTAGCATTATTACGACATGCACGACCAAGAACAACAACTTGAAGAACTTCATCCATATGTTTCTCTAATTCTTCATCTATCATTGATTCATCGTATGCTGGGAAATCGCATAAATGAATACTCTCTGGTGCTGTTTTATCAATATTGCAAACTAAATTACGATATATATCTTCGCTTAAAAATGGTACCATTGGTGCTGCTGCCTTACAGATAGTAACAAGTGCTGTATATAATGTCATGTATGCATTTATCTTATCTTGTTCCATTCCCTTAGCCCAGAAACGCTCTCTACTTCTTCTTACATACCAGTTACTCATTTCATCTACGAATTCTTGAAGAACTCTTGCAGTCTCTGGTATCTTGTAATTATCTAAGTTCTCATCTACTAATTTTACAGCAGTATTTAACTTAGATAATAACCATTTGTCCATAACTGGTAACTTATCATAATCTAAAGTGTATTTTGATGGATCAAATTCATCAATATTAGCATATAATACATAGAATGCATATGTATTCCATAAAGTTCCCATGAACTTTCTTTGACCTTCTGTAACTATGTCATCATGGAACTTATTAGGTAGCCATGGTGCACTATTAACATAGAAATACCATCTTATAGCATCTGCTCCATGTCTCTCAAGTGCATCAAATGGATCAACTGCATTACCTTTTGATTTTGACATCTTTTGTCCATCTTTATCTTGAACATGACCAAGTACTATTACGTTCTTGTATGGTGCTTTATTAAATATCAATGTTGATATTGCAAGCAATGAATAGAACCATCCTCTAGTTTGGTCAACTGCTTCACTAATAAAGTTAGCTGGGAAGTTCTCTTCAAATATCTCTTTATTCTCAAATGGATAATGCCATTGTGCAAAAGGCATTGCTCCTGAGTCAAACCAACAGTCAATTACTTCTGGCACTCTTACCATTTCTTTTCCACAATGTGGACACTTAATTGTTACTGCATCTATAAATGGTCTATGTAATTCTATGTTATCTGGACAATTATCTGACATACTCTTAAGTTCTTCTATACTTCCTATTGCATGTTGATGTCCACATTCACATTCCCATATATTAAGTGGTGTTCCCCAATATCTATTACGGCTTACACCCCAATCTTGAACGTTATTTAACCAATCACCAAAACGTCCTTTTCCTATTGTCTCTGGAATCCAATTAATTGTATTATTATTGGCTATTAAGTCATCTTTAACAGCTGTCATTTTTATAAACCATGACTCTCTTGCAAAGTAAATAAGTGGTGTATCGCATCTCCAACAGAATGGATAACTATGCTCAAATTTAAGTGCCTTAAATAATAGTTTATCTGCACCTAATTTACGAAGTATTCCTTCATCTGCATCTTTACAGAACTTACCTGCAAACTCAGTAACTTCTGCTTTCATCTCACCTTTTTCATCTACTAATTGAACAAATGGTAAGTCATATTTTCTTCCTACTTTATTATCATCTTCACCAAATGCAGGTGCAATATGAACAACACCTGTACCATCTGTAAGTGTAACATACTCATCACATACTACATAAAAAGCTTTCTTTCCATTAACTTGTGTTCTATCTCCTGTTTCACCGATAGTACCATCTGCCTTATTAAATGCATAATCAAATAAAGGAATGTATTGTTTATATTCTAAATCTTTACCTTTATATCTCTCAACTATCTCATATGCACCTTCAATAACGCTAAGTAAAGCTTCTGCAAGATAGTAATACTCAGTTCCTACTGCACTATCCTCTTCGCCTTCTTTTACAACATCGTTCTTATCATTAACTTGAACTTTAACCTTTACATAATCTTCTACTGGATTAACACAAAGTGCCACGTTAGAAGGAAGTGTCCATGGAGTAGTTGTCCAAGCAAGAATATATTCATCTGTTGTATCTGCTACTCTAAACTTAGCTATAGCTGATTTTTCTTTTACATCTTTATATCCTTGTGCCACTTCGTGACTTGATAAAGGAGTTCCACATCTTGGACAATATGGTACTATTTTGTGACCTTTATATAAAAGTCCCTTATCCCATATTTGCTTTAATGCCCACCATTCTGACTCTATAAATGAATCATGATATGTTACATATGGGTCATCCATATCTGCCCAGAAACCAACAGTACCTGAGAAGTCTTCCCACATACCTTTATATTTCCATACTGATTCTTTACACTCTTGTATAAATGGCTCTAAACCATATTCTTCTATCTGTTCTTTTCCATCAAGGCCAAGTTTCTTCTCAACTTCTAATTCTACAGGAAGTCCATGAGTATCCCATCCTGCTTTACGAAGAACCTTATATCCCTTCATAGTTTTATATCTAGGAATCATATCCTTTATAACTCTTGTTAAAACATGTCCTATATGAGGTTTTCCATTAGCTGTAGGTGGTCCATCATAAAATGTAAATGTCTCACCTTCTTTTCTACTATCAATACTTTTCTCAAATATTTTGTTTTCATTCCAGAACCCAAGTACCTTTTTCTCACGTTCTACGAAATTAAGATTGGTTGATACCTTATCGTACATAATTACCTCCATTATTCTGCCTTAATTTATGTTATGATATAAACGCTTCCCTAACAAAACGTTTTTATTTTACTCGAAAACTAACAATCATATATTATAGTTTCTTATAAAATTAAAATAAGCCCTTATCCTACTAAACAGGATAAGGGCTTCTATAAGCACATTATTATACCACCTATTTACATACTATCATATGTCTTCCCTATAACGACGGAAAAGCCGGCATAACTTAATAAGCACTATCTTGCCGTTCAGCTTGCTGCTGTGACCTAGTCACAATGAAGTGATATTCAATAATTACTACTAATATCTAGTTCCCACTATCCTAGACTCACTGAAATCTTCATAATTACCTACTGTCTTCATTAAGGCATTTATTTTATCATTCTATTCTACAGTTTAATATATAATATATTATTAATTTTGTCAAACTTTATTCCATACATGCATCTAATTTATTTACTGTTTCATTTAATTTATCTACAATTTCTTTTGCCTTTACTGAATCCCTCTTATTATCTTCACTAAATTCTACAACCTCATTAATTACATTTGTTATTGTATTACTAGATGCATCTAGTTCATCCGAATGTTCCTTAATTATAGCATTTAACTCAGTTATTTTCTGTGTTCTATTAAGTACTGTCTTAATACTATTCTCTAATGCATCAATATTACTGCCTATCTTATTTATATTCGTAATATTTTTATCTATAACATTTTTTTCATTTTCTACTGCACCGATAACTTCACTTATAACCTTCTTAGCTAAATTAGCACTATCTTCTAACTCATTTACTATTCTATTAATATCATTTGTCAAATTAGATGTTTCATCAGACAAAGATGTAATTTCACCTGCAACTACTGCAAAACCTTTTCCTGTTTCACCTGCTCTAGCACTTTCTATTGAAGCATTTAATGACAACAGATTTGTTTGCTCTGATATATTAGATATCTCACCAATCAAAGCCTTCATATTCTTTATGTTTTCTATAAATTCTAATATAACATCTATAACACTTTGATTCTTCTCTAAAATAACATCTGATTTACCTCTTAGATTCTTTATTGACTTCCTACTTCTATTCAAACCTTCATAAGACTCTTTTATTGAATATATTACTTTATTCATTCCTCTATTAACATTATCAGTCATCTCAATAATTTCAGATGTCATCTCATTTTGTCTTGTTGCACTGATTAAGTTAGTTTCATTTCCCGCTTTAATATCTTCAAAAATCATAATAGAACTCTGTGTTCCTTCATCAACTTCATTTATATATTTCTCTACTTTATCTGAATCTTCTCTAATTTGTCTACTTAAACTAGTTGCCTTTTCTGCAATAGCTACAACTTCATCTTTTTTCTCGTTAACAATTTTTAATTTGTCATCACTTGCCATATCATTTAACTGCGCTGTTCTTACAACCGTAATACAATAACCGCTTACGAAAATCATTGAAACAATAAATATCCACATTTGATATGTTCTTTCAGCACCATCATAAGCTACTAATAATTGTTTTACTATTACAAACAATGATGCTATATGTATTAACCCATAACTTCCACTTAATAATTTTTTATTATTATATGTAGCTGTAGCCGCATATACTGGAACTACTGCCACAAAAATCCAATAGTTATTTACAAATATAGCCGCTATTATATAAAGGGCCAAAAAATTCATTTCTGTAGAAACAATATATTTCTCTGAACTTGAATCTTTTATATACATATATATATCAAAAATTAATAACGCACATACGCCTATAGTAAAAAATAGATATACGCCATCAACTATAGCCTCAAAATAACTTTCTGCTTTTATTCCCATTAACATTCCTATTTTTGTTAATTCTGTATACATTAAAATCATTTTATTTTTATAACACATTTCTGTCATGTTAGGCTTTTTATATAATGCCAAACTCACCATATATATAATCATATATATTAAAATCGCTATACTACCAAATCTATAATCCAACCTAACTATAGATTGTAGTACAAATGCACTTAACATAACTATAACGCCTAATATTCCAACTCCAACTAACATTGTATTCTTCTTCATTATTTTAGAACCATCCTTTTTCTCTTTATATATCCTCTTATTCTATGCATTAGCTGAACTTACTTTTCCTATTTCATTGGCTAACTCCGATATATCCTTTATTATATCTGCTGAGCTCGATACTTTTTTATTGTTACTATTACTTATATTAGTACCTTCTTCTATACATGCAGACAATTCTTCACCTGAAGCACTTAAATTAATAATATGTTGCTGTATCTCCATATTAAATTCTTCCACACGATTAGTACTACTTGATATTTCATCTATATTGTCTCGTAACACATACATATTTTGTCCCATAATATAAAACTCTTTTGAAGTATCTTCTATATTCTTATTCTCTTCTTCTACTGCATCTTCTACATCCTTGGCAACTAATTGTGCAACATCTGCACTTTTTTCTAAACTTCCAACAATGTTACCTATATTCTCTGTTAACTTAGAAGTCTCTTCTGCTAGCTTTCGAATTTCATTAGCTACAACAGAGAATCCTTTTCCTATTTCTCCTGCTCTAACACTTTCTATAGATGCGTTTAGTGATAACAAGTTTGTTTGTTCTGATATATCTGTTATACCTTCTGTTATTTCCCTAACAAGCTTTGCATTGTCAACAAATTCTTTAATAACTCTCATTACTTCCTTATTGCTTCTATCCACCAAGTTTGATATATCATTTAACACATCCATATACTCTTTACTTGTTTCTAAATCCATTATTGAACTATTAAATGTTGATGCTATATTAGCAACTTCTATATTTAATTCATCTATATATCCCTTTATCTCAGCTGTAATCTCAGATTGATTTTCAATATTTTTTACGTTATCTATGTTTCCCTTAACTACAACCTCTAATTTAGACAATGTATTATTTACAG
This sequence comes from Lachnospiraceae bacterium, assembly GCA_015057455.1. GTDB lineage: Bacteria > Bacillota > Clostridia > Lachnospirales > Lachnospiraceae > SIG301. The sequence continues at coordinate 31,651 of SVEH01000005.1, read as the reverse complement.
ATTTACTTAGCAAACCAATAATTTCTTCTGCTTCGTTTGCGTATTGATATACCTCTTCTTTTATATCCATCATCTCATCTGTTAACTTTTCAACTCTTTCTTGCTCCTCTGTTGCAGCTTCTATTCTATTATTACTAAACATATTTAATAACATTGTAGAATGTATTAATACAAAAGAATATACTACCATTAGTATAATAACAACTATGGCATTCCATTCTTTATACCAATCGAATTTTTCTCCTGCAAATATTGTATATTTTAACAAATATGAAATTGTTATTATATCTGTAGCCACTACACCTACAACCATTAATTTCACATCTTCAAACTGTGAATATGAAGTCAATAGAGGAAGACAGAATAATACCGCCCATAGATTATCCACATTAAATGCAACTAATATATACATTACTATATACATTATTAATACATAGTATTTTAATACCTTACTTCTTGTGTTTTTCATGTACATATACATTTCTGTGAAAAATACAATAGCTGTAACTATAAATCCACACACAACAAATGTTGTACTTATATTACCATATCCTTCTTCAAAAGACATACCTAATAACATAACTAACTTAATAGAACCAAAATAAGATACAATTGACCTATTTTTCTTTTCTTCTGTATCTCCAGTTATTTTTGTATTTGTTGAAACCAATATTGTGCCACAAATACATATAATTATTACTGGTGCTACATGTGATACTGTTGTTGCCCCCACTAAAAATGCACATAATAACATTCCCACCACATATTCAATTGTAATAAAAATCGCTAATTTCAAATTTCTTGACATATTTAGCCACCATCCCGATTATATTTGGTTATACACTATTCCCTACTAGATTACATATTTTTCCAGTACAGACCTTAATAAATCTATCGTATTAAATATCATAAAAATTTAGTTATTATTTTTTACAAAAACTAATAACTAAACATTATATATGCCTATAAATATCCCTATAATATAATAAAGACCACTAGAAATCTCTAGTGATCTTCATCTATTATCTTATATTAAATTCTTAATCTATATGTAGCATTAATCTGCTATTAAAACATTGGCATACACAACTTTGCCTTTATTATAAGCTACTACATAATTCTTATCTATCATGTCCACAATACTTCTGCTTTCTTTATTAATTTCATATTGTGCAACATATTCATACTCTACATCAGCCAAATCAATATACTCACAATTAGCTTTTAATGTACTATAATTAGGCTTTCCTAAAAGTTCCTCTACTTCATTGCTAGTCATTCCTACAAAATCGTATTGAGACTCCATACTCTTAATCATATTAATTCTATCATTAGGATACTCTGCCCAGTTACTTGCCGTAAATATATACTTATTGTATGTTCCCATTATTAAAAATGCTGCTACTGCCAACAACGCACACAATGAAAATGCACCTACGCCCATAAGAACACTTCTTGTAACCTTCTTTATATTATCCTTAAACATCTTCTTGATTTCTTTAAATAAGTCCACATAAAGTGAGCCCATTTGTTTCAATAACTTATTGATTGTAACAAAAACTCCCATTGCATCAAAAACTCCTTCATTATTAATGATTAATCATCCATACTCACAGTACAATTTTTACATACAATGTTTGTTTTTTCAAGTAAAATTTTATAAAATATTATTTATATTTTATATTTGTATCTCCCTCACTTATTATAAGTATATTCTATTTATTAATTTAACCAAATGGCCACCAACCTGAGAAGTCTCCTCCCCCTTGTCCTGGCTCACCTTGTTGAAAGCCTTCATCGTATTCTGCATCGCCCTCATATTCTTCTAAATTATTCATTTGACCATTAGCAATTCCATATACACCTGGTGTTAATTTATAATATTGCCCATTATTATCATCTGCATAAGCAAATCCATCTGAGAAATATACTAACACCTCACTACCAAATGGTACATCTAAATCCGCTTTATATTTATAATCTGGTTTACTTTCATCGTATGTCATTTGAGCACTTGCAAAATCGCCTTCTCCATCTCTTACTTTAAAGTATACAGTTGGATTCTCTATACCTTTATAGTATACTGTCAATTTTGTTAACTCAATTTCTTCTTCCTCTATCTCATATTGAATTTCATTCTCAGCCTTATACTCGCCACTTTCTATTTTAGCTTTAATAGTATAAGTACCTGGTTCTGATGGTGTCCAATCTGCTGCTCCTACACTTGTTGCTTCTAATTTTGTTGTATTCTCTCCATTACTTATTTCATAATAACAAGTAAGTTCAAGATTAGAACTATTATCAATATCCATATTAAGTGCTATATTAGTACCTACCTTCTGTGGTGCCTCAACACTTGTTGTAATATTCTTTACCGCAAGAGATGTTACAGCAAAATTAGCAATTCTTTTTTCTACAATTTTACCCTTTTTATCCTTTGCTATTCCTAATAATGTATAATTACCAGGTTCTGTTGGAGTCCATTCAGCTGTATTATTATTAGAAAAATCCTGTATTATTATCTCTTGTCCACCTGGTATTTGTGCCACATACTTATATGCAAATGGTGCTTTACCATTATAAGTACTTAACTGCAATGTTACTTTTTGATTTACAAATGCACTTGGAGAACTAGTTACAAGCTTTATTGCTTGGAACGTTTTATCTAGACGAATAATTTGTCCATTATCAAATGCATATGATCCTCTTTCAAATTTATAATTCTCATTATTATTATCATCTATATTACCTGCTCCATCATTAAATGATGCAAGTATATATTCATGATTTTTAAGCGGCATAACAAATCTATGTGTATAATCAGAATATTTGCCACTTGTATTAGCTTCTATTGGTTCGCCTTCTATAGGTCCCCATGGTTCAGTATCAAATCTATATCTTATTCTTGGAGAACTATATCCTTTATAATATATTATTACTGCTTTCTTATCACTATTATCATATTGAATAGTCAAATATGTAAGCACACCAAAAAGACCAAATAAAATTATTGATAATATAACTATCAACTTGGTCATTTGCTTGTCCAATGCTTCATTCATAACAACTTCCCCTTTCTAGTGTTTTAAGCTATACAATACTTGTATTTCCCCCTTAGTAACTAATACACTACATAAAACAGCAAATCCTACTACTGTTACTGTAATAATCATAAGATTAAATCCTGTAAGTTTTTTACAAAACTCCATATATGTTAATTCGTCAGTTATTATTGAATTTATGACCATATATGGTAAAAAAGTTAATGACCACATTACAAAAGCCATAAAATTCAACACAATTAATAATACTGAATTACTTAACTTTACATTAAAATATTCTAATATATACATTATCCATTTATCTGCCACTTGTTCATACATAAAGAAATTACTATATGCCTCTTCAAATATAAATGGATTATTTGGTGCCACTGTATTAATCACTCTAAATGCTAATGGCAATATAACCATCATTAATACATATGCAACCATTACTGCAACATATATTGTATTCATATTTAAACAATAATTTTTCATAAATGGTGACACTATAAGCAATATAAATGGTGACATTACAAAATATATTATTGCACTAGGTATCTGCTCCATACCCATTAAATATGCACATGCATATCTTAATAAATATAGTAATACTACAATCATACCTATCTGCATTACATACTCTAAATCTATTCTATTATGACCTCTATTACCAAATACATACTTAATTATTTTCAAAGAATAAATAAAATTAATTATGGCACAAGCTATAAGAGCCAATGAAGCTGCGCCTTTTAACATATCATTTCCAACCTGATTACACACAAATAAAGTAACAGGTACTCCTACTGATAATAATATATATCCTAATAAATACTTTTTAACGTACATAATAGGCCTCCTACTTCATAATATCCATACCTTATGCCATAATTATACCATATTTTTAACATTTTCTGTACACATCTCTGTAATATTTTCGTAATATTTAATAAATATTTTTTTATAAGTATTATTATATATACTTCTAAATATTATTTAAGTAATATAAGAGGGTTCACCTCTTTATTATCCTCCATAACTTGAAAATATAAATGTGTTCCTTCTTTGGTATAATAAGCTGTTGGTTTAGCTACTTGTGCAATTATCTCTCCTTCTTTTATATCGTCTCCTTTAGAAACTTTTATATCTTTTAATTGTCCATACAATAATTTCATGTTACTTCCCATTTCCATTACTATATAATTACCTCTATCCCCATCCTTCGATATCTCAACAATTCTTCCATCATATGCAGCCTTAACTTTATTGCCTTCTTCTGCTTTAATAAATATACCCGGGTTAGCTTTAAATACACCTAAAGTATCAAAATACACTAATTTATCAATACTATAATTCTTTATAACATCACCACTTATAGGCCAACTTAACCCTCGTTCCTCATCAAACTCTTTCAGTTTTTTTCCATCCACCTTATCTTTTTGTCCATTTGCTACTACTTCTACAACTTCTTTTTCAACTTGCACATGTACTTTTTCACTATTTTCTTCATTTTTTTCGCCATCTTTTTTACCATCATCACCAACTCCTATATCTTCACTATTAAGTGCATAATTAGACGATATTTCACTATTTATATTCTCTTCCAATGAATTTCTTGCCTTACTAATATTGGCCAACTTTTCTCCTGCATCCTTTATATTCTTTACAGAATAAGTTAATCCACCTATAGATAATACGCTTAAACCTAAAGCTAGAAAAAACTTTTTCCTTTTTGAAAGACTACTTAATTTCATATTTCCATCTACCTTCCTGTAATTATTTATCTATAGTATTTACAGAGTAGATTTATTTATTCATTAAACTACATATTTTTTAATCTCTATTTTCTTAAAATATAGTTTTATTATCTCTTTATATGTCCTATTCTCTTTTTTTGCTAATCTATTAGCATCATATATACTCAGCCCCATTCCCGAACCTTTTCCTCTACATACAATTCTTATTATATCTTTGTTTTCTGTATATGTACTTATTGTAAAATTATTTGAATTTAGTCCTAGTGCATATATAAATTTATTAACATCCACATTATATTTATTATCTATTTTCAACCCATAAACATAACCACTTTTATCTACCTTAGATATACTAATTTCTTTCCCCTCTGTATCACTTGCTATTTTCTTTATTACATCTGCTTTATTAAAATACTTTATCTGTATAAACTCTTTAGACTCTATATCATATTTACATATTCTTTTCTTTAAATATGGTATATTAATTTTTAAATTGCTATCTTCATTTCTTGTAACCCTAGGTGATACATAATGAAAAAAAGGATATACAACATCTTTTTTATAAACTATTATTTCTCCTTTTGTTTCTTCTATTCCTTTATCTATAGCCTTTTTTATTTTAGTTTGAATTTTACTTGGTAACTTTTTAAATGTTATATTATTGCTATGAATATTGTTATATATGCTTTTATAATACTGTTTTATATTTTCTTCAACTTCATTAACCTTGCCATATATACAGCCTGTCCTTACTAGTACGCACATTGTTTTAATCATCTCATAATCCCAATCCTTTTGTACTAAATTTAGCATATATTCTTTAACATCTTCCTCATTTTCTGCCACATACTCATCTGTTTTAACATTACTCACATCATCCCTACTTATGTATATTATAGCTAATAGCATAATACCAACTATCATTAATAAAATAACCTTTTTCATATATATCAGCTCCTATATATTAGTTAATTTATCTTATAGTTTATGTTTATTCACAAATAAAAATGACTATATATCTATGAACTACTTAATTTATTAGATGCTACTCTAATATTTTAAGTTTCTTCACTAATATATAGTCATTATTAATATATAACCATTTTATTTATGCTATTAAATCTTATTATTTGTTATCTTCATTGATAATTGCATCAATATTAGAATTAATATCTGCTGCCATATCATCAATTAACTTCTCCACTTTACTAACATCATCTAGTTTTTCTGCTGTATCTAGATTTTGTTCTATACTCGGCTTTTCTTCCATATGATTATCTTCAGTTACAGCGTCTGTTATATTCTCTTGAACTATTTCACTTATTTCAAAATCACCATCTCTACCTTCTAAATTATCTTCAACTGGGTTTACCTCATCTTCCATTATAGCAGGTTCTAATGCTGACTCATATGTATCCATATCTGCAATATTCTCATCTTCAGAAACTATTGTAGTCATTCCCATAATTTCATCACTTTCATCCGTTGCAGATTTAGTACTAGCTTTTAATTCTTCTAAGTTCCTGTTCATTTGCTCGTTATATATAGCCTTCTCACTTACTTCCTCATTATTAATATAAGAATCGTATACAACCCTTGTATCACTTAATCTATCATGTGCACCTCTTTTTTCTTCATCTAAAAACATTATTAGATATCCTATCCACACAAATTCCTTAAGTCCACACAAGTATCTTCCTATTACTTCTCTATAAAATACTCTCCAAAAACTAGCCTTTGTTAAATCATCATTAACTACTTTTATTCGGAATACTTTCTTTCCTATTGTTTGACCAGAAGTATATGTAAATGCTATAAAATAAATCTTCTTAACTATAAAATATATTATTGCTGATACTGTAAAATGAAATAGTAATTTATAATCTAAAACTACATCTAATCCCATCATTCCTAGTACTGCAAAAACACCTGCCAACATACCAATAACCATCAATAATATTATTTGATCTATTATATATGCACAAAAGCGAACTCCTGCTCCTGCATAACTTACATTATTGTGGCTTTGCATAATACATTGGCACCCCGCTTCCATCTTTTTCTATCATCTCTAATATTTGTTCTGTTTCAGATTTGTCCTTTGAATTTAAAAATGATTTTACATCACTAAATAAATCTCCAAATAATGCTGATAACTCATCTCCATCTTCTTCGTAAATTTCTATGTTCTCACCTAAGTCTTTATATATTATATCTATTACTTCATCATAGAATTTCACATCATCAATTAATCCTACATCTTTAGCTTGTTTTGCTGTATATATTCTACCATCTGCTGCTTTTCTAATTTCTTGTTCAGTCATATTCTTACGACCTGCTACAATAACTTCAATAAATTGTTCGTATGATTCATCAATAATACTTTGCAATATCTTTGATTGTTCTTCTGTTAACTCTTGTGTAGCACTTCCCATTGTCTTATTAGCACCAGCTTTAATGTATGTTGTTTTAATTCCCAACTTATCAAATAAAGCTTTATAGTTAGCTAATTCCATATATACACCAATTGATCCAGTCCATGTATTTCTATTACCATATATCTTATCACCTGCTACTGACACATAATATCCACCTGAACAAGCTTCATCTGCCATATATACATATATAGGATTCTTTGTTTCTTTCTTATATTCCATTAATTTAAGGTATAATTCATCAGCAGCATTAACTGTTCCACCTGGTGAATTAACATATAATAACATACCTACATTATTATCATCTTCCATATAATCATCTATTGTATCAATTAAATCTGAATGACTATATCCCTCAGCTTCAAATAATCCAGCCGCTGTCTCTGCTGTAGTCATAGTTCCTTCTACTTTTAATACGCCTACATAATCCCCATCAGGTGTAGTAGATGTTGAACTAGTTGACTTAAACAAATCACTACTAACATCACCAAATAATTTTTTTGTTGCCACGCTAGTTACGCATACAATTATAAACATCAATGCTGCAACTACAATACCAATAATTTGTTTTGTTTTCATTGTATATCCTCTCCATCTGTTTTTTTAATATTCTTTTCTAAATATTCTAATGCTTTTTTATATTTTTCAATTCTTCTATAATCGTAATCTGTAGGGTTTGGAATTCTTGTTAAATCCATATTGTGTTTTAAATCCACTATCTTTACCTTACACGCTAATTCATTAGAAGAAATGTTATCTATATATTCCATATATTCTATGTCGGTATTCTTTGTTATAATCCTTAAAGCTTCTAAGATGCAGTCTTCAAATCCTTCTGCTGCAATATCTTCAAATGTATAATCCGTATCTTCTACCACATCATGTAATAATGCTACAATTTTGGCATTATTATCTCCATTAATTCTATCTGCTACATGCTTAACATGTTCTATATATGGCTTCCCACCCTTATCAAACTGTCCTGCATGAGCTTTTGCCGCATAATCATATGCTTTTTTTATCATATCCTGCTCTGAAGAATTGTTTATGTTCATTTCCTACCTCTTATACTTTATCTCCTTATACATAATCTCCTTACAACTTATATCATTTTATTTTGTAATACTTCTGAGATATGTTTTCAAAGATATTTTTTATAAAATCCACATTATATATCGTATATATTTTTATCAAAAATACTATATAAATTCCTTTTGCGAAGCAAAAAACATATAAAAAGCACACATTCACTACCAAATGTGTGCTTTAATTATCACTTATCTTTACACTGTGTAGCCTCTATTAGTCATATTATCACAATATGCTGTTTCATTCAATGCCCCTTTTTGGTATGTTAATCCAGCATATAATGTTTCTGTATTTTCCATTACAGGCTCACTATCATCTAATTCGCTTACTTTGCGAAAGCTATCTAATAATTTATCTACAATCATCTCTACTGTATCTAATAATTCTTCATCATATCTAGTCATACATTTGATGATATTCTTATTTAAATAAACATATAGTGACATAAGTTGTTTTGAAATCTCATATTCAAAATCTAATGAATTCATTAACTCAAGTACGAATTTATGTGCATTTCTAAGCTCGCCTACATATGTAACCTTATCACCCTTGTCATATGCCTCTCTTGCTGTCTTTATATCTGCAAGTATTATTTCATACATTATCACTACTATCTCACTTTTGTTTGCTTGTGTAACTCTTGCTGTAAATTCTTTCTTTTTAACACTATCCATAATAAAATCCTCCTGCTGTAAAAAAATTGTTTTTTATTGTAACACTACTGTAATAACGATAAAACGTTTTGCGGACGCTCATTTGCTTGTGCAAGCATTGAAGTTCCCGCTTGAACTAACACATTGTACTGTGTATATTTTGCCATTTCTTCAGCCATATCTGTATCTTCTATTCTAGATAATGACTCTGTCATATTTTCATTTGACGTATCTAGATTGGCAATGGCATGCTCCAATCTATTTTCATAGGCACCAAGCTTAGCTCTTACTGTTGATAATTGAATAATTGCTTCATTTACCAAATCTATAGCCTTCTCAGCCCCTTGAATTGTTCTTATATTTACTATATCTACACCAAGGGTTTTAGGTGTTACCTTTGGTATAGTTACATTCATTGTTTGATATGCATTGGCTCCTATATGAAGTGACATCTCACCAGCCTCTAAAATTGTTATATTAACATCAACATCATTATCAGACGCTGTACCTCCATTCCAATCAGGTACCGGTGTACCATCAGCAAATCCATCAACATAGTTTGTTTTCGCTGTTCCTGGCTCAACTTCAAATCTTACTTCAAAACCAGCATTGTCAGTAACTCTTACTATCTTTCCATCTGAAAAAACTGTTGATGTTTTGGCAAATGCATTATCTTCATGATTAATACTAACCTTTGCATCTATTCCATCACCTTCAAGAGTTTGAAGTTCAACATTTTTTCCAGTTTCAGGATCTACCATAATATTTCCAGTTTCATCTTTTTTATATTGCCATATACCTAACTGTCTTGCTAACCATTCATTATCACAAGAAACTGTAACTTCTTGATTAGAACCATATTGCTCAGTAACAAATACTAGCGATTGTCTAGTTGTACCATCCCCACTTAACTGGTCAACTGCATATCTTGCACTTTCTTCAGGACCATTAGTAGAATCCTTTACAGTAAAAACTCTATCATTAGGCTCTATAATTCCATTATCATTTGTATCTTCAATATATTGATTAGGTAAAAGCGGATCTACAACACCATCTCCATCTACATCTGGTGGCATATTTACTTCTAAATTAGTAACAAATACATTTACATCTATTGAAGAACCTAAATCTCTAATCTTCTCATACACTTCATTAAGACTATCATTTTCTTCAATAAGCACTGTTTCACCATTAATTGTAATGGCTGCATTTCTATGTACCTCTTCTGGCGCATCTTTAAATATAGCCTCTGCTGCCTTCATATTAGCACTCATTGGATTACATAATACAACTGCCTGTCTTGCATCCTCTTCTACAGTTACTCTATAATTATCAGCTGATGTAACTTCATCTGCTATTGATATAATCTTTACATTAAGATTATCTGTATATGATTTTCTATCTACACTACCATCTAATAACTTCTTTGTATTAAATTCAGTAGCTTCTGATATTCTCTGTATTTCTTCATTTAACTGATCAATTTCAAGCTGAATAGCATTTCTATCTTCTTTTGAATATATACCATTGGCTGCTTGAACTGATAATTCGTTCATTCTCTGTAAACAAGATGAAACCTCTTCAAGTGCCCCCTCTGCAGTTTGGATAACAGATATACCATCTGCTGCATTTTGTGATGCTTTTTCTAATCCTTTTATTTGAGCTCTCATCTTACGAGAAATCGCCATCCCCGCTGGATCATCTGCTGCATTATTAATCTTTAAACCAGAAGTAAGTTTCTCTAAACTACTAGACATTGAACTGTCATTTCTGTTTAATACATTATTTGCTTTTAATGCAGATATGTTATGATTTATCTTCATACTCTAACACCTTTCCCTCTAAGCTTGCGCTAAAACCTGTTCCTCTGTTTCTTTTATATTCATAATGAATGCCTTAGATAAACTATATAATTTCTTAGTAGAAACTTCTGTATCTTCTGCTCCATTATCTTTCCCTGAAAATGTATAGTTAATTTTGTTATTAATACCATAGTCAAGTTGCTTAATATTAATATCTTCACTAAATGCATTTCTCTTAAAGCTTTCATAATTATTCTTAAGCATCTCTATTCCGCTAGTATTATCTCCAAGTATTAATCCTTTAACTGAATTATCCTTGTAAGTAAATCTTGCTTCTACTCTACCAAGTACTTGAGATTCAAAATTAACACTAACCTCATGCTTTTGACTATTTCTAATAATTGTTAAGTTTACATTAGTAATATTAAAATTTCCTGCTTCATCTCCACTAACAATTGGAACTTCGTAACATTCTTTTCTTCTCATATTACCTGCAAATACAATATTTCTATTAATACTTCTAAGTTCTTCTATACTTAACTCACTATTATCATAGTTCTCTTTGTAAGCCCTAATTATTGACTTAACATCTTCTTCTATTTCTGTGTAAGCATAATTTAATTTATCTCTTTCATCTAATAAATTTAATATATTAGATGCTTTTTCAATTAAACTATCCTTTACATCTGCCACACTTTCTATACTGCTTTCTTCTAACCATGTGTTCTCATCTGCTTCATTCTTTCTCACAAACTTCTTAATAATGTTAGTCATTCCATTACCAATTAAAGTATCTGATGCAGCGATTACATTATTCATTGTTGTTTCCATTCCTAAGCCTGTTAGAAGTTTTATCGCCTTATTTGTATTATCGGCAATCTCATTTATTGTACTTAATTTGTACTCATAGTACTCTTTGTCTATTGATTCTTCCTTTAGCTCTTGTTCTTCAATATATTGCATAAGCTTCTCAATAGGCATATTCATTATATCTACCTTCTCTTTAACTGCATTATGCATAAGGGTTGGTGATATAGTTTCTTTTATATCTTTAAATATTTTCTTATTAATCTTATAATCATTTTCTATAAATGCACCTGCAATTTGTGCATCTATTGCTTTATCTGGTCTTGTAACTGACTCTACTGCACCAAATAAATCATCAATATTAACATTTATTCCTTTATTTTGTCTAACTCTTGCCTCTGTAAGAAGATTCTTTAGAGTTAATTCTTTGCCAGAATTCATAATTGCACCAATTACAGCACCATCTGACTTCTCAACTTGATGAATCAATCTATATATACCAATATATGCATCTCTTTCCTTAGCTGATAATTGATTTTGCTTATCAAGTTTCCATAAATATTTGCTATAACTATCATTTGTATCATCTGTAAGATTAGCTTTTATTTGTACTAGCTCTTCTCCCAATTCCTCAAATGTCATATTTAATGGATTTTTGCCATTCTTTATTAACTCTACTGTAGCTGCTGGTGTTAAACCTTGAAGTACTTTATTAACTTCATAATCATATATCTTTACTGACGCTATATTTTCCTTAGTTATCTCTGTGTTGTTATAACCAAGAATTCTTACTGCCCTTTGATTTAATTCTGTTATTTCCATGCCCATTTCTGTAAGGATATCATCAACATTTCTAAATGCTTTACTTATTGAATCTCCCATATCCTTGCGAGGCATCGTCATAATTGTTTCAAATGTTGAATTAAATCTATCTGCATTTCTACTAATCTTAAAATTAACTTCTTTGTATGCAGCATAATCTGATTTATTACCTTCTTCATATAAACCTGCAATTGTTATCTTATCTCTATTTACATAAGTTGCTGCAAGAACATAACCTGACATTCCCTTTACTGACTCAACAGTACTGATTGTCTCATCATAAAGTTTTTGTCCTTCATAATTATCTTTTAAATCCATTGCATAATGATTGTTAATTGAATTTTCTATATTACGCAATTCTTCTACAACTGAACTTAATTCCTCAGTAGCTATACTAAATCCTTTAAGTGCAAGTTTATTACTAGCTTCTATAGTTAATTTCAAACGCATTTCTTCTAGATTTCTTCTAGCTGATATTGTTTGACTTTCTATTAATCTTTCTTGTTCTCTTTCTTCAAGAGTTCCCATTATCTTATCAATATTTAAATACTTGCCTGCTTTAATTTTTCCAAAATTATTATCTTCTTGTGAATTCTCTGCTAATTGAGCTTCAATACTTCTTTGGCTACTAAGTAAATTTCTTAAATTAAGAACTTGATCATTGCTAATTACATTTTTTATAGCTTCATCTGAAATATTACTAAAGTTCTCAACTGCACCTTTTATTTCTTCTTTATCTACATATCCAATAATCATATTTTCTACTGGCACATCATCTGCCACATAATCATTGGCGATTAATTGAATATCTTCTTTTGTGTATTTATTAATATCTGTTAATTCAAAATACTCTGTAAATGTATCAACTGTTAATGGAATATCACTTTCTATTAACCATTTAGCAACATTGATATTCTCTTCTGTAATCTCATATCCAGCTTGTGCAATTACTTCTTTCACTTGCTCACTAAGTTGCTCAAAATCTTCATCTGAAATATTATGAGTTACCATTTTACTTCCAGCAAATTTTGCTTTGTATATATTATCAAGGGTATGGTCTAACTCATTTGATATAATATATTTTATTGCGTCTTTTGTTATACATCCCTTGTCCTTATTCTCAACCTTAGTTACAACTTCTTCATTGGCAATTATCTCTCCATCACTATCAAGAGTAATTTCTAACTTACTTGTAACGTTGCTATCAAACAATTCATCCACAATATGACTTACTTCCTCTGGAAGTTCATCTTCATTATCATCAAAATACTTAACTTGTATTTTTTCTTGAATCTTAGCTTTAAAATCACTATTTTCGATAATTATCCCCATTTTAGGAGTGCTTTTTCTGACAATATCCACATTTTCTTCTGAGTTATTAGCAATATCTTGATTATTTTCTATATTGCCAACCCCATTCAATGAGTTGTCCACATTTTTATCCACATTTCCACAATTTCGATATACATCTTCTTTTTTTTCTCTTTTTAGCTTGCCAATTTTATTATAAATTTCTTGAACATCCATATCCTCGATGCTCTTTCCTTCAGCTTCAATTGCTCTTATATCTTCAGGACTCATAGTTATAACAGTTTTATCAAGCTTATCAGTAAGTTGTTTTTCCATCTCACTATTTATTATTTGCTCATTAGTTTGTGCTAATGATTGCTTAATCTCTTGTGTCTCATAACTATGTTGCATTTCCTTTGGATTAATTTTATTATTTATATCAATTTTCTCATTAATTCCTGTGTTCTCTTCTTTTAATTCTTTCAACACTAATTTATTCTTAGAACTTTCCATAACCTCATATCTTTTAGTATCTCCAACTTTAGAATCACTAGCGTCTGAATTATCAACAACGATATCTTCACCATCAACATCTATAATAACTTTATTATTTTCGCCAACAACGCCCTCCAAAATATCACCCTTATCTGCTAAGAATGAATAATCTACATTGCTTTGTTTTCCTATGTTTTCTACGACTTTTAAGTTACTTGCTTGTATATTTAAAACGCTCATTTAATCACCTACTAGTTGAATCAAAAGTTATATGTGGTACAAATGTTATTTCGTCACGCCTATATAAAACTTTATACCTAAAGTGAAATTTTTTAGGACTATAGTCCTAGTACCATATGTAAGACTATATAATTTTTTCTTTAGATTTAACGACTTACATACTATTTTAGGGCAAAAAAAGCTACCTAATAGCACATAACCATTAGGTAGCATTTTTTCTTTAATTATTTTTTCTTACGAGATCTATTTTTACTCTTCTCTATCGCTTTATCTAAACTTCTCTCGATTTCTCTTTTATTCGTCTTTATCTTAAGTTTACTTTGAGTTGCTGGCTTCTCTTCTTTTTCAACTACAGATTCATTCTCTTCTTCTGGCTTATCCTCAACATAATCATATCTAAATACCATTGTAGACAATGGTGGAATCTTCATCTGGACTGAATATTCCTTACGATTACGTTTAATCTTCTCCGCAACTAATGGTTTCTCATTAATTGTATTATATCCACCGAATTCCTCTGCATCTGAATTAAGAACTTCTGTATATTCACCTGCACATGGCAATGGAACTCTATAATTATCATGCCACATTGGTGTAAAGTTACATACAAATAATAAATGATCTTTTGTTGTTGCACTTCTTCTAACAAATGCTACTATACTATCATCTGCGTTATCACAATCCATCCACTCAAATCCAATAGGATCGAAATCATTAACATACATTGCTGGATATTTTTTATATAAACCATTCAATGCTTTTACAAATCTTTGTACTTGGGCATGTCTATGTTTATCTAATAAATCCCAATCAAGACTTCTTTCCTCTGACCACTCTAGCCATTGTGCAAATTCTTGTCCCATAAATAATAATTTCTTTCCTGGATGTCCATACATAAATCCATATCCAACTTTTAAGTTGGCAAATTTATCATCATATAATCCTGGCATCTTTTGTACCAATGAACACTTACCATGAACAACCTCATCATGTGAAAGAGCTTGAATAAAGTTCTCACTATAGGCATACATCATACTAAATGTAAGCTTGTTATGATTTGGTTTTCTAAAGTATGGATCTGCTTTCATATATTCTAAGAAATCATTCATCCATCCCATGTTCCATTTAAATGTAAATCCAAGTCCACTTAACTCTACTGGTGATGTAACACCTGCCCAAGAAGTTGACTCTTCAGCTATCATTGCTACACCAGGAACTCTTTCTTCTACTACTCTATTTATATGACGAAGTAACTCTATTACTTCTAAGTTTTCTTTTCCACCATGAATGTTAGGTACCCATTGACCATCGTCTTTACCATAATCAAGGTATAACATAGATGCTACTGCATCAACTCTTAATCCATCAATATGGAATTCTTTTAACCAGAATAGTGCATTAGCTAACAAGAAGTTAGCAACTTCTGTCTTTCCATAATTGAATACATAAGTACCCCAATGAGGATGCTCTCCTTTTCTAGTATCTGGATGCTCATATAATGGTTGTCCATCAAATCTTCCTAATCCATTAGCATCTTTAGGAAAATGTGCTGGTACCCAATCAAGAATTACTCCAATTCCATTCTTATGTAATGTATCTATCAAATACATAAATTCTTCTGGCTTACCATATCTTGATGTTGGTGCATAATATCCTGTTACTTGATATCCCCATGAACCATCAAATGGATGCTCAGCTATACCCATAAGCTCTACATGAGTATATCCCATATCCTTAACATAACCTGCTAAATCTTCTGCTATATCTTTATAGTTAACAAATCCTGCTTCACTATTTCTTCCGTAATCTTTCTTCCATGAACCTAAATGCAATTCATATATTGCAACTGGTTCCTTCATTAAATCAACTCTATTTTTCTTTGCTCTGGCGTTAATCCACTTTGTGTCGCCCCATTTATACTTAGTTATATCTGCTACAACAGATGCATTATCTGGTCTAAGTTGTGCATAGTTACCATATGGATCTGTCTTATATAAATATTCTCCTGCACGAGTTCTTATAAGGAACTTATATGTAGTACCTTCTCCCAATCCTGGAATAAATAACTCATGTACTCCTGATGTTTCTAATACACGCATAGGGTGAATTCTTCCATCCCATAAGTTAAAATCACCTACTACACTTACACGTCTTGCATTAGGTGCCCATACTGCAAATAATGTTCCTTCTACACCATTAATTTTCATAGGGTGTGCACCTAATAACTTATAAATTTCATAGTGATTACTCTCTGCAAATAAATATAAATCATCTCTTGATATTACAGGCTCAAATGCATATGGGTCAACATATGTTGTAACATTCCCATCATGAAACTTAACTTCATAATAATAGTCTGTATATTCTTGTTTCTCCAAATATAGTGCAAAAAATCCTTCTTCATCAATTTTCTCTAAATATTTTTCTTTCTTACCTTGCTTAGTAAAAATCTTAATATACTCTGCATTAGGTCTATACGCACAAATAACTTGGTGACCATCATATATATGACTACCAAGTAAATTATGTGGGTTATTGTTCACTCCAGCTTTTAATTCATCGTATTGAATCCAATCAATATACTCTTGTAATTTCTCGTTCATAAATCTTTACCTTCCTGTCTATAACTAACTTTCCCCAATTAGTACACCTTTGACTTCTCCTTTTATGACGTAACTACCTATGCTCTCGAAGATTGTATTATCATCAAAAATCTTATTACATTCTCACATATCATATTAACCATAGAATATACCTTACTCTACCTCTATGAATAAACCCCATGTAAAAATTGATGCAATACATTATACACTTCACTTTGGTCTAAATAAAAACTCTCTTTATTGTCGCTATATTTATACCTCATTAGGATATATGTATTCATTGCTCCTATAAAACTTGTTGCAAATAAAAACTGTCTTCCATACATATTCCCTAATGTATTACCTGCTTTATCAAATACTCTTACTACACTATCAAATGTTTTAGTAACATATGGCTTAATTGCCTTATATGCATCGCTCTCTTTAGGAGCGTACTCTAATGCTAAAAATAATAAATACACATTAACATGAGCTGATGCATATTCCATATATATTCTTGCCATTCTATGTAAAACATTCTCTATATGTTCATCGCTATATGAAACTCTCTCTAACTCTACTCCATATTCGTTATACTTCTCTTCAAGTAAAGCTTCCAATAGCCCATATTTACTTTTAAAATAATGATATAATGTAGGTTTAGTTATTCCAGCCTCCTTACATATCTCGGACACTGCAACAGATTCATAACCTTTTCTACAGAATAAATTCAGCGAACAATCTAATATTTTTTGTCTATTATTCAAAGTTTTTCGCCTCACTTTTATCCCATTATACCAATCGGTATATACAATTGTCAATAATTTACAATTATATATCTATGTATATTTTTTATATATTTATCCATTATTATATATTGATATTTATCTATAATTTTATAACTATTCTTATATCTATTTTTTATCGTTAACTTTACCTGATATTGCATAGTAATATTCAACTAATAAAGTGTTATATTTCATTAATTGCTCGCCTTTATATAACTGGTTCTCTACTTTTATATTATTCTTATATAAACTTGTATAAATCTTCGTATCTAACAATAATCTACCATGTAATTTTATAGAAGCATCAACAAAATCTATAAATGCATTATCTTGGTCTTTTAAAATGTCTTTATGCTCACCTTTTAAATATTCCTTTAACACATCATAATTATCTTGTTTTTCTTCATTCCAATATTTCTTATAATTAGTAGCTTTTTTCAAAGCTTTTTTATTATCTAATCCCTTAATAGAGCATTTCGCCTTCTTTTCATATCTATCAGACACAACATCCCTAAACTTCATATCTGTTACAATTGAATATGTCATAGCTAATGAATTATCTGCGTATACTATTTTATCTCCTGATTTATCATCTTTCTTTTTATTATCTTTATCCTCTGTATAAAATTCTATATTCCCCTTTAACATATAAATATACTCTTTTAACAATATAGTATAACTTCGTACATCATCAGCAAGTGCATAATACTGTCTTATTTTATAATTACCATCCACCTTACTGTCATATTCATCATCTATTGATAGCACATATGTATACATCTTATCTGTATTATCATAATACTTTTTAAATTCTTCATATTGTGTTTCTAATACATCTTCATCCTTACCTGTCAAAATCTCTTTTAATACCTTATATGAAGCTTCTAATTCCTCAAACCACTTTTGTGCATAATCCTTATTAGCTTTGGTATATAATCTTATATTACCTTTTTTTATTGTTGTCGCATTATATTCTTTGTCTATATAATTAAGCACTATTGCATCCCAAAACTTAATATGTTTTTGTGATATAAATGATATATGTTTTGAACCATTACTAGTAGTCAACTTTTGTTTAATCTCTTTAGATTCCTTTGTTTTTACTTCTTGTGTAACATCTGCATTATTAATATCATTATCTTCATTACATCCAGTTAAAACAGCTGCCATCATACATATAACTAATGATTTTGCTATTCTTCTATTCAATTTCATTATATTCTCCATTCCCTTTCCCTGTTAATTCATAATTACATTTATTTTTCTGAACTATTACTTCTCTACTTTTTTAATAGTCCTATCATTTTATAAGGTATCAATTTTAATAATATTTGTCAATAATTTACATTTTTATTTTTATGTATTCATTAGATACTAAACTATAACCGATATGTATATCGCACTATAATTATTTTGATTATTATAACTATTTTATTATAAAATAAGAAATACTGGAGAATACTATGAGTAAACAATATCAATTACCTAATATAAACTTTAACGATTATTTTAAACCAAAAGCAATGATATGGGTATCTAAAGCATACCTATTAGTCGCTGCTCTACTTCACGTCGTTGTATTAGCTTTATATATTTATAGTGGAGTGAAAATTCTTGCCATTAACAGTATTGTGGATATGGTTTTATTCTTTACTTTCTTTTTAATGTTTAATGAAAATCGTATCAGAACTATATATACAACTGTTATTCTAATTATAGAAACCTATGTTATAATTCATGTATTTACATTAGGATGGAATTATAACTTCTTTATATATTCTTTTATGATGATACCACTTAGCATCCTTTCAAGTATTTCTGTAAAGGAAAAAAGATATAATATAAAACTACCTATTATTTATTTTATAATTACTCAAGGCATCTTATTAGGTATACGAATTTATAATATGTATAATCCAATTGAACCTTTATTTGAATTTGAAGGATTAATACATAACTTATATGTTATAGAGGGTATTATCGTATATGTTACAACTACTATAGCATCATTTGTGCCACTTTATGCATTTATATTAGATGTAAATAACGCATATGCTCGAATGGAAAAAATGAATTTAGATTTAAAATATACTGCAACTCATGACAATCTAACTGGATTAATTAATAGACATAGTATTAATGACTACTTTGAACGTGCCCTTATTAATTACAATATAAATAAAAAAGATTTTTCTATTATATTAGCAGATATAGATAATTTCAAAAAGATAAATGATACATATGGCCATAACAATGGCGATATTGTTCTAAAATCTATAGCAAAGATTATGAAAAGCACTGTAGATAATGGTGACTTTGTTTGTAGATGGGGCGGCGAAGAAATTCTAGTATTAGTTCATAACAATAAAGATTATGCTATTACCGTAGCTGAAAAAATAAGAAAAGCAATTAGTGATTCACCAATTGTAGCAAATGAACATAATTTAAATGTAACATTAACTTTAGGCGTTGCAAATTATAATAATCATAATTCTATTAACGAATTAATTACCGTAGCAGATGAACGTTTATATAAAGGAAAACAATCAACAAAGAACTGTGTTATTGCTTAACACAGTTCTTTGTTGCATTCAAAAAATATTTTTTATCCTTTCTTGTTTTAGATTGCAAATACATAAAGCTTCTGTTATAATTTCAAAGGAATTTTATTAATATTGTTATAATAATATCATTTATAACAAACAGTTTTTTATCATACAAAGTGAGGTAATTTAATTGGATAAAGAGTATATCGCAACGCCAAGTAAAACAATCGAAATAATTAATAAGTATAATTTTGCATTTCAGAAGAAATTTGGACAAAATTTCTTAATAGATACACATGTATTAGATAAGATAATAGCTGCTGCCAATATTACAAAAGAGGACACAATTCTAGAAATTGGACCTGGTATTGGCTCTATGACTCAATATTTGTGTGAAAAAGCTGGTCAAGTTATCTCTATTGAAATAGATAAAATGCTTATACCTATTTTAGAAGATAACTTAAAAGACTATGATAATTTTACATTAATCAATGCAGATTTCTTAAAATTAGATATAAATAAACTTATTGAAGAACATAATTGTAAAAATCTAAAGGTAGTAGCAAACTTACCTTATTATATAACAACTCCTATTATTATGAGTTTATTTGAGAATAACATCCCTTTAGATAGTATAACTGTTATGGTTCAAAAGGAAGTTGCACTTCGTATGCAAGCCTCTCCTTCAACAAAAGATTATGGAGCATTATCTCTTGCAATTCAATACTATTCAACAACTGAAATTGTAGCAAATGTTCCACCAAACTGTTTTATGCCTAGACCAAATGTTGGTTCTGCTGTAATTAAACTATCACTTAGACCAGATTCACCTTATGAAGTAAAAGATTCTAAGTTTATGTTTAAACTTGTAAGAGCTGCATTTAATCAAAGAAGAAAAACTTTAGTTAATTCTTTAGTTAATTCTCCAAACTTAGACATAACAAAAGATGATGTTCTTAATGCCTTAGAGAATATGAATTTATCACCTACTATTCGTGGTGAAGCATTATCTTTAGAACAATTTTGTGAGTTAAGTAATTTACTATAAAAAAGACTCCGCTTGCGCGGAGCTTTTTTATTCTTTCATAAGTCCTGTCATAACATTTGAATAATATTGCATAAATGTCCATACCTGAGATATATTATCTAGTCCTGCTTTCTTCACCTGTACCTCAGGTAATTTTGTTATTGTATTTAATTTAAACTTAACATGTATTACATTCTCTACTTCTTTTTCTAAATTAGCTAGTGTTTTAACTACATTACTTAAATCAATATCCATTCCTATTATTTCAAAGCTTTCGCTATCTACATATATACTATAACTTAAATCTCCATATTGACTAGGCATATTATATATATTAGCTTCAATTATTTCATTTATAGAATTGATAATACCATTGTTAGATAGCTTACCATATAATACATATACATCTTTACCATCTACTTCTGTTTGACCTTTTAAAACTGTCTTATCTGCTATACTTAACATATCATCAATTTTATATGGTTCCTTTGTTGGAACTGTAGTCTCTAAGTTAACATCATCTTCTATACTCTGTGTCTCTTCTGGACTATCTGTTTCTTCTTCATTATCAAAAATATCTTCTTCATCCTCAAAATTTTCTTCATCTTCCCCTTCAGGGCTCTCTGTCTCATCAACTACAATATTACTACATTGTGGTATTACCTTTTTTATTCCCAACATTCCACTTACATCTGACACATCATATATAGCTGAATTATTCAGTCTATACCCCATAGATCCATCTTCAAATAAATGTAATGTTATATTATGACTCTTGCCATTATACTCCGTTGATAACACCATCTTTCCTTCTTGTAACACTAATGTATCCTCTACAGCACTTGTATTAAATACATGTGCAGATGATAGTTTTACATCTAATTTATTGTTACTATCTTCCTTTGTCTTAATTATTCCTGCTGCTTCAATATCCACTGACTTTATATCTTGTTCTTTGTAAAACTCTATACTTTTCTCTATTACTTCCTTTGCATTCTTAGGGCCATTAGCGTCATCACTTGCTTCTACATTATTGCTTTTTGTACATCCCGAACACAATAACATAGCTACACTTAGTACTGCGATACTGTATTTATAAATACTTTTTATCTTCATTTTGTAACTCTCCGTTTCCTATAATTTACAAATCACTCATTTTACAGTATACACATAAACATTTGTTTTATCAAGTTATTTCACTTTTCACACACTACATATCTCTTT
Source organism: Lachnospiraceae bacterium (assembly GCA_015057455.1). Taxonomy (GTDB): domain Bacteria; phylum Bacillota; class Clostridia; order Lachnospirales; family Lachnospiraceae; genus SIG301. Next base: position 9,050 of record SVEH01000005.1, on the reverse strand, counting down.
AAACAAGTTCTCTATTCTATCTTCATATATACCTATATATTAACTTATATTTGAATACATTTATAAATATACTATTGTTTATTATTACTAACGGAATTAATACTAAATCTAAAAAATCGTTTAAGAAATTTCTTTGCATTAAATGGCAATAACGGATATATATAACTTTTTCCTGATAATGTTTTATTCATAGCTATAGCTCCTACTGTAAAAATAATTCCTCCTATATATCCTCCTAATCCAAATATAGATGTTAATACTAGTATTATAATTCTCATAAACTTTAATGCATAACCTAATTCAAAACTAGGTTGCGTATAATTGGCCAATGCTACAAATGCCATATACAACATTGCTTCAGAATTAAACCACCCTGACCCCACTGCAAAATCACCAATTACCAAAGCTGCAATTACACTAAGTGGTGTACTTAACATACTTGGCGTATTAAGTGCTGCAAGTCTAAGTCCATCTATAGCCAATTCAAGTATTAAAAATTGCAATATTAATGGTATATTAATTACATCTTTCGGTAATGTAAACTCTAACCATGTTGGCATAAATTGATGATTATTTACCATTAACAACCATGTAGGAGTAACTAATAAAGCACATATATTAATAATAAACCTTGATAATCTAAGATATGTTCCTGTAATAGGTGGAAAATAATAATCATCTGCTTCTTCTATTATATCAAATACTGATGCTGGCAGTATCATAGCCGATGGCGAATTATCAACTAATATAACTATATTTCCTTCTAATAAAGCTGCTGCCGTTGCATCTGGTCTTTCAGAATATTTAAACTTTGGAAAAGGATTAATCCATACCTTTTTATATAAACACTCCGCTATACTTTCCTGATTCATTGTTAATGAATCAACTTTTATATTTTTTATTCTATTTTTTATATTAGTTAGCAATTGCTTATCAACTCTATTACCCATATAACAAACTGCTATATCTGTTTTGGATGCTGTACCTACCTCTAGCATCTCCATCGTTAAATCCACATCTCTTATCCTTCTTCTAACTAATGCTGTGTTAAATACTAAAGTTTCTACAAAACCATCTCTTGATCCTCTCATTGATTTATTTTTCTCTGGTTCTGTTACACTTCTTGCAGGATATTGTCTACAGTCAATTCCAAATGCCAAATCATAGCCATCAACAAACATTATAACTACACCTGACATTAAATTCTTAACTATCTGTTTCTCTTCCTTTAATAAATCTGTTTCTCCATAAGGAATCTTCATCTTTGACATATCATGTCCATTATCAGGTACATCTTCAGGTTTTAACTCGTAGAAAAATTCCATTACTCTTTCTAATACATCATCCTTTGTAAATCCATCAATAAAATATATACAAGCTAATTTATCTCCTATATAAAATGTTCTATATAAAAGATCAAAGTTATTCTTAACATTAAATAACTTGTTATAATACTCTATATTATCTTGTATATTAGAACTTATTCTTGTTATCCCTACTTTTTCAATTTCGCTAATACTATTTTTTTTAGACAAAATATCATCCTCCATACAATTCATAATAAATTCCGTTACTTATTTCAATTCTTCTACAGTAATACAGAAATATATTTTTATATTTTTCAACGTCTAATATATAGTATTAACAATTTCTTTTAATTTAAACTTCCAATATTCCATCTATATTAACATATTATATTTCATATTAGATTATAAAAAACAAACCCTAAATAGAAAAATTTATAACTAGAATGAATCAAACTCTAAATAAACAAAAAAGTATCAGTAGACAATATTATTTCATATAATATCCTATCTACCGATACTTTCTAATTAATTTATTAATTTATTAATTTATTAACTCATTTCTAATTCATCGCTTCATAATTTATCTCATATTATCGCCATTATAAATTTACATATAATCTTGATTAAATGAATTATTTATTCTCTTCTACTTCGATTTTTCTTATCTCTTTTGTTCTTATCTCTTTACAGATATCATTAACAAAAACATCTAAATCCTTCTGTCCTTCATCTCCAAGATATCTACTTCTTACTGATACTAAATTAGCCTCAGCTTCTTTCTCACCTACTACCAACATATATGGTACTCTATCAAGTCTAGAAGCTCTAATCTTGTATCCCATCTTCTCTGCTCTTTCATCTACTGTAACACTTACTCCATTATTACGAAGTTCATCTGCTACTTTATTAGCATATTCATGATACTTTTCAGAAATAGGTAATACTCTTACTTGCTCTGGACATAACCATGTAGGGAATAATCCTGCATATTTTTCAATAAGCCATGCTAATGTTCTTTCATAACATCCCATTGATGTTCTATGAATAATATATGGTCTAGCCTTCTCACCTTTTTCATCTATATAATACATATCAAACTGCTCTGCAAGAAGTGCATCCCATTGAATTGTAATCATAGTATCTTCTTTTCCATATACATTCTTTGCATTAATGTCTACCTTTGGTCCATAGAATGCAGCTTCTCCTACATCTTCAGTAAAGTCTACATTAAGTTCTGTAAGAATTTCTCTTATAGCTTGCTCTGTTTCTTCCCAAACTTCTGGTTCACCGATATACTTCTCCTTATTAGATGGGTCCCATTTTGAAAGATGGTAAGTTACATCTTCCTCAACACCTAATGTTTCTAGACAATATTTTGCAAGTGCAATACAATCTTTAAACTCTTTTACCATTTGATCAGGACGAACAATTAAATGTCCCTCTGATATAGTAAACTGTCTAACTCTTGTTAAACCATGCATCTCTCCAGAATCTTCATTACGGAATAATGTTGATGTTTCACCATATCTAATAGGTAAATCTCTGTAACTCTTCTGACTATTCTTATATACATAGTATTGGAATGGACAAGTCATTGGACGAAGTGCGAATACCTCTTTGTCCTCTGATTCATCACCTAATACAAACATTCCATCTTTATAATGATCCCAGTGTCCTGATATCTTATATAAATCTGATTTTGCCATAAGAGGAGTCTTTGTTCTAACATATCCTCTTCTTTCTTCCTCATCTTCAATCCATCTTTGAATTCTTTGAAGAATCTGAACGCCCTTTGGTAAAAGTAATGGAAGTCCTTGTCCTATTACATCAACTGTTGTAAAGATTTCCATTTCTCTACCTAGTTTATTATGGTCTCTTTTCTTAATTTCTTCTAAATGTTCTAAATGTGCATTAAGATCCGCTTTTTTACTAAATGCAGTTCCATATACACGTGTTAACATCTTATTCTTCTCGCTACCTCTCCAGTAAGCTCCTGAAGAAGATATTAATTTAAATGCTTTAACTTCTTTTGTATTCATCAAATGTGGTCCTGCACATAAATCAGTGAAATCACCTTGTGAATAAAAAGATATTTCTTCTCCCTCTGGCAAATCTTCAATAAGCTCTACCTTATATGGCTCATCTTTTTCTTTCATTAATTTAATAGCTTCTTCTCTTGGTAAGCTATATCTCTTTATTTCATGAGCTTCCTTTATTATCTTTTTCATTTCTTTTTCTATATTATCTAGTGCTTCTCTATCAAATGATTCTATATCAAAATCGTAATAAAACCCTGACTCAATAGAAGGTCCTATTGCTAACTTAGCCTCTGGATATAATCTCTTAACTGCTTGTGCAAGAATATGTGATGTTGTATGTCTATATGCTGCTTTACCTTCTTCATCATTAAAAGTATAAATACTTAAATCACAATCACTATTTACTACTGTTCTTAAATCAACAGTTTCTCCATTAATACATGCTGCGCATGCCATTCTTGCTAATCCTTCACTTATATCACTAGCAATATCAATAACTCTCATTTCCCTATCATATTCTTTTTTTGAACCGTCTTTTAATGTTATAATCATAGCTATTTCCTCCATTTTACACAACTAATATGATAATTGATTTAATAAAACATGTCAAGATTTATAATATATTACCGATATATCAGATGTAGAAAAGTCATTTAGCATAAACTAACATGATACTTACTACAATTTATTAGATGAAATTTGATTTACTAATGTAAAATCAATAATATAAATTCTCGCAAATAATAAGAAAGGAGGATTAAAATGTCCAAATTCGATGCAGCTAAATTTAGTAAACTTACTAACATTAAAAATCTAAATTCAAGCTCTTTAGCATGTAAATATTATATGGTTCTGGCATTTATCCTTCATTTATGTTATGCTGTTTTATTTTTTGTGTTAAAAGCATATCCGATAGCAATTTATTGTATTTTATCTACAATAATGTACTCTGTACTTATGACACATTTTAAAACTAAACGAGCTAGACTTTTTTTAATAGTTACTAATTTTGAACTTATGTCGTTAATATGTATATGTGTTTACCATATGGGATGGGAATATAATTTTTATTCGTATATATTCACTATAACCCTACTAGCTATATTATCAAGTATGGACTATAAGAAAACTACTTATAATCTCAAGTTTGCTTATGTGCAATTTGCAGTTATGATAATAATGCTTGGAGTATTAGTGTATATAACTGATACTTCTGACCCAATATACACTTATACAGGAGCTCATCATACATTGTTAAATAACATAGGTAGAATTCACAATATTGTTAATGTTTCTACTATGTTTATGCTTTTAGTAGCCTATGTTAATGACACTAATTCAACTGCAACAAAACTCGATGCTATGAATAATGAACTTGCTTTTATTGCAACTCATGACCCTTTAACTAACCTAATTAATAGACGTAGCATGGGTGATGAATTTACAAAAGCAGAAGAAAAATACAAAGAAAAAAAAGCACCTTTCTGTATCATTTTAGCTGATATAGATGATTTCAAAAAAGTAAATGATATATATGGACATGATTTTGGTGACATTGTACTGAAACGTACTTCTAAAATTATTCTAGATATTGTTGGTGATAAAGGTGCCGTATGTAGATGGGGTGGCGAAGAAATATTAATTTTAGTCTACGGTGATTTGCCTAGTGCAATAAAGTTAGCAGAAGAAATCAGGTCCACTATACAGGCTACTTCCTTTGTATTTAATAATACATATGCAAAAGCAACATTAACACTTGGTGTTGCCAAAAACAAACCTGAATTACCAATAAATAAAATTGTAACTGAAGCAGATGCAAATTTATATAAAGGTAAAAAATCCACAAAAAATTGCGTAGTATCTAATTAATTTACATAAAACAATTTAAAAATGTACAATTTAAAAAATAACAATTTTTTGAATATAAAAAGTCTATATTTATATAAATAAAAAAGAAAGGGGCCTCGGCCTCTTTCTTTTTTATTTATGTTAACTTTTCATTTATGTTATATACCATACACTTATTTATAATATATACAATTATATGATATATACTAAAATATATTATATACTTTAGTATATTGTATACTTTAGTATATTGTATACTTATTTGTACTAATTACTTCTATTTTATTGTATATAACTAACGCATCAAACTTTTGGACTTCTCCATACATGCATCCATTGCATCTATAAATATATCTTTAACATTATTTTTCTCTAATACATCCATAGCCTCAATAGTTGTTCCACCTGGAGAACATACTTTTTTTATTAATTCCTGCGGGTCTTCTTTCTTATCTAATATTACTTTACCGCTTCCAATCATTGCTTGTGCAGCAAATTTTAATGCCATACTTTTCTTCATACCTGCTTTTTCTGCTGCTGTAGCCATTGCATCTAGTATTAAATACATATATGCTGGTGAACTTCCACTAAGAGCTACAACTGCATCCATCATCTTCTCTTCTACTAATTCAACTTTTCCAATTGCTCCAAATATCTTTAATATTTGATCAATATCTGAAAACTTTACATTTTTATTAGAAGTAATTCCTGTCATTCCCTCTCCAACTGCTGCTGGCATATTTGGCATTGCTCTAACTATTTTTAATTGAAAATCATCTTCTAAGCTTTCTACATAACCAAAACCATTAGAATTATTATCATTACTAAAATATTTTTCCAATGTTTCTAATGACACACCTGCTGCAATAGATATGAAAATAGTACTACTATTAAATAATTTCATATCTTGCTTTATATCCTCTATTACTTCTTCTATATTATTTGGTTTAACAGCTAATATAATAACATCACTAAACCTAAGCACTTCCTTTTTTTGTATAGTTACATTAACCTCGTATGTAGTTTTAACATCACTTAGTATATCTATTTGAGTATCATTTACAATGATATCATCACTTTCCACAACTTTTTTATTTATTAAGCCTTTTATAATGGCTTGAGCCATATTTCCAGCTCCTATAAATCCAATTTGCATATTAACCCTCCATTCTATGGCAAGTATGCTCATAAGCCTAAATTAATTATCGTCATATACATATTTATACATTAGTTTAATATATATTAAACCCACGTATATTAAATTTATTGCAAATCAAATATATTATGCTTAATTATAAATTACTATCCCTCTCCTTTAAGCTTTTTATTTTTATCCTGTTATTTTATATAACATCAAGCTACTTAAAATGATATGTCTTTAGTTAATAAAACATAAATACCAATCTTAGGTTATACTTTCTTATACAATAAAAATAGCTATACTGGAAAGGCCCTAATCAATCCTGTATAGCTATTTTTATTTAGATTCCCCTACGAATCTCCCTCATAAAATAATTAACATTTATAATTAACAAGTTATGTATATATTTTAACTCTATCTGGTTACATTTCGGTTACATTTTTAGATTTTATTTACACTTTTTTTATACATACTTTTTCTCTAAGTTATCTTTAATTACTTAGAATCTTCATCAAATTTAATTTCTGATATATTATACTTTAACTGCAATAAACTCTTTCTATTATGATGATAATAGCTCTTTATTATTCTATTTGTTATCATAATAGCGTCTTTATGTTGTGCATCCGGTAACATAATAACAAATTGTGCACCACTATATTTAGAAACAACATCTCCTCGACGTAAATCATGTTTTATAACATTACCTAAACGTTCCATAACTTTATCAAGTATATTTAGAGCTGGAAGTTCACCATTTGACTCACATACTGTAATGAGAACAATTGAAACTGTTCTATGAAAACGTGCTGCTTGTCTCGTTACAATCTTATATGTTTCTTTGAATATTCCATAATCACATATAAATGCACCTTTTTGATACTCAGCCTCTTTTAGATCATCAATTATCTTATCTAAATTTGTCTCTAAACTTTTTTGTTTGTTTAAAATTTCTAAATATAAACTTCTTAGTTCATTAGACGGTTGCACACCCAAGTTAGCTAAAAGAATTTTACTAGCTTTATTATAATGTGCAATTGCAGCTGTATTATTATCTAATTTCATAAAGGCTTTTACAACATATGAATGTATCTTTTCATCATAACTTTCAATTCTAATTGCATTTAATGCGTGTTTTTGCATGTCACTATATCTTTGTTTATCATCTAATAAACCTAAGAGTATTTTTATCTTATCTACATACAAAGAATGATAATGTGTTATTAAAGGTATAACCCATAAATCATTAGCAAAACGTTTTAAGAAATCTCCATAATACATATTAATTGCTTCTTCTAAAATTACTATTCTTTCATCATCTGTAAGAGTTTTATCTTCCGACTTCAAACATAATTCTTCAAACTCAATTGCATCTACCTTACATTCTATATCGCTATTCCATCTATATGCACCTCTACTAGATAAAATAAATTCTTCATTATCAACTGCAACTTCCTCTAGTAATCCTCTTATTCTAAACAATGATGTCTTTAGTGCACTAACTGGATTAGTACTTGCATCATCTGGCCAAATACTATCCATAATGTCTGATTGAAGTAAGACTCTATTTTTGTGCATTATTATATATGCAAGCAAATTCCATATCTTCTTTGACCTTGTTGTTTTTTCTGATATAGTCTTTCCTTTATAAGTAACATTTATTTCACCTAAAAACCTAACATAGAATACATTATTATCTTCTATCATAATTAGTCTCCTTAGTTATTTATAGCCATTTTCTAAAACAATATACACTCATTTCCTCTATATTTCTTTAATATTATAACATAATATCCAAATCTTTACATTATGATTTTCTATAAAAACATTAGTTATACAAATAATACTTTACGAATTTGTGTGTACCCTCATGATAACAAGTCATCTTAAACTCCCTATATCCCTCACTCATGAGGGACTTGACATCTTTGTACAACAAATTCCTTTTGCAAAGCAAAAAAAATACCATACACTAAGTATGGTATAAAAAATAAATATGCCCAGAGCCGGAATCGAACCAGCGACACAGGGATTTTCAGTCCCTTGCTCTACCAACTGAGCTATCTGGGCAAAATTGCGGGGACAGGATTTGAACCTATGACCTTCGGGTTATGAGCCCGACGAGCTGCCAGACTGCTCTACCCCGCGACAATATTTAATTAACCTTTCGGTAAATTGGATGGAGAAGGATTCGAACCTTCGAAGCTATCGCAACAGATTTACAGTCTGCCCCCTTTGGCCACTCGGGAATCCATCCATATATATGTTAAGCCGACGATCGGACTTGAACCGATAACCTGCTGATTACAAGTCAGCTGCTCTGCCAATTGAGCCACGTCGGCATTATAACCAACAATTATCATTTTATCAAATTAAAATCTATATAAATGGGACCAATAGGACTTGAACCTATGACCCTCTGCTTGTAAGGCAGATGCTCTCCCAGCTGAGCTATGATCCCAGAATTTTTATTATAAACGACCCAGAAGGGACTCGAACCCTCGACCTCCGCCGTGACAGGGCGGCGCTCTAACCAACTGAGCCACTAGGCCATTGAAACATATAAACAAGGTTTATACATTCAAAACTACACATTGAAATTACATCCATTTTTGACCTTTAGGATAAGCCCTCGACCTATTAGTAACAGTCAGCTACATACATTACTGCACTTCCACCTCTGTCCTATCTACCTCGTGTTCTTCAAGGGGTCTT
>SVEH01000027.1 GCA_015057455.1 Lachnospiraceae bacterium | reverse complement strand
TTGCTTTATATTCCTCGATTAATTTTAATTTTTCTTCTTTAGTTCTCATTATAGATAACACCTCCATGTCAAAGATTATAGCTCTTTAACTGAAGGTATTAAATGCGTGCTTGATTTGACGCTTACAGTAATAACATTATGTGGAAGTACAAGATTTAAAAAAGAATTTGAGCAAGTACAAAAAGAACTTACATTAGATGGATACATAGTAATATCTGTTGGATTATTTGGTCATAGTGGAGATAATGAAGTGTGGGAGAACATGGATGAGGATACTATGACAGAAACAAAAATAATGCTAGATGATATGCATAAGAGAAAAATAGACATGGCTGAGTCTATTTATGTAGTTAATCCAGGTGGATATATAGGTGATAGTACATGGTCTGAAATATGTTATGCACATATGTTAGGAAAGGGAATTAAATCATTAGAAGAAATAGATGAAGAAGAGATATGTAAAAAGGTTAAGGAGCATATTAAGATGGCTGAAGAATTGGCTTGGCAGCAATTAGATGGTAAGAATCATAATAAACTTATGAATGAGAATACGGTTTCTTTTAAACATAAAGGAGTAGTAATATTGGATCCATGGGTTAAAGAAGAAGTTCAGTGGAATGATTATAAGTTTCCGTGGCCAAAACATGATAGTGAGGAACAAAAAGTAAACCCATTCAGGCATTATGGTAAGCAAAAGGTTGCTACTTTTATAGAAGAAATAAACATGAAGAAAAAATTTTAATAATAAGGAAAAGAGTTGACAATACATGGAAAGCATAAAATATAGAACAGAGAAAGAGCTACTTGATACCTATATGGTAGTTGCTAAATTTTATGAAGATAATAAATATAGATTGTATGCAGATATACTAAAGAAAAATGTTAAAGATAAGAATTATAATAAGAATGTAAAGATTGATGCATATATTGTTATGATTAATCCAGGAAAGTGTAGTCCTATTAAGTCTGAGAAAATATTTAATAATGATGAAGAGGTAGAAGCTAAAGCTGACCAAACTCAGTTATGCGTTATGCGTTTAATGGATAATTGTAATTTTCAAAGAGTAAGGATATTGAATTTGTATGATATAGTAGAACCGAATTTATTAAAAGCAATTCAAGCAATGAAGGGTAAAGAGGGAGATGAATATTGTATATTTTCTAATAAAGTTAAGTTAGAGAACTATATAGAAAAAGATGCTGTATTTATTTTAGCTTGGGGAGTAAATAAAAGTAAAGTGTTACAACCATTTAAGGAACAAGCTAATAATTTGATTAAAGAATTAGGACTACAAAATAGAATTATTAAAGTATGTTTTGATGGAGATAGTAAGGAAAGATTACAATATAGACATTTAAAACCTCTTAAGAAGAGTGCAAGAATAGAGATTATAAAAGAGATAAAAAAACAGTATGATAACAGGAATAGAATTACAGGTGAGGAAGAGTTTATATTAGATAATAAATAAATAGGAATGACTACATTAGATTTTTGGAAATTTCAATATTCTAATAAGTATTTTCTTCAGGATGCAATGGCTGAATATATAGTAGCAAGTGCATTAGGGGTAAAAAAATCTAATAACTGTGATTATTGGGCTTTATACGATGTGGATTATAAAAATGGAAATAAGAATTATAGAATAGAAGTAAAAGAGACATCTTATTATCATCCATGGAACAAAAATGATAAAGTCTCAAATCAGCGTACGTTTGGAATAACTAAGGCAAACAGTAATTATGAAAATGAAGATATAGAAAATAAATTTGAAAGACAAAATGATATATATGTATTTTGTTTGGTAAATGGTAAAAATGAGAAGGATGCTGATCCATTAAATTTAAATAACTGGCAATTTTATGTTGTAAGAACAGAAGTTATAAATAAAGTTTGTGGTGATAATAAAACTATTTCATTAGGTAAGGTTCAACAACTTGCAAAGAAAAGTGTAAGATATGATGAGTTAAAAGAAGAGGTTGATAGAGAAATAGCAAATATTAATAAATAGAAAATATAATAATATTGAAATACATGTTAGTATTCTATTATAACGAATATAATGGAAAGTTGGAAATAATTAAATAAATGTAAAGAAAGTTTATTTTACAGAATAGGAGGTATAAGAAATGACAGAAGCTGAAGTTATATTACGTTTTGCAATGTATTATATAAAAAATGATTTAATGGTTGAAGATATTAATGTATCAATAGATGGGGCACATATAAGGACAGGAGATATAGTTCATTTTGATATATTCTCATTTTTAAGTAAAGAAGGATTTATAAAACTTGATAAGAATTTAGATAGATGGCAAGGTAAGTATTCTTATAATCAAAGTGAAAAAATATTATTATATCTAGCACACCTGGAATAGGTGATGCAAATGTCAAATTAAAAGATGGTAGTATGGTATATGTGGAGTGTAAGAAAGGAAAAAGAAATAAAATAGGACAAGAGTATAAACTTATGAGAGAAGCTATTGGTCAATTAATAACAGGATGTGATTTTACGAAGAATGTTATTCCTATGGTAGCGGTTCCATATACAGATAAGGCAAAAGAGTTAGCTGAGAAATGGTCTAAATTAACACAGATAAAGAATTTAGGAATTAGATTTGCATTGATTTGTGAAGATGGAAGTATTATATTTTTATAGGATTCTTCCATTATAGAGTTTGAGTAGACGGTGGTGGATTTTCCCCCTTATAAATAAAGGGTTTATAAGGGGGGAGGGTGATTTTGGTTCTATTTTGGTTCTATTAATGGGGAATATTGGAAAGAATAGTAAATTAATTATTGTTTATATCTATAATGAGTTTATGACATTTTACACAAACATTAGCATTACAATAACTACCTTTAAAAGGATGATTTATAGATATTGGAATGTCATTTTTATTAGAACCACCATTTATAAATTTATGTAATGATGTAGAATAAAACATATCAACACCTCTAATGTTTTGCAAATAAACGGATGTCATATCATTATTACAAAACGGACATGTCATATTAGAATCCTCCTTAAGATCATATACAATGTTTATCGTACAGTTGAAAAAAAATATAATTGGATGTGAAATTTTATTGTGTGGAAAGAATTGTATTGTTAGTTTTTAGAAGAAATATATGATATGTTATTAGTAATATTTGTAGAGGTTATAAGTTTTAATAATTTTATGTATATTTAGGGAACTATGATTTCTTAATTAATTTTACAAATTATATTTATTTATAAGGAATATTTGTGCTATAATTATGGTGATATTGGAAAAAAATTTATATATTGGAGGATATTATGAATATTGAAAAACTAAAGAAATTTACGCGTATGTTATCAGTTATTACAATTTGTATACTTTTGTTTTTATATTTGTTTGATATGAATGTTTTAAAAATTGGACTTATAGTATTGGTAGTAAATTATTTTATATTAACGGTTGTTAGTATAAAGTCTTATTTTAAATTTAAAGAAAATTTAAACAAAAAAGAATTTAGTAAGGAAATAATAGTTAATATAATTTTATTAGTGATTTTTATTGTATTATTAATAATAAGAATATAACTGTATTTAAAATATGTAATTTTTATGGGAATTATGGATGTAGTTATATTTATTTTATTTGAAGCATCTAAAATTTTATAATTCATAGCAACAGAATATTAAAGATTTGTTTATAGTGGTACTAGGTATGAACTAAGGATAATAATATAATAATAAAATTTTAAAGAAAAAGATTTTGGCTGTAAAAGGCTGGAATCTTTTTTTTAAGAACGCTTTTTTATAAGGGTGAAATGTTAACAAAAAATTAAAATAAAAGAAAAAATATTACAAAAGTATTGCAAAAATACTAACGATATGTTAAAATTATAAATGTAGTTTAATATTTTAAACAATTAAATAGGGGGTTTATAATGAAGGGGAAAAAGATTTTAGGATTAACAGTAGCAATGTCGTTAGCATTAGCAATAGCATTAGGAGGAGTGTTGGTGAATAGTACAGTTAGGTCTAAGGCTAGTTTGTTCGATGAGAACGATAATAAAATGCCATTACAGGAATTGTATGAAGAGGATGTAATGGTTGATGATGATTTGAATCAAGAAGTAAGTGGTGATACGGTTTATGAAGAGGATATAATGATTGATGATAATTTGAATGAAGAAGTAAGTAACGAGGTGGCTTATGAAGAGAGTTTTGAAGAAACAGTGGCGCCTGCAAGCGTACCTAAGGTATCGAAAAAAGTAACAAATAAGAAAAAGTATACTTTTTCTTTAGCAGAGTGGGGAAGTTGTGATATAAAAGTTAGTTTTAATAAAAGGTATTCATCATCTAAGCCGGCAACAATAAAAATATATAAAAATAGCGTGAAAAATAGTAATTTAATTACTACTCGTACAGAGACTAGTAAGACGTATACATATAAGTCTACTCGTTTAAAGGGTAAAAATACGTATAAAGTAGAAGTTACAGTACCATCTAAATCTACTATAAAATGTGAAGTTTATAAACATGTTGATTCTAAAAATTCTACAAAAGGTGGGGTATGGTCAATAAATAATAATAGTGGTAATCCTAATTCAACAGCAAGCTCAGATGTAGTAGAAACTAAGGCGTATGTTCCAGCTAAAAATGTAGCAGATGTAATAGTTGCTGTTCAAAATGATAAAAATTTAAATATAACAGATAGAGCAATAACATTAGGAGCTACAGCAGCATCTACATATTTAGCTACTTATATACCAACATTATCAAAAGTTGGACCAGCAATAGTATATGGTATGTTTACTTCGGATATAACACCATCTCTAGTACAAAGTCATGTTAGTGAAGTTAAAAGAGTAAGTGGATATAGTACATCAACTCATAAAGCAAAATATGGCGTGTGTGTAACAGTTGGATGGATTAATAGAACTCGTTATATAAAAATAACTAAATGGGATGGAAATAAAATGACTGGAGAACCAGGATATACAGGAAAATTTAAAGCATATTAATTTTGATAAGGATTATATAAAGTAATTCAATTATAGATTATCTAAAAAACTAAGTAAATAAGAATGATAAATAAAACGACTTGGGCTTAAAGGCTCAAGTCGTTTTTTATGTTAAGTTAAATAATATATTAAATTGATACTTGAAGCGTACTGACGGTACGGAATATAATGCTACTTGGAGGTGAGATGATGAATAAATTGAAAACAGTAAAAGAAGTAAGTGAATTAACAAGTCTTACTACAAAGATAATAAATGATTATACTAGAGAAGGTATTGTTAAACCATGTGATTATCGAAATCATGGACATGGTGATAAAGATGGTAAAGAGTATAGTGGATATAAATTATATAATGAAGACGCTGTTAAAAAGTTTCAACAAATTGCTATTTTCAAAAAATTACAAATAAAAAGAGCAGATATAAAAAAAATAATGACTGCACCTGATTATGACTGTTATGATGTATTGGATAACCAAATTGAAATGCTAAAAAAAATAAAGTAGAAAAGGATGAAGACTCTAGAGAAGTTGTTAAATGTGTTAATGATAAGCAGAAAAATATAAATACAGTGTTAAAGTATGTTAGATATGCAAGTATAGCTACATCAATGGCATATACTATTTATGATGTATCAAGGATAATAAGAAAACGTATAAATTAGTTTTATAAGAGTTATATGTAATAAGCATATAAAAGTGTAAAAAGGGTATAGCCTCTAGATTTATATTTGGGGGCTATTTTTTTGTGTTTGAAACTATGTATATAATTAATTTAGTATGGTTAATAAAAATAATATTTTCTTTATGTCTTATGAGAAAAATTATGAGCGAGTGAAAATAAAAACTCGCGAGGAATTTATAAGATATAAAGAAAGTAGTGAAAAAAGCACATAAAAGCGAGCGAGGTTTTCTTTTCGAACGCTCATGATTTTAGAATAAGACATAAAGAGAAAAAATAAAAAGTTTAGTTAAATTGGAGTACTAAATTTAAGGTTCGTTAAAAGTAGTAGCTTATATTTTATAGATAAGAATACTTTTAGCTATTATTTTTAGTACTTTTTAGATAGAGGTTAGATTTAGTACTAAGAGAGGAGAAAGAATAATGAAGAAATATGGATATTGTAGAATAAGTACGCATAAACAAAATATAGAAAGACAGGTAAGGAATATAAAGAGTAAGTATCCTGATGCTGTTATTGTTAAAGAGATATATACTGGTAAGAAGTTTTATGGTAGGAAGGAATTTGAAAGAATCCTTAATATAGTGGTAAATGGTGATATGATTATATTTGATTCTGTTAGTAGGATGAGTAGGAATGCTGAAGAAGGATTTACACTATATGAAGAATTATATAAGAAAGGTGTAACATTGGTATTTCTTAAAGAGCCACATATAAATACTGATACATATAAACAGGCTATAATGACTGAATTACCTAAGACAGGTACGAATGTTGATTATATATTAGAAGGGATTAATAAGTATTTACTATCTTTAGCTAAAGAACAAATACGATTAGCATTTGAGCAATCTGAGAAAGAAGTAAAGGAATTGCAGCAACGAACAAGGGAAGGTATAGAGACAGCTAGATTAAATGGTAAGCAGATAGGACAAGTAAGAGGAAGAACTTTAGTTACTAAAAAGAGTATTGAGGCTAAGGAGATTATAAAGAAGTATAATAAATCATTTGGAGGGCAATTAGATAATGAAGAAACTATGAGATTGGCAAAGATATCAAAGGCGACATTTTATAAATATAAGAGAGAATTGGAGAGGATGTAATACTACTACATTGTTTTGCGATATAAGTTGTATATATGTATTGTTAATGGTATAGATGTTTTAATAGGTTAGATAGTTGATTTGTTATGGTAATAGCTTGATAAAAGAGTAAAAAATTGCTATACTAAAAGTTATGTAAATAAATATAAGATAAAAATAACCATTGTAAAAGTAAATAGAATATTTGAAAAGTAATATAAGTTTGTATAATAGGTTTTTATGTATAAACATACATTGGTTAAAAGCAAAAAAGAGGTAGTAATAGCAATGATAAATGTAGCTTTGAATATAGTATATTCGTATTTAATGAAAATAACACCTAAAAAAAATCATAACAAGGTGATATTAATATTGAATAATTTGACTGGGAAAAACATTAATTATGAAACTATGAAGGTTGGGTCTTATAATGATGTACAAGATGTATTATCTAATATTAATGAAAAAGAGTCTATTAGAAAATCAAAAGGAGTATATTATACACCATCAGATGTGGTAAATTTTATTGTTAAAAGTAGTATAAAACTTATGGATGGAGAATTATGTCCAGAGAATATTTCGGTTCTTGATGTTGAGCATAAGCATTATAGTGCGTTTTGTAAGAAAAAAACAGCATTTGATCCTACATGTGGAGCAGGAGAGTTTTTACTAGCTATGCTTATAGAAAAATTAAATATATGGGATAATAATTCAAAAAGAACTACTTCTAAAGATATAGAAACAATTATAGAAACAATATATGGTAATGATGAAAATGAAGACTCTGTTATTATAACGAAAATGAGGCTTTTTTTGGAAATTGTTGAAAGATATGGTGTTGAAAAATGCATTAATGTTCCAATAATATTAAACTCAAACTTTACAACAAATGAATATGTTAATAATCCTTCATTCAATAATAAAATGTTTGATATTATAATTGGAAATCCACCATATGTAGAGGATTCTAAGAGTGGTTTAAATCTAAATAAAAGATATGGTAACATATATGCTAATATATTGGTTAATGCAGCAGAAAGGTTAGAAAAAGGAGGAGTATTCGGTTTTATTATACCGATATCTTATGTTTCTACACCTAGGATGAAAAAGTTACGAGATGATTTGTATAAAATAGTTCCAATTCAATATATTTTAAGTTATTCAGATAGACCAGATTGTCTGTTTAACTCGGTTCATCAAAAGTTATGTATATTAATTTGTAAAAATGTTCAAGGTGAAATTAATATTTTTACAAGCAATTACCAATATTGGTATAAAAACGAAAGAGAAATGTTATTTGAGAGGACCAGAGTTATTAAAAACGCTTTTATTAGAGATAGTTATATCCCCAAATTAGGTAATGAATTGGATGTTAGTATATTTTCTAAGATTGGTTTTAAAGAAGGTAGAAAAAGCATATTAGAAAAAGTAATGCATACAGGGGAAATAGTTTATTTAAATATGCGTGCTGCATTTTGGATAAAGTCATTTATGAAAAAACATAAGGGGTCTGAATATAAAGAGTATCGATTTAAAGATAATGGAGAGGCAGAGTTTATGATGTGTCTATGGAATTCATCTTTATTTTGGTGGTATTGGGTTGTTGTTTCTGATTGCTGGCATATAACAAGGAAGGAATTAAATGATTTTTTTGTACCGAATATAGAAAACTATGAAGTTGCAATAAAATTAGCACATGAACTTGAAATGAAGTTAGAAAAAACTAAAAAGTATGTAGGAACCGTTCAAACTGATTATGAGTATAAGCATAAATATTGTATAGATGAGATTCATAGAATTGATGATTATATTCATGAAATTTATGGACTTTCGGAAGAAGAAAGTAATTATATAAAAAAATTTGCTAATGCATATAGAGTAAGCGGAGGAACTGTGAATGAAAGCAATTGATTTATTTGCCGGTTGTGGTGGCTTATCATTGGGGTTTATAAAAGATGGATATGTTATAGAAAAAGCTGTAGAATATGATGCATCTATAGCAAATACATATAAGTTAAACCATCCAGAAGTAGAGGTAATAGTTGATGATATTCAAAATATAGATCGATCTGGAGTGTTTAAGGAGGGAGATGCAGATATTATTATAGGTGGTCCACCATGTCAGGGATTTTCAATGGCTGGAGCTAGGATAAGAGAAGGTTTTATGGGGGATCCTAGAAATTTTTTATTTAAGTCGTATTTTAATGTTGTAAAAACTGTTAAACCAAAGGCATTTATTATGGAGAATGTTAAAGGGATTCAAACAATGCAAAAAGGAGAAATTTTTGAAGAAATAAAGAGAATTTTTCAAGATTCAGAGATGCTAGATGGTAAGCCTTATCATTTATATCCAAGAATTGTTAAAGCTGTAGAATTTGGAATCCCACAAAAGAGAGAAAGAATGATTATTATCGGTGTAAACAAGGAAGTCGGTAATTTTGATGAGATTTGGGAAAAGACTAAGGTAGAGATAAGAGCACAGTATCAGCATTTTTTTGATAGAGTTACAGTAGAAGATGCAATAGGTAATCTAGGTAGAGCAACAGATGATGGTGTTATAGATATGCCAAAGCCTATAACTAATTATCAAAAATATCTTTCGACAGAAAATATTGTTCTTAGAAATCATGTTGGTACTAAGCATTCTAATTTAGCAATTGGAAGAATGAAAAGAATAGATAATGGTGAAAATTTTATTGTATTAGATGAAAAAATTAAATCTGTTCATAGTGGTTCTTATGGAAGGCTTTGTTGGAATGAACAAGCACCTACAATTACAACGAGATTTGATACGCCATCAGGTGGAAGATTTATACATCCAGAAGAGGATAGAACGCTAACGCCGAGGGAGGCAGCAAGAATACAAAGTTTTCCAGATGATTTTATTTTTTATGGGAACAAAACATCGATATGTAAGCAAATAGGTAATGCAGTTCCGCCTAAAATATCATATTTTTTGGCAAAATTGATAAAAAATATATTAATGATGTAATGTGGTGATATTTTATGAATAATATTTTTATTAAGGGAGGAGCCGGTACAGGAAAAACTGTTATTTCTAGGGCTATGGCATATTATATTGGTAATGATGGACTTGAAATTGATGATGTATATGAGAAAGATATAGATTTGGATATAAATAAAATTGAATCGTTTATTAAGAGTGATAGGGTTGAGTATATACAGGTTCATCCATCAATGACATATGAAGAGTTAGTTTATGGTATTGAAGTTAACGCTAACGAAGAATTAAGTATGAAATATGCTGAAAAAAGAATAAAGCAGTTGTGTGATAGAGCACTTAGTAGTAAAGACAAATATTTTGTAATACTTGATGATATAGGAAGAACAAATGCCGGCGGATTATTAGGAAACTTGCTTTATGCAATGGAATATAGAAATCAAGCTGTGAGTCTGTGTGATGGCACAGAATTGATAGTTCCTGAAAATGTATATTTTATTATAACAGATTGTGGAAAAATACATGGAGAACACATAGAGTATGCAATAAGAAGGAGATTTGATTACGAGAAAGAGTTATTACCTAGTGTAGGTGTACTAGAACGTTATTATAAAGGTCTTAATGTAACAAAGGAAATTGTGATAAATGTATATTCTACAGTTAAAAATTTTATTTATAAGTATTTAATAAATGAATTGTTATTAAATCGTGATATATATGTACCAGGACACGGAATGTTTATGGTAGAAAAGGATGGTTCAGAAACAAAAATCCTATTAAAAATAAAACAGAAATTTATGTATCAAGTATTTCCGTATATTGTTAATATGGTTAAAATGGGGATACTTATAGCTAATGAAAATGATTTGCATAATTTATATGATAATGTAATAAATCAAATAAATGTGGGTGATTGTGCTACAGGGGAAAACTCAACTGTGGAAAAAATATTGTTTCATTCAAGAAACTCTATCACTACATTTGGATTAAATGATTCAAAAAACTATTATTTGAATTCTATTATACCTAATGGGTGTAAGGAGCATAGAACAATAATTGAGACAATTATTGATGCAATATTAACGAATAAAGTTTTTTCCATAGAAAAGGCATTATCAGATATACTATTAAATACTACATCAGTAAAATTTGAACATAGAACAAAGCTTGGCATATATGCGGCATATATGGTTGATGTAAAACAAAACATGAATTATGGATATTTAGCAACATCATCAAATGGAATACGTTCATATTATTCATCAAATCCATGCAAGAGACAAAAAGATAAAGCAACAGGAAAACTAAAACCAAGCAGATGGGGAAGTCAAAAAGATGCACCGGCATATAGTGTTATAGATTCTAGAGGTACAATAGTAGAATATATTCCGCTTAATGCATTTAGAAATGCAGGCTTTGATGTAAATAGTTCAGTTATTCATGCGTCAGAGAATACAGCTTCAATTTACTGTGCATTATTTAGGTTAATAAAGTTGTATTTGAAAAGATATAAAAACGAAATTGCTATGCTTGCAACAGTTGCTACAGGGTATGAGGATATAATTAAAATAATTGAACTGGAGGAGCAATATTGGGAGTTAAAGAATCAAGAGGCTCAAGGAATTGCGGGTGCGGACTTTAAACTTGTAAAATTAGCTACAGCTGTGATTAACTTAAGGACATTATGGAATGTTGCAGGAACAAATATTTATGTTGACCAGATGAAATTTGATAATTTGTCAACAAGTAACCTGTCAACAATGACAGCTAGTGATTATGAAGATATATATGATATTACAGGACCAAGTAAAACGATTGAGATAAAAGGAGTGACAACTATGGTTGATTTAGATAATTATCAGAAAATAATGGAGAATATAGGGGTGAATCAGATGATTTTTCAAGGGCCTCCAGGAACATCCAAGACATTTGAAAGTAAAAAATTTGTATTAGAACAACTTAAGTATTCTGATTCAGGTTTACCAACAGATGTTAAGATAACTCAAGAATGGATTTCTAATGAGTTAAATGAGTATAAACTCACAGATTATGATTATAGTAATCCAGATGGTTCTGATAAATTAAAAAAGGGTGGATGGGATTTGGTTCAGTTTCATCCATCGTATGGTTATGAGGATTTTATAAGGGGGATAGAAGTTAAGCCAATTAATGGTGTGCCTACATATAGTTCTATAAATAGAATTTTGGGAAAAATAGCAGAGTTTTCAAGATTAGCAGAAAAACAAAATCCAAATAATTCACCTAAATTTTATTTAATTGTTGATGAAATAAATAGAGCTAATTTAGCAACAGTATTTGGGGAATTGATTTATGGCTTAGAATATAGAAATAGTCCTGTTTCTACGCCATATGAGGTAAATAGTAGACTTACAGGAGAAAATAGTAAGGATATTATTCTTGGTAAAAATTTATTTATTATTGGAACTATGAATACAGCAGATAAGTCAATAGATGCAATAGATTATGCGATAAGAAGGAGATTTATTTTTATTGATAGCCCTGCTAAAAGAGAGATTGTTTTAAAGTGCTATCAGAATATGGCTGGGGTGAAAGATGAAGATTCTATAGAGTTATTATTATTTGATGCTATAGGTTATATTTTTGATGGAGATAGATTTTTTAATATGGAATATCAAAGAAATGATGTAAGAATAGGACATACATATTTTTTAAGAACGGTAGATGAAGGATATGTAGATGGAATGATAGAGAAATTTATTTTTCAAGTTATTCCAATATTAAGAGAGTATGTAAAAGATGGTATTATAGATAGTTTTGAGGACTTAAAGTCTCTAGAACATACAGTAGAAGATATATATACTGCTAAATGTGAGGATAAGAAAAAAATGCTTGGAGAGAACATTATGTTGTATGTAAAGCATTTTGGAGAAAAGAATGCAGCAGGTGTGATAATGGATAATAAATATATTGCTAATGTATTAGAAAAGCTTTGCACTAAATTAGGATTTTAGATAGGAGATAAGAATGGCTAAACAAATAATTCCTCGAGAATTTAAAGATTGGTCAGAGTTAGATATAGGAGATTCATTCTTTAAAGGTATTGATACTTCAAGAGAAGAAAATTTTGGGATACATTTATATAATGGAAAGTTATGGACAAGTGGATATGTAGGGGTAGGTCGCTTATATGATAGTTATGGTCGAGCATTGCATACGAAAGGTGCAGAACATGTAATTGTAGTAAATTCACAATATAATATGGATCCATGGTTAATGTTAGAAAAAGTTATGACAGATGATGAATATGATACATATATAGAAGAACTGGCTAAGGATAATAAGTATTTATTTAGAATTTTTTATGACCAACCAGTAGTAAAACTAAATCAAGATAGTAAAATGAATGGAGATATGCTATATGCATTAAGTTTTATTAATCAGTGTTATTTCTTGTGTCGTAAGGGTATAAAAAAACAAATGGTTAAGCATGAGGAAAATCTAACAGCAAAAATTAAGGGGCGTATTAATATACAAAAAAATATTCGAAAGAATACTTGTAATGGAAGGAATGATAGATTTTATTGTAAATATATAGATTTTACATGTGATACCATAGAAAATAGAATTTTAAAAGCTACATTAATTCGTTGTAAATGTATACTGAAAAAAAGATTTACGATGGAGAATGAAATAATAAGTAGACTTAATTATTGTATGAATTCGTTTAGAGGAGTAACATCTGTTACTATAAGAAATAGAGATTTTAATAATGTAAGTGCAACAGGATTATATATATACTATAAGCCGTTATTAAAACAAGCAAAATGTATATTAGGTCAAAAATACATGTCATATGTGGCTGAAGATGGATTGAGTATAAATAAAAGTGTATATACTATACCATATATGATTAATATGGAAACGGTGTTTGAATTATATGTAAGAACTGTGTTTCGTGAAAATATAGATACAAAGAATTATTATTTAGAAAAGTATTCAAAGAAAATTTTCTTGGAAAAAGGTGTGTCAGATATATCTAATACAAGGAAAGGAATACATTTGATGTCTTACTGTATACCAGATGTCATAATATCTGATAAAGTCACACATAAACCTATATTAGTTTTAGATGCGAAATATAAAAAAGATGATAAACCTGCAAGAAGTGATAGTCAACAATTATTATCATATGTTTTACTAACTGGTGTGAATAAATGTGGATTTGTAATGCCAGGTGAAATAACAGAGGTAAAACGCATGGGAGTGTCGGATTATATGGAATTGTCATCTCCGTTGTTTAGAATGTTAAAGTATTATGAATTTTTATTGGGAAATGAAACGGATAAATCAGAGATAAGAAAATTGTTATAGAATTATATTAAATGTAATAAATAAGGGGATTAATATGCATAATATAAAAATTTAATAAGAGTTTAAAATATAGAAAAGGCTTGGTTTAAACCAAGCCTGATTCTTTTTTTACGTATTCAATTAATGCAAGTTTTGTGATCTTCCAGTTTTTACCATCTTTAAAAGATTTAATTCTACCAGTTTTTACAAGTTTATATGCTTGTGAAGAACCTATTTTTAATGCTTCGGTCAAATCAGTAATTGTAAGTATGTCATCATAGTTATTGAACATATAAATTAGCCTCCTTTAAATACAGATTAAATTTTTAGTTATAGCGTATGGATTATGATAACTATTTCTTGTTTTAGTAAGATGTTATAAGAGTTTTTATAGATACATTTTTATTTATCAATTGTCATATTTGTTAATTTATTTTATTAGTGTGTGAAATAAATAGTAAAAGAATAATATATTGAATTAGCATACATATATATGTAGTTTATAAAAAAATAAAAATAAATACTAACATATAGTTAAAAACAAGAAAAAAAGAGAAGGTATAATAACCAATAATATATTATTAGCTAAAGAATAAATAGGATATGAAACGAGGTGAAAATATGTCAAGGAAGAAAGATTTAAATAAAAAAGAAACTAAATATATAGGTGTGGCTATACCATTAGAAGATAAAGAAAGCATAGATAATATAGCTATGGAACTGGGTATAACTAATGCTCAATATATCAGAAGAAGTATATATGAAGCAATGAATAATTCAGTAAATCAACCAGTATTATCTACTAGTATTGTAGAAACAGTAATGTATATACAGGGGCATAAAAATGACATAGAACCAGATGTATATAATAATTTGATGAAGTATTTATCAAATATAACTAAGCTTATATAGAAAGAAGGAGGACTAAAGATATGGGAATTCTACGAGTGTATAGAAACAGATATCAAGATACTAATTATATATTAAAATTAATAGAGACTATTAATACAGATATTCATCATGTGGTATGTAGATGGTCAATAGGAGTAACAGGAATAACACCAGAAGAAGTATATAATGGATTTAGTCATGTACAGAGGGCTAGTGGTAAAACTGCTTATGTAAAAGCACATTGTTTTTCTTTAGATTTTGAGGATATGGAAGATGAATATGAAGTAAGACAAGTAATAGAGGAAATACTAGATATTATAACTGTTGATTTTCAAGCAATAGCAGTATTATATATTAACGCAGCAGGAAACTATGAATGCATATTTGTAATTAATTCTATATCTTATAGAGACTATAGAAATTTCCACAGTAATAACAATACATATTCAGACTTGATGAGATTACTTAGAAGAAAGACAAAACAAGAATGGATACCAGATACTGAGAATACAGTTTATTTTAGAAATGATGGAAATGATATAGAGAGGTACAGAGAGTTTAAACAATAGACAAAAACATATAAATATTATTAATTAGTCTATTAGTTTGTGGTGTGATATAATGGTAATATATTACATATAGAATATTAAAGAGTTGTATAATAAACAGAATTGATAATAAGATATTGTTATACGTATTTTACGATGCTATTATGGAGGTGGATTATATGAGAAAAGGATTAATAAGAGTAGGGTTAATATCTATAACAGCTATAATCCTTATGTGTACAGTTGGTGTTTATGATTCACAGGCAGCGGAAACTAAAAGTAGTATACAAAAGAAGATAACCACTACAAAAAAAGATATTACTAAATTAAAGAAACAAAAAAGTGATGCAGTTAAAAAGGAAAATAAAGCTAAGAAAGGGACAAAATACATATCAGGTGAAGTGTTATGTAGTAATCCATTGATAATAAAACAGAATGATCTTTTTTCATATTCATATTATTGGGTTACTAATGCTAAAGAAATGGATAATTTGTTATTTTATGCTATGGGATATATTGTACCAACAGGTAAATATAGGACATATAATGGTATAACATGTGTAGAAGGTAAAGCAAAAAGGATAAAAATTACTTCTACATCTATACAAAAGAAGATTGATAGTAAAAACAAGCAATTAAAGATATATCAAAATTCATTAAAAGAAAAAGTTGTTATTAAAAATCAAGTATTTGCTGTAGGTGCAAAGAAGAAGGTTAAATATTCTTGGACCTATGGTGGAAAGTATAATTCTATAAAATGGACATCATCTAATAAGACGGTTGCGACAATAGATAAAACAGGTAAAATAGTTGCAAAGAAAACAGGAAAAACAACAATAACAGCAAAATCAACATTAAGCGGAAAGTCAACAAAGTGTACAATTACAGTAACTAATAAGATAAAGGATTTGGAGTTTGAAGAATATTTTTATAATATATATACTGGGCAGTTACCTGATTCACAAAAGACAACACTAAAACTTAAATATAGTCCATCAAATTCATTAGAAAATATAACTGTTACTAGTAGCAATACGGATGTTGCAGAAATAGTAAGTTATAAAAAAGGTATAGTAACGATTAAGTTTAATGGTTCGTTAGATGAAACAACTATATCTGCAAAAACAAGTTCGGGGGTAACGACTTCATGTACAGTTTATTTTTTTGATGAACTAGCTGAAGATATATATTTTGAAGATGATGTATTTAATGTTTATGAAGATGAATTAACAGAAGATAGTGATGTATTACTACAAGTTTATGTAAAAGATATGTATGGTTATGTTGATGAACCATTTAATATATTTATAAGTGATAATGAAGGTGGAACAATATTGGAGTATGCTCCAACAGAGTGGGATGAAATATGTTTGCTACTTGGAAAATATGGAACGGCAAAGATAACAGTTGAAACAACTTATAGTAAGTTAAGAGCATCGTGTATAGTTAATTATCAAAAGACTAGAGGAACAGAATCGGATGATGATTATTATTATGATGACTATTACGATGACTATTATTAGATGTGTAAAAATAAAAATATTTGGTCATATATTATATTAATGACAAAGTGCAGTAGGATAATTCCTACTGCATTTTTAATATAATCTAGGAGGTGCAACAGTGAAAAGTGTAGTAGGATTAGTAATAGGTATAGCAGCAATGGTTGCAAAAGAACTATTAGAAGATGCATTTGATTAAGATATCAAATACAACATTATGGGAGAGTTAATTGGAAAGGAGTTTTATATATAGAAGATTATAGTAATAAAAAGAGGGTGTCTGTAATTCATTTGGAAATGGTTCGTGAAGGTTCATTGTTATATAACAGTGATAACACAAAAAAGACTATAACTGATGCTAAGGGAGCTGCAAGATTTGCAGCTTCTTTATTTGAGTCTTGTGATCGTGAGAAGTTTTATGTGGTGTGTGTAGATGCTAAGTTAGAGCCAATTACGATTGAGCTTGCATTTATGGGAGGATTATCTCAGTGTAATGTATGTATACCAGAGGTATTTAAATCAGCTATATTGTCAAATGCAAATAGTATTATGTGTTTTCATAATCATCCATCTGGAGATGTTAAACCATCAAGGGAAGATAGAAAAGTGACACAAAGAATTAAAGAAGCAGGTGAATTATTAGGTATTAAACTAATGGACCACATTATTATAGGTGACAATGGAGATTATTATAGCTTTAGAGAAAATGAGTATGAGGTGTAGATAAATGACTAAGAAAAAACTTAAAAAGATTTATGTTGAAGTATTAAGTAATGAAATGAATGAGTTCATAAGACAGACAAAGATGCTTAGTAAAGATGAGATAATAGCATGTGCCTATAGGATAAATACTATGCAAAGTATTTATGAGTATTTACTTAATAAGCAGGATGATTTGTCAAAAAGTGTAATGAAACAGATAGTAAATCAATCGAGTATTATTCATGAGATATATTATGAGTGGCTGAAATTTGATGTTTCAGATAATGAAGAATTATATGAATATATAGATGAAAGATTATAAAAATAAGAGATGCGAAAGGAGTTTATAAACTATGAAGAAGATATCTACTTTAAATATGAGTAGAGAGGAATGGCTTAAATTAAGAAAAAATGGTATAGGTGGTTCTGATGCAGGAGCAGTATGTGGAGTAAATCCTTATAGTAGTGCGATTACTGTATTTACAGATAAGAGGTCTGATGAGATATCTGATTTTGATAATGAAGCTATGCGAGAAGGTAGAGATTTAGAAGATTATGTAGCTAAGAGGTTTTCAGAAGAAACAGGTAAGAAAGTTCGTAAAGCTAACTATATGTACATAGATGAGAAATATCCGTTTATGTATGCGGATGTAGATAGACTTATTGTAGGAGAAAATGCTGCATTAGAGTGTAAAACAGTTAATACATTTAATGCTGATAAATGGGCTGACGGTGAGATACCACCACATTATAAGATACAATGTTATCATTATATGTCAGTATTAGGACTAGACTGTATGTATATTGCAGCACTCATATTAGGTAAAGAATTTATATGGAGAAAGATAGAGCGTGATGACAGTGTTATTAGTAACCTCATATGTATTGAAAAGGATTTTTGGGAGAATTATGTACAGACTGGAGTAATGCCTAGTCCTGATGGTTCTAGTTCAGCATCAAATTGGATAAAAGATACGTTTCCTAAAGCAAAAGAAGGAACATCAATTACATTAACAGGATTTGATGAAAAGCTAAAACGAAGGATAGAAGTATCAAAACTATTAGACAAACTAAAGAAGGAAAAAGAGCAGATAGAGCAGGAGGTCAAAGTGTTTCTAGGTGATATGGAAGAGGCAAGAAATAATCAATTTAAAGTAATATGGAAGAATGTTATATCAAGTAGATTAGATACAAATAGGTTAAAAAGAGAAAATCCAGATATCTATTCACAGTATCTAACTGATAATGTAAGTAGAAGACTTAGTATAAGAGAAGTATAAATATTGAGTAAATGTAGGAGGAGATTAAATGGACATAAAAGAGGAACTAGCTAAGAAGGTAACTGAAACACAGAAACCAAAGCTTAAGAAAAATATGAGTATAGCAGAGCTAATAAAAGCTATGGAACCGGAGATAAAGAAGGCATTACCAGAGGTAATAACACCAGAGCGATTTACTAGAATGGCATTATCAGCACTTAATACTACACCTAAGTTAAATGAGTGTACCCCTATGTCATTTTTAGCAGCGCTTATGAATGCAGCACAACTAGGATTAGAACCCAATACACCATTAGGGCAAGCATATTTAATACCATTTAAGAATAAAGGTGTATTAGAGTGTCAGTTCCAAATAGGTTATAAAGGATTGATGGATTTAAGCTATCGCAATCCGTTGGTTCAAACAATACAGGCACAGGCGGTGTATGAAAATGATTATTTTGAATATGAGCTGGGTTTAGATTCTAAGCTAGTACATAAACCAGCATTAAAAGATCGTGGAGAGATAGTTCTGTTCTACGGTCTTTTTAAATTGACTAATGGAGGCTTTGGATTTGAAGTAATGAGCAAAGAAGATATGGATGCCTATGCAAGAGAGTATTCAAAAGGAATAGAATCAGCATATAGTCCATGGTCTAAGAATTATATAGGAATGGCTAAGAAAACAGTAATAAAACAAGCATTAAAGTACGCTCCGATTAAAGCAGATTTCCATAGAGCGTTATCGACAGATGAGTCAATTAAAACTAAGTTAGCTGAGGATATGGGAGAGCTAAATAATGAATATGTATATGATGCAGAGTATGTAGAAAAGGAGACAGAGTGATAAGAGATTATCTAGATAGAAATATAAGTATCTAATAATTGAATGGAGGAATATACGATGGAAATAAATATTAATTTTGAAGAATTTGTAAATCAGATATGTAGCAAGGTAAAAGATATACTAGGGGCTGATTATATAGTCTATCCACATGAAGTAGTAAAACAAAACGATGTAGTATTACAAGCCATAATGATATCAGAACGAAATAGAACTACTAAAACTATGCCAGTTATTTATCTAGAGCAATATTATGAGAAGTATAAAGAAACTAAAGATTTAGATGAGTGTGCGGAGTCTATAATAGACTTTTATAAAGGATTAGTTAAGAAAGATATAGATGAAATGGTTAAGGATCTATTTGAATGGGACATTATATGTGACAACATTGTACCAGTAGTAGTATCAAAAGATAAGAATAAAATGTTATCAAAGAAACTGGTTACTGATACATATTTGGATTTAATTATATACTACATTATAAAGTTTGATGAAGTTAAGGAAGCGTTATCTATAGGAGTTGTTAAGGTAACAAAAGATATGTGTAAAGGATGGGGAATAACAGAAGAAGAATTTAGAGACAAGGCAATGGCTAATATGAAAAATGATGGCTACGCTATAAGAACAATGAAATCAGTAATACAGGGGATTATGTTAGAAAATAATTTTGGCATTGATTCAAGGGATTTAGTATTTGAGAATATGTTAGATTCATTAGATGATAGCAAGGCAGGTATGTATGTGCTTTCAAATAGATGTAATCATTATGGTGCAGCAGGGATATTGTACAAAGAGGTATTAGAGCAATTTGCAGAAACTTGTAATAGTGATTTTTATATATTACCATCATCGTTGCATGAACTTATATTGTTGCCTGTTGAGGAAGAGTTACAATGTGAGGAACTTAATGAAATGGTTAGACAGATAAATGAGGAACAGGTGGCAATGGAGGATGTACTTGAGAATCATGTTTATTATTATGAAAGATTGAGAAAAAGTTGTAGATGTATGTAAAAGGAAAAGGTTAGCGATTAAGCTAACCTTTAATTTTAAGTAGTATAATAATCTAAAAGAAGTTTTATATTTTGATATATATATATACGATCTTTTTCAGAATACGTTGTTGTTGGATATATAGGTATTGAATTTAACGTATTGTTTAAGTGTGATTTAGTACATGTTTTATATAAGGCATCAACTAGTATATTTCTGGTTGAAGGCTTGTATTGACCATAATCTGCTTTAAAATCGAAAAGATTATTTAAATGAGTTTTTAAATAATCTTGGTAAGTTTCCAACATATTTACATGTGAATCAGAAAATAATTCATATGTAAGAACCAACCATAAATCTTCTAGAATTGGTATAGTAATATTGTTTATATATGTGAAAAAGTCTTTAAAATGTATATTTGCGTCTCTAATGAGTTCGTCTTTAGTATGTTCTAAATCATAGTGTTTAAATATGCTATTGATGTATTCCAGTTCAGAATTATGATGTTTATTAAGGAAATTACCATTGAAACTATTTACATTAACTAACTTAAATAAAGCATAATCTAATAGATTCTTTCTAGCATGTATAGCAGGGCAATCTAATACTAATGACATATTAGCTTTGAGGGTAGGATTATTTAAATCTGATAGCTGTAAACCTCGTTTGGAGGATGAGTATGTTTTAACATTGATTTTTATATTATCAAAAAATTGACATATGTAATTACTAATGTTGAAACCGTATATGTATTCCATAAAATTTTGAAATACAAAAGTATCTAAATCATTATATGTATTAGCTTCGGATAAACAATCATCATAAATATCATTGTAAGCCTTAATAAAATTTGTTGACCTTGAATGAATATCTAAAGATTTACTAAATTTACTTATTGATGAATTTTCAAAAAGGAATAAAGCAATATTTTTTTTATAGTTTGCTATAGTAAAATCTTTTTCTGTGTTACAAGTTGAGGACATAGCGTTAAGTATGTAAGTAGAATAATAATTAGTTTTGCTATCTCTTAATCGTTTGTACATATTATTGTATTTTTGTGGCAGACTATCTGCTGGATCTAATCGGTGTTTTTTTATGTCATATTGATTGCAGTCAAAATAACCTTTTTTATTATAGTTATGATATTTGCTTGATAAAGTGCTTTCGCAATTAGAGGAAGTTGTTTCAAGCGAATATAAAAATCCTGTTGTTAAGCAATGATAAAAAAGGTCATTTATAATATTATTTTTATATTCTTCTTCTTGTAAGTTTGCTCCATTAGAATTATTTACACCAAAAAAATTTGAATTAACCTTATCTGAAAACATATCTACATGTGGCTTTATGTTTTTATAGATTTTGTTAAATATTGAGAAGAAAAAATCATGTGTTAGATTTCTGTCAATATTAGTTAGCTTTATAAAGTCAGCATATTCAGGTGTTTCTTTTATTTCATTTAAAATATGTGATATATCAATTTTATGATGATATATTAGTTTATACTTTGTTTCTAGAATAGAATTGTTATAAGAAATAAATTTGTTCATATTATAAAACCTCCAAATTATATTATGGGATTATAATAGTATACCGGAAGAAAAAAGTAAAGATGTTTTTACTTGAAAGTGTGAGTTTTTAATTAAAAAATATACAAATACACAAAAAAGTAACACAAAAGCGCAAAGCAGATAAAACAAGTTTGTTTATCGCTATTATTTTTGAAAAAATGTAAAATATAGTTATTCCTGTATAGCTTAAAACCAAGTGTGCGAAAATAAAAAAATATTTATAAAAAAGGGAGGTTTAGTAGGAATATTAAGCTAAATTAAAAATTATTTTTTAATTTAAGACACAATATATGATTGGAGGAGAAACAAATTGTTTGAAGGATTAAGAGAACTAGCAAAAAAAGAAGCTGAAGAAAAGGCTGACTTGAAAAAGGAGATTAAGTTGAGTGATATGGGAATGATAAACGGAAGTAATAAAGATGCATATATTATAGAAGAATCTATAATGGATACACAAATAATACAACCACAGATGCCTCAAGTGTATAATGTACCCCAAAGTATTTATCCAAGTGCTGATATAGTACCATTAAACATCAATGTGGGACATGCTATATATAATAAGGTTGATAAATTAGAAAATAAAGTAGATAAGTGTTTTATAAAGGCTAAAGCAAAATGTATTCAGCATGAAATAGGCATTTTAGAAGATAATTTAGTGGTTTGGTACATATATGATGACGGAAATAGTACACACAAGATATTGATTCCAAATTTTGCTCAAAATTTTGAGGTTTATAATGTTAAATTTGATGGAATTTCTGAATTAGATGGTAAGTATTATCAAATAAGAATAAATGATAAATTTGTATTAGGTGAAATTGATAGAATATCAGGAAAAGATATTTATAATAATCTGCTTTCGGCGGATGTTACGATGTACAAAATTTTATCTGTAAATAAGTTGTCAGAGCTAATTAATGGATTTTTTAGAGCAGCATTATTTCAAAACTATAATGAAAGAATAATTGCTGGAAGAGCTGGATGGCTTGGAAACACGTATTGTCATTCTCAAAATGCGATACATTTTGCAAATCTTATTAGGTATGATTTCCCTATTTACAATAAGGTACTATCAAGTGGAAAGTTAAATAGAGAATTGATGAAAATGTATTTTGACATATTGAAATGCATTGATAATAGCGAGCAACGAGGAATAATTTGTTTACTCCCAATTGTAGGAATACTTGCATCCATATTTAATGAAGAAGGTATTACATTACCTAAAGCTTTAAATCTTGTATTCGTAGATACTTCTTATAAAAGAGAAATATTAAATATTCTAAAGATATTTAATAGAAATAAAAATGAATTGTATTCATTGGATGTTTCTGATAAAAATTTGGAGAAAGAAATAAGAGCAACAAAAGATCAAGTTCTTATAGTAGATGGATGCATAGGTAGTTGTGCTACTAGGTATAAAACAGAAAAGGTAAAGAATAAGGCATTAAAGTTAGCTAAAATAGTTACAAAAAATATTGAAATAAATGGAGGTAAAGACAGTATTAATATGGTTGCAACTATAGCATCAGAAACATATATTACGGATGACTGCATATTTAATATTATTGTAGATGAATTTTTCTTAAATAAAGCTATGCCTAATATCATAGGAAATAATGCTGTTGATGCTATAGGTATATTGTATAGTGATTTTATAGAGTATGCTATGCGTTATATAGACATTATAAAAGATGTAATAACAAAAAGAAGAAATTGTGGTATAAAAAGTAAAGCATTAGTTATAGCATTTGAAATTTTTAAAACATATTTAGATATTAAAGGTTATTCTTTAGAAGATGAGTTAAACTTTTGTATAGAAGATATAAACAATATATTTGATGAAGAATTTGAAAGTAATAAGTATGAACTAATGGATGCATTTAAAAAGGGTACGAGAATGGCAATGTCTAATTTTTGTTGTCAACATAAAGAAGAAGCAGAAGATATAAGGGATGAATGTGTATATTATAATGAAGATTTTATGTGGATTTCAAAATATTCGTTGGATTATATATTGGCAATAACAGGGTTGAATCAAATGAAGAATCAAATATTAAATATATTGAAAGAAGAGGGACACCTTGTTATTGATGGAAAAGGATATACTAAAAAGATTCAAATAAGTAAGGAAAGACGACTGTTTTATCAATTAAAACTTCAGTTCTTTGAAAGTGGGAATGAAGGAAATATACCTATATTAGCGTTGGCACAGGAGGTTAAAAATGTTTAAAGACAATTTTGGAAATACTATTCATTTGTACAATGAACCGAATTCTTCTGTATTCTATGTTGGGAAGAGTGGCTCAGGTAAGACATATGCAATGAAATCGCATATAATAGAAAAAATGTATGAGGGTAAGATTATAGAAGTTTATGATAATGCAGATTCATTTAGTAAAGAGAAATTTGAAAATGTATATTTAAATGATTTAAGTAAA
Source organism: Lachnospiraceae bacterium (assembly GCA_015057455.1). Classification (GTDB taxonomy): domain Bacteria; phylum Bacillota; class Clostridia; order Lachnospirales; family Lachnospiraceae; genus SIG301. The sequence goes on along the minus strand of SVEH01000027.1, from coordinate 10,020 downwards.
CTTATATTTATTGATATTACAAAAGGCAATTTTTATTATGCGGTTGTTGATGCTAATAATGTAGAGGATTACATTAATATTATATTAGATAGTTTTATAGAAGTATTAGTTATAAAAAAAGATGATGTAAAGTTATTGTTAAAGGAGTTAATTATTAATAGTTATGGAATGTTTAAAAGTATTAGTATTGAACAACTTTTATTTCTAACTAGTATGGTTTATAAAGGAGAGTTGACTCTTAGTAATATGTATGGAATTAACACTGTACGACAATTAGAATACATGTTAGATAGCTATAAAAACATTAGTATATTCTATATGTGGAGAGAAAATTATGACCAAATAATTGATGACTGTGGCTGTGTTAAGGAAAACAAAGGAAACATAGGGAAGTGTTGTATATATAATATGCCTGGATATTCCATAGAAGAGAGAGCTTTTATTGTTGAAATGAGTTTGGCTATATTATGGAGAAAGACTATTGTAAGTAAAGAGCAAAATGAAAGGTATATAGTTATAGATGAGTGTCAATTAATTTCGTTGGATAAGGATCGAAGTTTAGCTAGGATGCTAAGAATGGGACGTCAATATAAAATTATTCTACTGCTTGCAACACAATTTTATTCAAGCATGTCAAAAGAACAAATATTGACAGTAGAGCAGGTGGGAACTGTAGTGTATTTAAAACCAAGTGATTGTGAAATAATAAAAATAGCTAAGGCAATAGATTACAATAACTTTAAAATTTGGATACGAAAAATAGCTACCTTCAGAAGAGGAGATGCGGTTATTAAAGGTTCTTACAGTATAAATGATAATTGTAGTATATGGGATAGACCGGTAATATGCAAAATAGAACATAATAGAGTGAAAAATAGGAGGAAATAACATGAAAGAGAATGTGAAAATAAGTATTGACAAGAAATGTTTGTTAAATTTAGAGGAGGCTGCTATTTATACAGGGGTTGGCACGGGTAAGTTACGCCAACTAAGTAATGAAGCTAATTGTCCATTTGTATTATTTAATGGTTCGAAGAGATTATTTAAGCGTAAGAAACTTGAAGAATATCTTGAGTCATCATATTCAATTTAGTTAATAAGAGGTACTAGTAAGAAAGAGCTTCGGTATGTTATAATGACTATGGCTATATCAAAGTTCTTTCTATTATTAGAAGGGATTTGATACAAATGGCAACAAACAGAAAAGACAATAGAGGCAGAGTACTAAAGACAGGTGAGTCTCAAAGAAAAGACTTATTATATCAATTTAGATACACTGACTGTTATGGTAAAAGACGAACTATATATGACTCTAACTTAGATAATCTAAGGAAGAAAGAAAAAGAAATTCAGCGACAACTTGATGATGGTATAGATTATGTTAGAGGTGATATTACCGTTATAAAATTAGTAGAAAGGTATATAGGATTAAAACAAGGTGTTAGATATAATACAAAGGTAGGATATAACTTTGTGCTTAATATTCTTAAGAATGATAAGTTTGGACAACGCAAGATTAATACAATAAGAGTTTCAGATGCTAAGAAGTGGTTTATAGACTTACATTTTAATGAACAACGAGGCTATAGTAGTATAAGAAATATAAGAGGTGTTGTAAAACCAGCATTTGAGATGGCATATCAAGAGGACATTATAAGAAGGAATCCGTTTGATTTTAAATTAGATATTATACCTAATAATAGTCAACGGCGTGTAGCTATGACATCAGAACAAGTTGATATATTTATGGAATATGTTGCAAATGATAACCATTTTAGACAGTATTATGATGAATATGTTATTTTGCTTGAGACAGGACTTCGTATTAGTGAGTTAGCAGGACTTACATTAAAAGATATTGATTTTGATAATAGGAAAATAAGGGTAAGTCATCAATTACAGAGGACACGAATAGGTGTTACAGGCAAGACAGAATACTACATAGAAGAAACTAAAACTGAAAATGGCATAAGATATATTCCTATGTCAGATAGAGCATATGTAAGTTTAAAGAATGTAATAAGAAATCGTAAAAAACTAAAAAAGGAAATAATCATTGACGGATACACTGGGTTTTTGTTTTTGGATAGGAACGATAATCCTAAAGTAGCGATGCATTTTGAACATCAGATGAAAAGAGTGTTAGATAAATACAATCGTGAGAATCCAAACAATCAACTTCCTAAGATAACACCGCATGTATTTAGACATACTTTTTGTACAAATCTAGCTAATGGAGGTATGCCAATTAAGAGTCTTGAATATGTAATGGGACATGGTGATATAAGTACAACAATGAATGTATATACACATGCTAGATATGAAAATGTGGAAGAATCAATGGGAAAGATACTAAAGTTTAGTGAAGCTGTTAATAAACTAAAAAGGGCATAATGGTTTACTACACCATTTACTACACCAATTTCACAGATATTTATAGAGATTTTTGAAGAGTTATAGAAAAAATTCAAAATATATAAAAAATCACTAATTCTTAAAAAGCCTTTAAATAAAAGGTTTTGGAGATTTATGAAAGGATATGAAGAACATGACAAAAATACTATTCGTCTGCCACGGCAACATCTGCCGTAGCACCATGGCAGAATTCGTAATGAAGGACCTAGTAGCCAAGGCAGGTCTATCCGACCAATTTGAGATTGCCTCCGCCGCTACTAGCAGAGAAGAAATAGGCAATCCAGTACATCCAGGAACTAGAAAAAAACTTGCGGAGGTAGGAATATCTTGTGCAGGAAAGACAGCTATTCAAATGACAAAAGAAGATTATAAGTATTATGATTATGTAATAGCTATGGATAATTGGAATTTAAGAAATATTGATAGAATTATAGGTAGCGATGTTGATAATAAGGTATCATTACTGTTAGAGCATGCAGGTGTATATCGAGACATTGCAGATCCATGGTATACAGGCAATTTTGAGGATACATATAATGATGTATTGTTAGGATGTAAAGCATTACTTGATGAATTAGGCTAAAGGTTTATAGGTTTTTGTACTTTTCCGATATAAAATGTTGAGAAGAGAGTATTTAATTAGTTATTAGTGTAAGTTATTTAATTGTGTTCTATGAGTTCTAGAATTCATAGAACATGCATGCGTAATTTAACGTTAGTTAAGGCAAAGTATATAAAAGAAAACAACGATAGTTAAAGCAAAGTATATAAAAGAAAACAACGATAGTTACCTATAAGAAAAATTAAAAAATAAATATGTGTAACGGAGGAAAAAAACATGGAATATATGAAATTTGTAGTTTATTTTATAGTTATCTTTATGGCGGCAATTGTTTTTGTGGCAGGAGTAATGTTTTTTTCAGCTGTTGGTCCTAATATAACTTTAGTTAAAGCAGAGATTATAAGATATGAGGATATAGAAGTTGAGGATAGGAAATGTGTTGCTCCAGTATACAGGTATTCATATAAGGGGACTGAATTTATTAAGAAGTCTAATGAAATAACCTTTGTAAATGAAAATTGTGGATTTAAGAAAGATACGATTTATTTGGTTATTAGAAAATATGAGCCAACATTTTTTAAAGAGTTGGTAACTCCGTTAGAATATAAAATTCCTAGGGGAGAATTGCCATATTTGTTAGCATTTATTTTTATAATTATAGCAGTATTATTTATTCAAGCATATAAAATATATAATTAATGAGAGTATACTTAGCAATAGTATTAATATTAATCTAAAAATTGGAATGGAAAGGATATTAAAATCAATAATATTGAAATGGGGGCTGTGAAAAAAACTGCTTTAAAATTTATGCCCAAAATCAAATAAACTATATTTTAGTGAACGCCTTGCGGCTTTGTTGAGTCACCTAACGGTACTAAATTAGTATCATGCATAATGCCTGTGCTCATTAAGAGTGCCGAGGTTATACAAATATCACTAAAGTATAGTTTATTTTGGAATTATACGGGGTATAGTTTTTAATATTTTTCATAGCCTCTGTAAAAAGTAAATTTATTAATTTATAGAAAAGTTTAAAAATTGTGTGAATTTTATTGACCGTAAAGGATATGAGTTATATTATGAGGATACTATATAATAAAATATGATGTTAGATACTATATTAGGAATATATACTGATGAGATATTATGCAAGAAAATATAACGTTATAAGGATAAAAATAGGACATAATAGCATAAGGAATAGTAATTTTAATGCAACTAATTATTATAGAAAGGGTATAGATGTGTTTGGGTTTGTTATTTGCAATAGGAATAATTTAAAGGATTCAGAGTATGATAGATATAGAAGTGCATATTGTGGGTTATGTATGTCACTGAAGAAAAAATATGGGAATTTGGCAAGATTTGCACTTAATTATGATATGACATTTTTGGCAACTTTACTTGGTTCATTATATGAAGGAATAGATATATGTAAAAAAGAGGGATATATTAGTGAAACAAATAAAGTTTGTAATAGTGATAGCAGAGATAATGCTTATCAAATGTCACAAATACAGCAAATTCGCTGTATTTTACACCCAATGAAGAAGAAAAATATTTTACATAATAAGTATATAGATTATGCCGCAGATATGACAATATTATTAATGTATTATAAATGTGTTGATGACATAGAAGATGATGGAAAAGTAACGGCTAAGGTGTATAAAACTTTATTAAAGAAGGCTTATAAGAATATTGTTGATACATATCCTAGGCAGACACTTTGTGTGAAAAAGAGTTTAGAAAAGTTTACTGAATTAGAGAAAAAGGGAGAACTGACGCCAGATGTAGCAACTAATTTATCGGGTGCTATGCTATCTGAAATATTTGTATATAAAGAAGACTTTTTTGCAGAGAATTTAAGACGGTTTGGTTATGAATTAGGTAGATTTATATATCTAATTGATGCCACGGTTGACTATGAAAAAGATATAAAGAAGGCTAGTTATAATCCTTTGGTTTATATGAATAAGAAGCCTAATGAGATGTATGAAATATTGGAGCAAGCTATAGGAAATGCAACGTATTATTATGAAAAGTTGCCTATAGTTGAAGATGAAAATATATTAAATAATATATTATATAATGGTGTTTGGCAAAAGTATTACATGAAGATAAACAGAGAGGTAGAAAAGAATGGTAAATGATCCATATTCAGTGTTGGGAGTAAGTAGAGATGCAAGTAAAGAGGAAATAAAAAAAGCTTATAGAGCAAAGGCAAAGCAGTATCATCCAGATTTGCATCCCAATGACCCTAATGCGGCAAGTAAGATGAATGAGATAAATGAAGCATATGATATGCTTAGTAATCCGGAGAAATATACATCTAGTGGATTTTCAAATGGGGGACGTACAACTAGCGGATATGGTACTAGTTGGAATGGAGCAGAAGGACATAGGACATCTGGTAATAATACAGGTGGACCACATGCTCAGTATGAATATAGGGAGTTTAATTTTGATGATTTATTTGGATTTGGAAGTGCAAGAAGAGGTGCTGTACCGAAACCTAAGAAAATGGAAAATGATTCAGAAATGATGACAAAGGTAATTGATTTATTGTATGCAAATCAATATGTAATGGCTGTTGGGATTTTAAATCAAATGACAAGTGATATGCGCAATGCAAGATGGTATTATGTAAGTGCTATTGCTAATTTTGGTGTTGGTAATGAGATTCAAGCTCAAGAATTAATTGAAAAGGCTATTCAAATGGAGCCAGATAATAAAGATTATATGGAAGTTTATCTGATTATGAGACAAAGCAATAGTGAATATCGCAGACAAGGACAGCAGCATGGATATACGGCAGATTGTACTCAGTGTTGTGCAGTTTGTTGTGAAACATATTTGCTATGGCATTGTTGTTGTGGTTGTTAGCGTAATATGTAATAAAATAAAAAACAGGGGACTACAGAAAGGAAGTAAATGGAGTATGGGAAAAGTAATCGGGATTGATTTAGGGACAACAAATAGTTGTGTTGCAATAATTGAAAATGGAGAACCTACTATTATAAATAGTTCAACAGGAGGAAGAACAACACCTAGTATAGTGGCATTTTCCAAAACAGGAGAAAGAATTGTAGGAGAGATTGCAGCAAGACAATTTGCTACTAATCCAGAAAGAACAATAGCATCAATAAAACGTCATATGGGGACAAATTGGTGTAAAAATATAGATGGAACAGATTATAAACCACAGATGATAAGTGCAATGATTCTAATGCAATTAAAGAAAGAAGCAGAAGATTTTACAGGTGAGAATATTAAAGAGGCAGTTATTACAGTGCCGGCTTATTTTAATGATGTACAAAGACAAGCAACAAAAGATGCTGGTAGAATTGCAGGATTAAATGTACTTAGAATTGTAAATGAGCCAACTAGTGCAGCATTATCTTATGGATTAAATCATGGTGAATCTCAGAAAGTTATGGTGTATGATTTGGGAGGAGGAACATTTGACGTTTCAATTATTGAAATTGCAGATGGAGTTATAGAAGTTTTAGCAACAGCAGGTGATAATCATTTAGGTGGAGATGATTTTGATGATAGAATAGTAGAATATTTGGTGGCAGAATTTAAGAAAGAACATGGTGTTGATATAAAGAAGGATATGACGGCATTTTATCGTGTTAAAGAAGCAGCCAAAAAGGCAAAAGAAGAGTTGTCAACTTCACAAACTACAACAATAAATCTACCATATCTAATAGTAGGTAAAAATGAACCATTACATATGGATGTAACACTTTCAAGAATAAAGTTTAATGAGTTAGTATATGATTTGGTAGAGAGAACAAAAGGACCTGTTATGAGTGCTTTGAATGACGCCGGTATAGCAGCATCAGAATTAGGAAAAGTCTTATTGGTGGGAGGTTCAACACGAATACCATTAGTTAGTGAAAAAGTAAAATCAATTACAGGTAAAGAGCCTTCAAGAAATATTAATCCAGATGAATGTGTTGCATTAGGAGCAGCAGTTTTAGGGGATACATTATCAGGTAATGCTTTAGTAACAACAGGTCAAGGTAGCAATTTGTTATTATTAGATGTTACACCAATGAGTTTATCCATTGAGACAATGGGTGGTGTTGCAACAAGACTAATAGATAGGAATACAACAGTTCCAGCAAGATATTCTAAAGTATTTACAACAGCAGCACCTTATCAAAGAAGTGTGTTAATAAAAGTTCTTCAAGGTGAGAGACCTATGGCAAAAGATAATAAGAAAATTGGTGATTTTAAGCTAAAAGGAATACGAAAGGCTATGCCAGGGGTACCACAGATAGAAGTTACATTTGACATTGATGTAAATGGAATATTAAGAGTTTCAGCCAAAGATTTAGATACAATGAAAGAACAATCTATAACAATAGAAGCTAGTGATAGAATGTCAGATGAGGAAATACAACAAGCTATGAGAGATGCAGCAGAGTATGCAAGTTTAGATAATTTAAGAAGACAAGCATTAGATGTCTCATCAGAAGCAAGTAATTTAGCAGGAAAAGTTCAACAATCATTAAAAAATGCAGGTAAAGATATAGATAAAGCAGAAAGGAAAATAATCAAAAGAGATTTAGCATTACTTCAAAAATATTTGCTAAAACTTAAAGTAGATAAAGTAAAACAAGAAGAAATTGATAAAATAAAACAAGCAAAAGAAGTGTTAGAAACATCAAGTGCTAATTTACTTGCAAAATTTTAGCTTTGAAAAAAGTGCAAGACATAAATTAATAATACAGATATAATTTAAAAGAGATATTGATTATAGGTAAAATATATAGAGAATAGAAAAGAAGGAATAAAAGATGAAAACAGGTTTAGTATTAGAAGGTGGAGCAATGAGAGGAATATATACAGCTGGAGTGTTGGATGTATTCCTTGAAAATAACATAGAATTTAACGGAGTTGCAGGAGTGTCTGCAGGTGCCGTTCATGGTTGCTCATATGTAGCAAAACAAAAGGGCAGAAGTATAAGATATTATACAAAGTATTGCAAAGATAAGAGATTTATGAGTTGGCACTCATTTTTTAAAACAGGCAATATAGTAGGAACAGATTTTTGCTATAATGAGTTGCCTAATAAATTAGATAAATTTGATAATGATGCATTTGAAGCTGCACAAACAGATTATTATGTGACAGCTACTAACTGCGAGACAGGAAAGGCAGAACTTATAAAATGTGATAGCCTAAGAGGAGATAAGATACATTATATTCGTGCGTCAGCATCTATGCCATATGTATCAGAAATAGTAGAAATTGATGATAAGAAGTATTTAGATGGTGGCATAGGAGATAGTGTACCTTTGAACCGTATGATGGAGGAAGGCTATGATAAGATTGTAGTTGTGCTTACAAGACCAAAAGGATATCGTAAGAAATCAGAACTTAACGGTTTGGCTAAATTAGTATATAGAAAATACCCTAATTTAGTTAAGTGTATAGTGAATAGACCGACTATGTATAACAACACTATGTCAGAGATAGAAAAGCTTGAAGAAGAAGGGAAAATAATTGTAATTCGTCCAACTGTTGATAATAAAATTTCAAGAACAGAAAAAGATGAGAATAAGATTAGAGAGCAATATGAGCTAGGTGTAAAAGATGCACAAGAAAGGTTAGATGATATTAAGTCATTTATTAGTTAAATTACATATATTGATTTAAAGTTTATTTGCCGATAAAAAAATAGTACGAATAATTTTAAAACATTAAGTAGGTGGAAATATATGGATTCAGTAATATCAAATCTTTTTTTACTTATAGCAACAGGACTTATAATGCTAGTTGCATTTATTTGGCTTGTACAAGCATATATGAAAGCGTCAAGAATGAAGAAAGAATGTAATGAGCATGTAAGTGCAAAAATAATGGCATTTGAAGAGAAAAAAGTTAGAGGAAGAACAAGATATTTTCCAGTTTATGAGTATTACTATGATAAAAAATTATTTACATCAGTTTCAATAGGAAGAGGATGTAAAACAAAAGATACATTAGGTGAATATGAAACTATTTCAATAAATCCAACGGATCCTTGTGAAATATATCAGTCAAGTGAATACGCAGATGATAGTGTGCTTTGGATTATATTTGCACTTGTAATAGTATTGATAAGTTTGGTTCCAACACTTTATGGAATAACACTATATATTTAATATTTATAAAGAAGTTTTTAAATTAAAATATAGGGATGCGGAAGTTTTCTATAAATATCATAATAAAATGATGAGAATAGAAAAAGCTGCATAATATAAAAAGTTATTAATTTTACGGGGTAGGGGAAACTCTATCCATTTTTTATGCCTGAACAGTGCTAAAATATGTTTATATAGCAAAAGGAGCCATGAAAAAATGAATCACTTCATTTTTTCACAGCCCCTTGGATTTGCAGAAATTTAATTATAAATATATAACTATATAACAAAAACAATAATTGTAATTGGTTTGTTATAACAGATTTAATTTGGAAAAATAAAGAAATTTTAAAAAAAATAAAAAAAGTTGTTGACATTCGCAAACATTAATTATATAATCAACAATGTGCTTGAGAGATAGCAAATCAGAGAAAATTAAATATGCGGGTGTAGTTCAATGGTAGAACATTAGCCTTCCAAGCTAAATACGTGGGTTCGATTCCCATCACCCGCTTGGATATGCGATAGTGGCTCAGTGGTGGAGTATCGCCTTGCCAAGGCGAGGGTCGCGGGTTCGAATCCCGTCTATCGCTTAAAAAACAAGTAGAACACTTATGTAATGTAGGTGTTCTTTTTTTGTTGATATTTTTAAAGTATGGATATAACATAGATGTAGAATATAACTATAAATTAAATGTAAGAGGATTATATGGAGCTGTATGTAAGTGATATGTTCTTTCATGGTGATAACGAAAAACAACAGGCATATGATTGTTGTATTCTTTATTTGATAAAGCGATTTCGATTACGGATGATATTCCAAAAATTAATGCTATTACCTTTGAAGAATATGAAGTTTGCACCGAAAATGAAATTGAGGGTATAAGCAATGCAGGAATA
>SVEH01000004.1 GCA_015057455.1 Lachnospiraceae bacterium | reverse complement strand
TTTGCTTATTTAGTCTTTAAGCTAATAAGCCTAATTGTTCTCTGTATTGAAGAGGACTAAGTCCTCCCAATGTTAATTTTCGTCGTTTAGTTCCGTACCAGTGGATATATTGATCAAGTGTTTCTATGAATTCTTCTATAGATATATTTGTCCATGTCCTATTATAAAACATTTCATTCTTTAATCTTCCAAAAAAGCCCTCGCATGCTGAATTATCATGTGAACATCCTTTTTTAGACATAGATCTTGTTAATCCGGCACCATCCATTCCAACGATAGTGTGCACCTCTATCTGAATGAACTATAGGATGTTCATCATCTTTTAATGTATTTATAGCATTGTCTAGCATAGTATTAACAATGTCTGCATCTGGATGTAGACCTATAGTCCATGAAGCAGGTAGTCCATCAAAACAATCTATTATAGGCGATAAGTATACTTTATCTGCAGGAATATGAAACTCTGTTATATCTGTAAGCCATTTTTCATTAGATTTATCAGCACGAAAATCCCTATCCACTATATTTTCAACAGAAGGACTTATTTCACCCATGTATGAACAATATTTTCGTTTCTTCTTAAATTTGACTACTAATTGTTCTTCTTTCATCAATCTTCGAATAACTTTCTCAGATATGGTTTTATATGCTTCTTTAACGTCTAGATATATATACGTCTATATCCGTAAGAACCATTAGAAGCATAAAACGAATTTCTAATATATTCTCTTACTTTTTCATATTTATCAGGTTTCTTAAGACACATTTGTTGATAACAATAGCTGCTTTTTGCCATATGGAATACTGACAATAATTCCTTTAATTTATATTTTTTTCTTCAATCCATTGCTTAAGGTAAGCACGATTAGGATAACCTAATTCGTTAATAACAGCCATCCAACTATTATATTTAAGATAAAATTTTACTGCTTTTAATCTTTCTTCATATGAAAACATATTTTCCTCCTGATTTTACTCCTATCAGGTCCAAAATTTTGACCGCATCCCCTTTATAGCATTTCGATGTTGACATTTACAGATTTTTCATTATCATTTTTTGAACAGAGAAAACGCCCTGCCGAAGCAGAGCGTATAATCGTTAAGTGTGAAGACTGAAAGTTTACTTTAGCTAAAGTTCCTTAATAACTAAATGCTCCATCATTTTCGCAAGAAATGGCGGCTCTTCCGCAACCACATTAGATAAGATAATAATCGCCGCATTATGCTCTATATTCAACCTCTGCCAATGTCTCAGTCCCGGTAATCCTCCGTCATGTCCAAACCATCCGTCTTCAAACTTCCAGAAGCCGCATCCAAAAGGTTCTGGGTCATAGTTCAAAATTTCTTTCCAACTATCTGCAAGCAATACATCTCCCGCTAAAACTGCTTTACACCATAATCCTAAGTCTTTCAATGAAGACACAACACTGCTGTCTCCGCTATCCATCGCAGGTCTTCCACAGCAGAAAATTTCATCATTGTGTCTAACATAGCCACAAGCATTTGCGGTTCTTCCATTTATATGCGTGTATTTCAAACCAAAGCGCATAAATACTTCATGCATGACATCTGAAAGAGGCTTGCCAGATACCTTTTCAAGTATATGTCCCAGCAAAAAATAATTGGTATTGCTGTATCTGCCTTCTGTTCCCGGTTCAAAACATAATGGCAAATCACCAATTAATTCAAAACATTCCGAAAGACTAACGGGGCGGCATTCTGCAACAATGCACTTGTTAAAATCTATCGCATTCGTCGGTGCGGCTCCCTGCTCCGATTCATATTTGCGGATTGCTTCAGGAATAATCACATCGCCGATATAATCAGGAATGCCACTTGAATGATGTAGCAGATTGCATATTGTAACTTTATTTCCATGTGCATATTGAGGAAAGAAGGAGTGGATTGTTCTATCCAAAGAAAGATTACCTTTCTCCACCTGCAGAAAAATTGCAACCGCTACAAATTGTTTGGATAGTGACGCCAATGCAATCGTTGTATCTGGTACAAACGGAATATGTGATTTTATATCAGCTTCTCCATTGCAATACTCGAAAACTATCTGATTATTCTTAAGAACAAGGATAGCTCCTTGAAAATCATTTGGAATAATTGGTTGCAAAGCATATCCCTCCTCGTCAAATTCAAGATTTTCTGCTATCTATAATACCACAAAAATATGATTTTTTCATTACCTACTTGGTACTATAATTTCTCAAATTCATTAGGTTACATATAGTCACAATGACTATGTATTCTTACAGTATTATAAAATGCTTCTATATATTCAAATACTAGTCTATAAGTATAATTATAATCTAATATCTTAAATCTATTTATCCATTCTCTTTTTAGTAATGCATGAAATGATTCTATACATGCATTATCATAAGGATATCCTGTTTTAGAATAACTACGTATCATTCCGTATTCCTCGCAGGCAATCGCCATACCGATGGCGTTCTTTGCCATAGCAATGGGACTGTAGCCTACAAGACCGTCAAACCCAAGACCTGGATATTCGGGCTTATCTCTTGCTTTGAAAATGTTTGATAATACTCCCATTGGAACCTCCTTCAAGTAAATTTAGGCATAATAAAAGAGCCGATTTCTCGACTCTTAGGTGGATATAATATTGAGGAACAAATTCTGCATTTAACAGCAAGTTTTGTTCCTCAATAGTGCTTTATTTAATTTTACATCGTTTTCCAACAATGCTCTTTCATAAAAGCTGCAATAATAGAAATATCTTCACCTTCATAATATTTTACAAGTAGCTTTTTAAACTCAGGCACTTTATTTTTAGGAATTACCAGAAAACCTCCGCCATGGGCAATCAAATAATGATTTGCAAATATAACAGAAGCTCGCTTATTGCCATCCAAAAATATCTGTGTCTTCATACAATACAAACACAGTTTAATTGCAATATTTATCGGTTCGTCTGTTTCTTCAATAATCTCACTAATTCTATCTTTTACATCAATTTCATTAGGTAGTGGTGGCACATAGGAGGAACCGCCAATTGTAACAGGTACACCACGAATGCGACCGCCATCTGCAAAGAATCCTTCATTGACAAGCCGTGCAATGTGACTAAGCATATAGTAATCAGAACAACTCGCAACCACATCACGGTCGAGTATAAACTCCCATGCGTGTTTTAAGTTTAAAATCTTTTGAACATCAGTTGCGGTCATACCTGAAACTTTTCCGTTTTCTATAATCACCTCTGTCTGGGGAAAAGATGTAGCAACCCCCTCCAAAACAGCCTGATCATAGATATTTATTTTCATATTGGCACGTGCAAATTCAATATTTTTTATTACATCCACAGGAAGTTCATCTTCTGAATACCCAGCTATAGCAAGCTGTTTTTCTATACTACGAAGTTCTTTTTTAATTTCTCTTGCTTCTCTTGCGTTACGAAGAAGTAGATTGTAAAGTTCTTCTGTATAAACACCAACATAAGTAGATGTCTGTTTGCCTGCCACTCTCTTTCTAACATAGAGATATTTTAAATTACCACGTTCCTTAATTTCAGGTGTACCATCATAAGGCATCAAGTTCAATCTTGCGTGAAAATCGGCTCGTTTTCTAAGTAATTCCTGTATTTTTTGATATTGTACTGCCATAGCATTTCCTCCTTTTAGGGAATATATTATAGTTTTATTGTAGCAAAATGCTCCCCAATATTCAACATAATTGGGGAGCATTTTTTAAGTTTTATATTTATTATCACAGGCTATTATTTTAGTAAATGCAAATGAAATAACACCATAGGAATTAAGGTTTCCTGGACACTTAGCAGCGACTATATTTGGGATAAAACACACAAATTTGCAAGCTATATTTGGATATTAAGTGGTATATTGATGATTTTTAACTCTGTTATAAGAAATCTTGTTGTTCTAATTATTTTAGTATTGATTATGACTATAATACCTATAATTTATGCATATTTCTTATCTAAAAAACAAATCATTCAAGACAAATAATAAATCAAAAATGACAGCATATAACACTCTATCTAAAATTTTCATTGAGTGCAATATACTGCCACTTACTATTTATACTTATTTTAATTCTTTAATATTCTTCTATTATTTAAATAGCTACATTTACATTATTTGTTCTTTTTAGAATTTATTTCTACTGAACGATTTCCATCCATAACATATGTAAAACTTCCATTTTCTGATTCTTCTGTTAGTTTTGTGATATAATCTGCTAAGATTTCATCCATAACATTTCCTTCTACTATTGGTTTCATTCCACTTAACATAGAATATCCATCTCCACCTGCATATATAAAGTTATTTGCTGCAAGTGCTATCTTTGTAGTTGTATCATTTCTATCTAATAATTGTTCTTTACCATCTTTATTAGTATAATATACAGCTACTACTTTTTCTCCTTTACATACTCCTTCTTCGTATGCTTTCTTAGTTAAATCCATTTCATATCTCATACCTGATACTTGTGGGAATCCACCTGAGTATCCTGATACCTCATTATTCTCATTTAATGTTAAACATGAAATACTTGACTCTAATGCTTCATATAATACATTTGGTGTTACTTCTTTAACAACCAATGTCATGCTATATGGTGTTACTGCAAATACTTCTCCTACTGTTATATCTCCAGCTTTTAAGTCATCTCTTAATCCACCACCATTTGTCATTGCAACTAATGGAAGATCTTTAAATTCTGATTTTGAAAGAAATTTCTCTGCTTCCCATAACATAGAATCTGTAACTAAATCACCTATAGCAGTTTCTCTATTTCTTACTAATCTTTTAACTTTTCCTGTATCAGTCACTTCATTTGCAATAATATCTGTTGCAGTATTTCCTACTACTTCAGCATATATCTCATCTAATTCCTTTGTGAATTTTTGATATAACGATTCAACTTCTTCCTTTTTACCATATTTTTTAAATTCTTCATCTGTAACTAATTTAGTCTCTACTTTAGTCTCATCTTGTGCAAATGTTACTGTAATTTGACCTAATTTTTTAATTTGAGTTCCTGCTTGAACAACCTTTGTTCCATTTTTTGATTCATATTGTAAATCTGAATGACTATGTCCATCTATAATTACATCTACACCTGTTACTGCATCTGCAATATCAGTACTTTTTGGATTAGACTCTTTATCAATACCAACATGCATAAGACCTACTACATAGTCGCATCCTAAACCATTAAGTTCATCTGCAACCTTTTGAGTTGACTCAATCTCTGGCTCAAATTTAATTCCTTTTACGTTATTAGGATTTGTTTTATAAGCTGTTTCTGTAGTAGAAATACCGAAGAAACCAATCTTCTTTCCTTCCACTTCAATAATCTTATATCCGCCATTTTCTTCTTCTGTCTTTAAAAGTAAATCCCCATTATCTTTTCTAACGTTAGCTGCTAAGAAAGTAAACTTAGCATTCTCTATATTCTTTAATAATTGATCCATACCATAATCAAATTCATGATTACCAAATATAGATAATGAATAACCTGCACTATTCATAAGTTCAATTAAGGCATTTCCTTGTGTACAAGTAGCTAATGATTTTCCTTGTGTTGCATCACCAGCATCAACAAGTATACCATTTTCCACTTCATCTTTATACTTTGCAATATATGCTTAATTCTCTACATCACCATGAATGTCATTTGTATGCAAAATATTAACTACAGTATCTTTTTTAAAATTATCAGCCTTTGATCTGTTATTAAAAACAGCAACGGATACAATTACACCTACTAGTACAATTACACACACTGACAATACAGCTACTAACCTTTTTGATTTAAATAATCCCCTCTTCATTTTCATTAAATTCTCCCTTATTTTTATTTTATTATAAAATAATGCATTAATTATATCATAGAATTTAAATCAAAAACTGTATTTAATATTTTTTTAAGAAGCTTTTTAGTTTAATTAAAGATATAGCTTATCTTTAATTAAACTAAAATCAACCACTATTGCTTAAGAGTTAAGTATCCATTACTAATTGCTTATATTTAAATTAGTAAGAGCATAGCAATCACAAAACATACTATTCATATTAGTAACTTTTGATGTATCAAATGAACTTACATCTATCGTTTGAATTAAAGAACACTCTTTGAACATATACCCCCATATTAGTAACATTCTTTGTATTAAATTTACTTACATCTATAGATTTTAATTTCTTACACTCTGTAAACATTCCACAGAATCTAACTCAGCTTTAGTCAACCATCTTGATGCCTCATGCTCTGTAAGAACTAAATCTCCAGAAACAATTTCTGCCCAAAAGCAATCCATAGACAAATGAAATGTTGGATAATCATACTCTATCGTATCAATTAAATCTCCAACCTTTATCTCTGTCTTAACAACATACTCTTTTCCCTCTGCTTTACGCAAGCCTCTTCCTAGCTGTTGGATAAATACTATCGGAGATTCAGTAGGTCTAAGCATAATAACTTGATTCACTTCTACAATATCTACACCTTCATTTAAAATTTCCACAGAAAAAATATAGTCAAGTGGTTGTGTCTCATCTGTAGCATCTTGTTCCTCCATAGCAAGTCTTTCAAAAGCATCTGCTCTTTCTTCTCCTGCTTCAATGATTTTCTTCAAATTTACGATAAATCCAATCTTCATTGAGTTCGGTTGTAAACGATACTTCTCAATAGATGGCAACTCTTCACTTCGCGCAATTTCTCTTTGCCTTTTAATGATTTTATACTTCTCTTTATATATTTCATAAAATTCATTGTATTCTAAAGCATATTCACTGTTCCAAAGCTCATTAAATTCACTTAAAATACTCTGCGCAACCTCACCTTTTTCAGTTGACACTACACGTGTATTCCATTCTTTATTGCTTGTGAGTGCGGTTCTTGTCATATTAGAACTACCAATAACTTTTCTTGTGTCATAATATCTCCCTTTTTAACAAAAGACTCTAATTTTTAAGACTATAATGCTTTTACATATGATACATTCTAATATTACAACTCTTTATAAATTATATACTTGCGCATTATATCATAAAAATAGCTCTTGTACCAGACGTGAAACGTGATTTCAAAAATCAATTTTCTATTAAAATCCCCACCCAATCTCTGCATGCTTTTCAAACTCATCTCTGCCGTTATAAAAAGTAACTATTTCTCCGTCTATCCACATAACCAGTCTTTTTTTACTAACATATAAAACCGTAGTAGGTATTACATACGTATTATCAAATGAATATGTAAGTACCATATTGGGACCTAAAAAAACATAGTTATCAATCAAATCCCAGCTACCTACTGGTTCACTATCACAGCTATAACCAAAGGAATTACTTTTAGCATAAAATGTCACCCTATTAATTCTTCCTGGTGCACCACCATATGTCATCCATTTTCCCTTTTCACATAAAGACTGATTTCTTATAGTTAATATAATACATACAAATATAATTCCAAACACTATTAATATAATTTTTGATTTTTTACTTATCTTCTTTAAACCTTTCGATTCAATTTTATCTGATTTTACCTTCACTATGTTACCTCCTGAATATCTCTAATTATACTAAATACTTACTACTTAATACCATTAACAAAGAATTATATTTCTATCTTATCCCCAGACTACTATTTAGCAACAACGTGCTATACACAAATAGTACATCCTGGTCATTAAATTCTATAAAAGCATCTAGTACATCACTGTTAATATAACGAATATCTACCATGGTTATCTTCTTATACCCTTCTACTAAAAGAGGTGCTAGACTACTTCCAAATGAATCTCTAAACATTATCAGTTCTTTATCAGATGATGCTTGTGGATTCTCTATGGTTAACAGTGCCACTGCTCCTGATAAAAACACTTCATACATATCCTTACTCTTTAGTTTATCCATATCATAAAGTTCTTTTTTTACTGGCATTCCAGTATCATAACAGAGTACTGAACATTTCTTTAATGTATCATCTGTTAAATATACTAGTTTATCAGGTGTTACTTTAAGAGCTGACTGTCCCACATATACTCCATAAAATGGTTCCTTACATACTACTTTCTTATAGTCTGCATCTACTTTTGTACCCATTTTATCGGCAATTAATTTCGCTATATCTCCTATTTTTTCTTGTCTCCAATGAGTATCTGTATAATAATAATCTTCTAGTATAAGGTGGCTTCTGATATCTATATGCTTCATATAAGATGTTTTCTTGTACATCTGCTTATATAGTTTTTCATAATCCATTGTTAGAATATTACGTTTCTGTCCTAAGTAATAATTCTTATCTGGAACTATTACGAAATATGGCTCTATGTCCTTTTTCATTAAGTACTTTTTATATATAAATTCAAATCTATTACCTGCATACTCTAACATACTTTCTTTTAATGGATATTCTATTTTGGATAAATGTCCTTCTTTAAATATAATTCCATTGTTATCTGCTTTATTGAAGATATAATTTTCACTAATCGCTTTTATTCCACGCAAATTATCTCTTAGTGGGAATTGGTCTAGCGCATAGTCCTCATACTTTTTTCCATATTCTCCATCTAGGAATTCTTCCATAGAAAAAACTGGTTTTTGTTTTAATACCCTTCTCTCACTATAGGAATATTCATCTGGAGTTCTAAATATAAACCAACCACTCATTCCTACTAAAAATATCAGCATAGATATACTTAAAATTCTATTCTTTACTTTTGATTCCATATATTCTCCTAAAATCTAAAATATAAAAATGGATTAAATGAGCCATCTACTAAATAGGCTGTTATTAAAATCATAATTATTAGCATAACTAGTGGTTCTAACAAGTTAAGTAGTTTATTTCCATTAGCTTTACTGTTTATTATATGCACCACTTTCTTAGGAAGTGGTGTTGCTCCTATAATTGCAATTATAAGAACCAAACCATAGCTTCTAATATAATATAAAAACTCACTACTAACGAAAGGAAGTTCTCCTATTCCTATAAGTCCACCTATATCACTTATTACTTGATTCATACTTGTAGCATTAAAAATAACGAAACCTATTATTACTACAAACATAACATAAATATGGTTAAATACCTTCATATTTTCTAGCTTCTTTATTAAGAAGAATTTCTCTATTAATAAAAATATAGCAAAATAGCATCCCCATATAATGAAGTTCCAGTCCGCTCCATGCCAAAATCCTGTTAAAAACCACACTATAATAATATTTCGTATAAATTTAGCTTTAGAAACTCTATTTCCTCCTAGTGGAATATAAACATAATCTCTAAACCATGTTCCTAGTGACATATGCCATCTTCTCCAGAACTCAGTTATACTCTTCGATATATATGGATAATTAAAATTCTCTATAAAATCAAATCCAAATATCTTACCTAGTCCTATAGCCATATCACTGTATCCTGAAAAGTCGTAATAAATATGCAGCGTAAATGATATAGCATATAACCAATAATAGGCTACGGACAAATCACTAGAGCCTCGAAATATATCACATAATTCGCCCAATGTATTGGCGATTAATACCTTCTTTCCTAAACCTAAAACGAATCTTCTAATTCCATGTGCTATCTTATCAAAATCACTTTTTCTTTCTACTAGCTGTTTCTCCACATCTACATAACGAACAATAGGTCCTGCTATAAGTTGTGGAAAAAAAGATATATATGTAGCTAGATAAAAAGGATTCTTCTGAAGGGCAACAGTCCCTCTATATACATCTATCACATAACTAACTATCTGAAATGTATAAAAACTTATACCTATAGGTAACGCTATTTTTAATAGATTTACAGATACCCCTGTTACTTGTCCAAAGGTTCTTATAAAAAAATTAGCGTATTTAAAATACACTAAAAACCCCAGATTCACTATAACAATCATAGCTAGCATATACTTTACACTAGACTTATCTCTATATTTATCTATGATAATAGCAAATATATATCCAAGTATAATCTGCACTATCATTATAATAATGTATTTTGGTTCTCCCCAAGCATAAAAAATCAAA
Organism: Lachnospiraceae bacterium; assembly: GCA_015057455.1. GTDB lineage: Bacteria > Bacillota > Clostridia > Lachnospirales > Lachnospiraceae > SIG301. Next base: position 128,955 of record SVEH01000004.1, on the reverse strand, counting down.
CTAGCTAATAAAAGAACGTAGTTCTTTACTTTATAGGGAACTATAAAGTAAAGAGCTACTATAATTGGTAAAAATACATATAAAAACGTAATACTTGAAAATAACATTTTTCTTATTCCTATTCTTCAAATTCTTTTGGACTCATTACAAAGAATACTGTATTTCCTGATGTCGCTGTTACAGTTTCTTCTGCAGCTGTACAAATATTCCACCTTTGGTCTGCACTATTCTCTAATTCTTCCACAAATTTATCCACATCAGCGCCTTCTTCTACTGTAAATACATATCCTACAAAAGGAATTGTTCCGATTACGGGACCAAACATTACACCATTTTTGAATCCTTTTATATCTTTTGAAAAACCTGTTAATGGTCCTGGCTCTACATCCATAGTAGCACCTTTGAACTTAATGACTTCATTTGTAAGCAATGCTTCTGCTAACTCTTTGGCATTATTATTTTCTTCTGCCTTTTTCTTAAAATCATTTAATAAAGTTTGTCCTACTGTTGCTTCGCCTGTGGCCTCCTCTGTTTTACCTTCTTCTTGTTGCGTATCTTCTTGATTTGTATCGTCCTTATTTGTATCTTCTTGTTGTGTCTGTTGTTGTTTATCTGTTGGTTTTGCCTCCTCTTTAGCGCCACATGCTGTAGCCGCTAACATCATACTAAAAGCTAGTGCTATTGCTATTTTTCTCATTTTCATTCATCCTTCCTTATTGTACTTAGATAGTATTTGTTTGAATATACAACAAGCTCCCTTACATACAAGTTTTTATTATTCTCTTGTATACCTAAAAGGGAGCTTGTTAATCATATATTATCACTATGCTTCTCTAACTCCATCATCTTATCTTACAAGTTCACTTAAATATCTCTTTACATTCTCCGTTACAGATGATACTGATTGTACAGCTGCAGCAATTTCTTGTGATGATGCAGCAAGATTTTGAATTCTATTATCTAAACTATTTACTATACCTAATAAGTCCTTTGCTCGCTTCAATAATGCATTAATTGCAACTTCTATATCCACCTTAGTTTTATCACTTTCATTAACAGTGTTCTTAGAATTTTCTGCTAAGCTTTTAATTTGCCCAGCAACTACAGCAAATCCACGACCTGCATCTCCTGCTCTAGCGGCTTCTATATACGCATTTATAGCTAATATATTTGTCTGGTCAGCTATATTAATTACGTCTGCATTGTTCTTCTCTAATTGACTTAAAAAATCTTCAACTTGTACTAATGATTTATTTAAATCCTCTGCAAACTTTGCAACATTGGTAATCTCCTCAGATATTTGTATACTTTCAGTTGCATTATTTTCACAACCTTTTGTCATCTCATCTACAGTTGAGTTTAATGTTGTAAACTCTTCATTAGTATTTGAAGATAATCTTTCTTGCAATTCTTGCATCTGAATCAATAATTGATGATTTGCATTCTTTTCCTCCAGTGCGAACTCTTTAATATAATGCACGCAATTCTCTTTATAATTAAAACCATTAAAAATCGCTTTTGCCATTTCCTTACAATTAGAGTAACCACAACCACCACAATTAATACTTCTCTTTTGGATAGAATCTTTTTTCATATCCATAAATATTGTATCTAATTGATGATTGTTTGGTTTCATCACCTTACATGTTTTGCTTTTATCAGTATATTTACGCACAAAATCATTTAGATTTAAAGACTTAAATTTTTCATTTAATTTCTTTAATCTTTTATTTGGTGTCAAATCCCTTGCCCACGCTGTTCTTCCACCATTTATCTTGCTTTCTTCTTTTATCTTACCTATCGCATAATAAGCATCCTCTGTTTTAGCTATATCTACCTCTACCGCCGTACCATAAAGACATCCACTGCTACAATTTAGCGCATCCACAAATAAATATGGTGTTTGCCCATTAGCTATTCGTTGTTTATTGACTTCTAAATAATGATACATATGCTTTTCACCTTCCATCTGGCGAATAAACACATCATCACCCAATAACCAATATACGTTTTCTTTTAATCCTCCTGGCATTGGATAAATTGAACCTAAGCCGTACTCTTCTTCATCCTCAGTTGGTTCACCTTTAATACCATATTCTCTAACGTATTTCATCAAATGGGCAAATGTAACATTATACTCCACATAATTGTGTGTATTTGGATCATCTATCTCATTTTTCTTTGCTATACATGGACTTATAAAGGCAATTTTATCATTTAATCCCAAATATTTTTTTACTTAAATTGCACTACACATCATAGGACTATGTATAGGCATTAATTTAGGAATCAATTCTGGTATATACTTTTCAATATACCCTACAACTGCAGGACAAGGCTGAGATATTCCACCAACGAAATTATTTTTTTGAATATAATTAATATACGCCCAGCTAGTAATATCAGCTCCATGAGAAACGCTAAAAATGCGGTTTACACCCATTTTCTTCAATCCACCTAAAATAGTTTTGTATTCATTATAATAATTTGCCTTAAATGCAGGAGCAAGAATAATTGAAATCTTTTTTCCTCTTTTCAAATCCTCAAAAAAACGTTCTGTATCATCTACATACTCTCTTGCATTATGTTCACATACATCAAAACATGCTCCGCAAGCAATACATCTATTTGAATCTACCTTAATTACATTAATTTCATTTTCGTTGTGTGCAACATTGGCTCCTGGACAACCACATGCACTAATACAACGATTACAACCTACACATAATTCATTTGTGTATATTAAATTATCCATTAATATATCTCCTGTCCTTTTATGATTATAATTTTACATATCTTTATTCCTATCATTAACTTCTTATTGACTATAACTCCCATACAATATTTATCGCCATAACATAAATTTTAACATGACTCATATTATTCTGCTGTTAATGTTACTTCACTTTCCATTACAGAAAAACCATGCTCCTTAGAATAACTCTTATCACCTGATACATCTTCAATTATAAATGCATATGAGTATTCTGCGTCACTAAGTGTTGTATAAAGAAAATCCTCATTTCCTTTATAAGTATATTCCTCACCATACTCAGTGGTATATGTCTTTGTTTCCTCATCCCACACATCATATATAGGAGTAAATCTCATACCTGATCTTAGTTCTTCCATATATCCAGAGTTAATGCCATCTTTTTTCTCATATGCAACATATTGAATAATAAGCTCCTCATCATTCTTCATAAAGTATATAGTAGCCTCTTTATCATCTATAACAACTGGTATTGTATATTGATCATATTCTTTTGCTCCATTTCCTGCATCATAGTCTTTAATCTTAGTTTTATAATACGTAGTTAATAATTGTCCATCACCAAGCATTAACCATTCACCTTTAAAGTTTGATTTTATTTCACCCGTTGTTTCATCATATGTCGCACTTGCATCTTCACCTAAACACATTAATCGTTCATTAACATCTGCAAATACTGTGTTATATACTTTATACACTTCTTCTGGATTTTGTGTAATCGTACCTGTAAATGTATCCTCTGTAACTGCTATTTCAATATCAGTAAATTCTCTTCTTTCTTCTAAAGGAACTTCTTTTAAATTATTATTCCAATTATCCACAAATCCATCTGAAGCATATGCCGGATTAGAACATAATATTGTATACATATTCTCATTTGATATTTTATTACCATGTCTTTGTTGTGTATAATTTAAGAAGTCAAAAGTTTCTTCATGAAAGAACTTAGATGTTTTCCAATCATAATCTTTAAAATTATCAAAATCTCTTTTTCCAATTAAATGAGCAGATCTTTCTAAATACATTAAATAATATGGTGAAACAGCCTTATTTCTGTATAAATTAAATTCTTGTATACTCATACCTCCCACAGGATGATACATAGCCATTCCCAAACAAGTTTTATTTATATAACTACATCTTATATATCTTACAACCACTTCGTCCAAGAGTTCTAGGCATTTCGAAGTATCTATACCTACATTCTCTGATAGTGAATCTAAATAACATGCTATATCAAAATTAGTTTCCATATTATACTGCGATGTTACTTTAATTACTTTATTAATCTTCTTAGCTGATTTTCTATCTACTGCAGACATTTCATATACTTTTTTACATATTTTATTAAACTCAATTAAGAAATCATCTAATTTGGTCAAATCATATGTCATTAAAGCGTACATTCCTGCACTTTCTGCAGACTGAGCATTTGCCCAACTAGAAAATCCATCTAATACCGTATAACATACTTTTGAAGGCGTTGTTTCTTCCGATGGTTCTTCAAGTAATTTATTGACTAAGCGCTTATAATTAAAACCATATGTTGGGGTATATGTTGGTGTTGTTATCATAAAATCCACATATGGAGCAACGGCATTTGCAAATTCTACGGTACCATTACTACAAGTATGTGTTAATAATATATCAAATGGAGCGCTTAACGATTCTTTAGACTTTGCTAAGGCATACTCGACCTCATTTATCATAAGTGCATCATCATCATATATTTCATCATAACATAAATCATTTTGTGGACTGCCATGATTCCATAATATTAACATTGTATTTTTAGCCGGATAATTTGTTATACCCCATTGTATAAAATCTGCTAATGTATTAGGGTCTCCCATGCTTGCAATTGGAAGCTTTTCTACTTCTTCAAATTTCCCACCTTCTGAAAGCTTAAGTCTATGTAAATTTGAACTTGAACCATAATTACTAGTCCATCTCGTAGCACCACCAGTTTCTACTATTAAGTTTAAATTTTTAATATTATCTGGCTTTACACCTGCACTTGCCATATCGTTCATAATTTTAGTAGGTGCCCCTATATCTGATTCCAAATCAGCCCCTGTCATATATACTAAAACAGTCCATGCATCAGCTAAATCTTCTGATTTATCTTCTACACGATTACGATTTATCTCCAAATCTCCACCTGAATCAATTGTAAATACTGTGTCTCTTTTCATTTCTGCATATTCTTCTGAATATTCTAAACTAGGCGTATTAGCCTTACCCTTTTTTAAAAAAATAGTATTGGCAATAATTCCAATCAAAACTGATACCACTAACAAAATACTTCCACCAATTATAATACGTTTCTTTTTTAATAGCTTTCTAACATTGTTTTGATTACTATTCATTTTAATCATACCTCCATTAAATATAACTTTCATATGTATATATCGTGAGATTTTTCAACTTATAAACCTTTAAACGCACTGCAAAATGACCCTTGTAACAATAGTCCCTATATAATCTTACCAAACCATAAACAATATTAGAATTGTATAAATTGTAATATTGTTTTAATACTTTTGTTGTATTTAGTTAACATTCCCATTATACTAATAATTAATTAAAGGATAGGAAATATATTTATAAAGGATAATAATACAAGTACTGAATTTTCTATTCCAGCCACTAAATTAATAAAGGTTAATAAAAAATTCTCTTTCGGAGCAGTTAGTGATCTTCACCTAGATGGCGATGGTGATGATGAAGCAGCTTCTCAAGCAGATTTTGATAAAGCAATGGCTTTCTTTAAATCTCAAAATGTAGCTCTTATTGGTAATTCAGGTGACATAACTAGAGATGGTAGAAGCGAGGATATAGATGTAGTTGTAAACAAACTATCTAGTGTTAATATACCAATTTATACTGCTAGAGGAAATCATGATTGTAGTAATGAATGTGCATCAGATTCTGAATGGCAAAAGATTGAACCAAATGGAACTATTTTTGAAAAAGCGGTTAATAATGAAGTATTTGTTTTCCTAGGCATGAGTCGCGTTGACTACAAAAATCCATTTACTTCAGAACAAATATCAAAACTTCGTAGTATTTTAGATAAATATAAAAATCGTAGAGTTTTCTCTTCAAAGAATAAGTGAATTTTCTAATGTTGCTGAAGCTAGCAATGATTTATGTGCTAGAGTTCACTGTCCTTCTGCTGCAAGACCTCGTAAGAATGATGCGGATACTTCTGATGAACAAAAAAATACTTATACATATTATGAAGGTTCATTTGGATACCTAATAGATGTATATGATAACTATATTATACTTAAAGGTAGAGACTTTATTACAGGAAAATTTTTACCATATGCTACTTACATGATAAAAACAGATGGTACATCAACTCCTATCTCCAATCTTAAAGTGACACCTTCTAATGTTAGCGAAGCGGATGTCTACGTTAATGAAACAGATACTACTGCTGACGAAGCAGATGTAACAACTATAGAAAACTCTAATATATCAACTTTAGATAAGTACTCATATACACAATCAAAAAATCAATATGGCGATAATAATAATGACGATGACGACGACGATGATGATGATGATAACGACTAATTATAAATATTTTTATTACTTATCTATTTAATCTAAAATACTGTGAGAATTAAGTTAATAACTTTTTCGTGTATCATATATAATAGAAAAGAGCCTCACCTTTTGAGGCTCTTTTCTATTATATATATCAATTATCTTAGTTTTATTTCATATTACTCCAATCCCCTTATCACTTCCATATTAGTATATTCATACACATTAAATTCCGCATCTTCATCTATTGCTGATACAGCTCTAGTCGGCTTATACCAACTACATGATCTAAAGTGTGCATCCAAATCTGCTGCAGTGAATATGGCTCCATGTCTAGCATATATTTCATTTCTAGCCAAACGCAATTGTTTAGCTGATAATCCTGAAATTTCAGCTTTTGTATAAAACTTACTATTGCTATATGGAAGTATGTATTCTGATGAACTACTTGGTTTCTTCGTTGGCGTTGGTGTACTTACAATTACTGGTGCGCTTGTAGGTGCCGGTGTACTCACTATCACTGGTGCACTTGTAGGTGCTGGCGTTCTAACAGGACTTATAGTTATTGGTGTATATGTCATTGTTGCTCCTGTTGTAACTTGTGTTGATGGTATTTTAGTTGTTTCAGTCTGCGTAGACGGTGAATTTGATACTTGTATACTTGATGTTTCATCTGACGTATCTGCACCAGTACCTTGTTCTCCTAATGCCTCATCTTCCGTAGCTTTTTCTTCCTCAAGTGTTGTTTGAGCATCCATATTCTCTGTCAAATATGATGCATCTTCACCTACTATCTGCTTTATATATTCAGATTGTGAAGCATTAGTTTCTTCACCGTCTGAATTTAAATTTATCATTATTGCTATAGCCACTACTAAAATTGTAGTTGCCACAACATTAAATATTATATTCTTTTTTGTTTTATCGTCTACTGGCCACTTCAACCCCTTGCACCTCCAATAACCACACTCTCTTAATATTATTGTAACATTTATTAATAATTTATTCAATATTTTATCATTATTTTATATTTTATATTTTATATTTTCTTTTTCTTTAACCTGTTTTCTTACATATAACAGTATAATTATTATTTATCATACCAAAGCTCCTTACACATTCCCTTCATTCTTTTTAACAACTATTTATTCATTCTTCTTCAATGTTTCTATCAAATCAACTTTTTTAACATACGCATTTATCAAATTCCCACATATAATTGTAAATACCACTGTTATTGCAATAGCATTAACATAATTAATCTTTTCTATCTGTTTAATAAAACTAAAGTTTTCAATCTCACACATTTTAATAACAGCAATAGAAAGATATTTGCCTGCTATTGTTCCTAATACAATACCTATTAATAATAAGATATTATTCTCTTTTTTCATAATTGAAGATATAACCCTATTACTGAATCCTAGTACTTTATAAGTTGCAATTTCTCGTATTCTTTCCATTACATTCATATTTATAAGGTTATATAATACTGCAAATATAAGTAACATTGAAAATGAAATAAATATAACTACTACTAAAGAAAGTATGGACATTATCTCATCATAAAATGTTTCTGCCACTGAAGTAAAAACTATACGAGAAATACTGCCTAAGTCATTTAATTCTTTTGCAAAATCCATTTCATTATATTTACCTTTTGTTTTTACCAATAGCATATTATTTCTTTGAACGTTATTAAATATAGTCTGATAGTATGCACTATTCATATATACATAATGGTCCATATAATTCTTTGTTATATCTTTGACTTTTAATGCGTATGCATTTTTTTTGGAATCATATAAAGTTATATTATCAGCTACTTTTAATTCAAGTAATTCAGCTAATTTCTGAGTTACTACAACTCCATCACTTGCAAGTTCTATCTTTTGATTATTATTTACACTATTCATTGCGATGAAATCACTATAATTAGTACTTAATTGGTCAAACACAACCATATTTACATTGTAGCTTTTTACCTTGCTTTTTGCTGACATTGTTGTCATATTAGTTGCTAATACATCTTTTACATTACTCAAATTCTTTATTTTCTGGGTACTGTTATTTATTTCTTCTCTTGTTATGTCATCTTTATAGAATAACTGTGCTTGAAGTTTAAATATTTCTCCATATTGCTTAGGTATCATTTCAGCTATAGATGATCTTAGTGAAAAACCTGTAATCATTAGTGCAACGCACCCACCTACACCCATAACTGTCATAAAAACTCTCAATTTATACTTAAATACATTTTTTAAAGCTATCCTTGATGAAAACTTTAATTTGTTCCATATAAATCCTATTTTTTCAATTAAACCTTTCTTAGCGAACTTTTCAACTTTAACTTTCAATAGTGAAACAGGTATTTCCTTTAATGTTTTACTACTTGATATATATGTTGAACATAACGCAACTGCTACGGCTATTAATATAGCTATCAATACTGTAACTATATCAATTGATAACTTAAAATAAGGAAATTCATATATACTCTTATATAGGGTATATATTGCATATGGCAATACAACTACTCCTATTATTACACCTACTATACTTCCTATAAACACAATCATTAAAGAATATATAGTATACTTTATCCTAATTTCACTGCTACCAAATCCCAATGCTTTTAAAGTTCCTATTTGATTTCTTTCCATAAATAATATCTTTGTAATTGATGCACTTATCATTATAAATGCTATAAAATAAAACAATATTGGTACTATTTTACCTAGATTTTCAATAGTTGATGTATCATCAACAAATTGACTATATCCTGTATTATCATTTCTATTAAATATATAGTTCTGTAGATTAGAATACATATTTATCTTATCTTGAGCATTACCTAATTCCAAAGCTACTTTATCCAACTCTTTATATGCCTCTTCCTTTTTAGTTGAATATAATTGCTTTGCATCAGCTAACTCTTTCTTAGATGTATTTATTTTATCCTCTACTTTTTTCTTCTCATCTACATATGTACTATATACTTCATCATAACTACTATTCCCCTGATATCCAGCATTTTTTCTAGTATAATCAGTTAATAATTGTTCGTATTCATCATTAATAGTAGTTAACTTCGTTTTACTTTCATTTATTAAACGTGTAGCTTCTTGTATTTTGCTATTATATTCTGCTATTTTCTCATCACATTCTTCAATATCTTCTTTTCTATCTTCTATCTTTCTAGTAGCTCTTCTAATTTTTAAATTGCTAGCTCCTTCCTGTTGAAGCAATCTTAGCTCTTCTTCTAAATGAACTAATCCCTCTTTCTTTATTACGCCCTCATTATCTCCGTTTAGCAGTTCATCTTTTTCTTCATTTTCTTCCGCTATTTCTTCATTATATGAAGCTATATCTGATTCGTATTCTTCTATGTCTTTATTACAATCTTTTTTAATATATTCTAGCTGATTCTTTTTTAAATCAAGCTGTTTTTTTAGAGCATCTAGCTCTTCCTTGGATACTTTATTTTCATCTAAAAAAGTCTGTACCTTTTCTTCTATATCCTCTGCCTTTGTAACTTTACTCTCAGTTTCTTTAATTTTTTCTTCATTTTTAGCTATTTCATCTTCATAATATTTTAATTGTGTCTCTACTTCTCTCTTTTTCTCTTCATATTCCTTTTTTGCAAGATTAAGTTTTTGTTGTTCACTTTGTATTATAGTTTCATATTTTTTATTAAAATAATTTGAGAAAATCTCATCTAATAAACTTTCATTTTCCTCTATAAAGTTAGCATAAGTTTTAGTAAATGGCTTATCCGTTTTAGGATATTTAATGTATGCCTCTGTATAGTAATCTGATTTAACATTATCTTCTGATACATATACATAATAATTAATCTTTCCTGATAATACTGATGCATTACCTCGATTACATGTCAAATAAAGTGGGGACTGTACAATACCTGTGATTTTTAAAATCTCAACCTCTAGATATTCACTCTGAACAGTTATACTATCTCCCACTTTGTATCCATCAGCTTCTAATGCTGTATCAATTAAACATTCATTTTTCTTTTGAGGCGCAGAGCCTTTTAACATTCTTAGTTTATTAATCTTATTGTTTTTATTATATGTATGTAACTTTACAACTGAATTAACACCATTTATGTTAGACACGATTTCTTGACTACATGCGCCTTCGATTTCCGTGCCTGCTGGCAAATTAGCCTTAATGCTTGTTATATCTTTTTTTCTATTCCATATTCTACATTTATAGAATAATCATACATATTAGATTCTTCAATATAATTTACCATTATATTATGAAGGTCTACTACAGCGACTTTCATCCCTATAAAAAAACTTATACCTAATATAATAATCAAAATCTGAGATATAAATGTTTTTTTGTTTTTCTTTATAAAATTAAATGCCTCTTTAACTAATATTCTATTTACCATTCTAATTCCTCAACTCTTAAAGGATTATTATTTCTATACTGGGATATAATCTCTCCACTTCTAAATGAATACACTACATCTGCAATAGGAACTATAAAATTATTATGTGTAACTATAATTAATGTTATATTATCCTGTCTACATATTCGCACCAACAAATCTAGCACTTGTCTTGTTGTATTATAATCTAAGGCTCCTGTTGGCTCATCTGCTAAAAGAATCTTTGGTTTTTTTGCTAATGCTCTTGCAATAGATACTCTTTGCTGTTCTCCACCACTCATTTGACTTGGATAATTATTAATTCTATGTTCAAGACCAACCATTTTTAGTAATTCTTCTGCATTACATTTATTATTTGACGTAAGTTCTGACACTAATTCAACATTATCTTTTGCACTTAATGTTTGTATTAAATTATAGAACTGAAAGATAAAACCTATATCATTTTTTCTGTAATTAAGCATTTTCTTATCATTAAACTTAGTTATGTCTTTTCCATTAACTATTATTTGACCTGATGTAGCCTTATCTAGTCCACCTAGCAAATTAAGGGCCGTTGATTTACCGGCCCCGCTTGTTCCTAAGAATAATACTATTTCACCTTGGTATATATCCATATTTATTGAATTAAGAGCTCTAGCTGTTACTTCTCCAACCTTATACTCTTTTACAACATCTCTAAATTGAATAATGCTTTTTCTCTGAGGTTCTACATAATTATTCGCACTATTATATTGATTCTCTGGATAACCATTATATTGATTTTCTGGATAACCATTATACCCATAATTCATATACTGTTGCATAATATTTATTGCTCCTTGTTTGCATCTAAGTTCTCTGCTGCTTCTGTTACTATTTCAAAATTTGAATCCTCAAATGTAATGTATGCCTTACCATTTTCATGGCCAAGTACATCTATGTTTTTCCAAATTTCTTCATCTACATAACTTAAAGCATGTGCTCCAATAACTGATTTATATTGGCTTTGTCTTTCAATTGTTATATTTTTTTCTAAATCATCCTTTGTAGCTGATTCACTCAAATGTGGCACAAGATCTGCTGCATCACATATTCTTACTACAGAAGTTTTCTCGTAATCTATTTTTTCTGGAGTTAACATAGGTGAACCTAATGCTACTACATACTTAACATCATATTTTGCCTTAATAATATCAAGTCCAGCTAATTGCTGTGAAACCATTCCACCTAAACTTACACCTGTAATTAATAATTTCTCATTTGAATCTTGAGGAATATGCTTTAAAATTGCTTGATATGCATCATATAAATAATGATTATTTAACTCTAGGCCAGCCAACAAATCTTCTTGTATTCCTGTTGCTTGTCCATCTACCATTTCTGTTCCCTGTAATGCCACAATATTTATTCTTTCTTTGGAATCACCATGCAATGTAGCATTCTTAATTATTATAATTGAATCTGCCACTTCTTTAGTTGTAGAAGGATAAGCAGTTAATTTTCCCAAATCTGTTACTTTTGTATACTTAGAATCTTTAGTAGGTAACTGAATATCTGCATAGGCAACACTTATTTTTTCTTTAAAATTCTTAAGGTCATCTTTTTCTATTTGAGACATATTTTTAAATGCACCTTTTAATTATGTAACATAATACTTAGTATCAACATCTTTAAACACTTTTACCAATTCTTCTAATGTTGGTTTCTCTGATGGTTCTTTAATCTCTACAGCTTGTTCCCCTTTACAACCTACTAGCAACAATGACAAACACAAACATAAAACTACTAATTTTCTCATAAACATCATTTCTCCTCTTCCGTACATTTATATATCGCTTAGTCTACATATTAAATATAAACACAAATGTAATATCATAAATATCCTATATTATCCTTATCTTTATATTCATTCTTTATGCGATATTTTTACTATTGTTTCCTTTAAAATACTATCTGTAATAACAGCACTATTATTTTCTTTGTACACTTATTCTAATCCTCTTATTACTTCCATATTAGTATATTCATATACATTAAATGCTGCATCTTCATCTATTTGCGATACACTTATGGTTGGTCTATACCAACTACATGATCTAAAGTGTGCATCTAAATCTGCTGAAGTAAATATGGCTCCATGCCTAGCATATATTTCATTTCTAGCTAAACGTAATTCACTTGCTGATAATCCTGATATCTCAGACCTAGTATAAAACCTGCTATTACTATAAGGAAGTATATACTCTGATGAACTTGTCGGTTTTTGTGTAGGTTTTGGTGTTGGTGCTGGTGTATATACAGGTGTAGGTGTACTTACAATTACTGGCGCTCTAGTAGGTGTTGGTGTACTCACTACTATTGGTGCATACGTAGGTGTTGGTGTACTCACTATCACTGGTGCATATGTAGGTGTTGGTGTACTTACAGGTATCTCTGTTAACGGTGGATATGTGGTTTGTATATCCTCTATTGAGTCACCTGCTTCTGGTACATTAAAAGAACCTGGTATTGAAATTTCCTCTGTTCCTAGTTCACTTTCTGTTACATCTAATAAATCTGTTGTATTGGACATATCTGAACCAAGTTCTCCAGATGTAACCATATCAGATACGGGTTGTCCATCAACAAATGTTATTTGCGCATCCATACCACCTGTTAATTTAGTTGTATCTGATGCATCTCCGCTATACATATCATTAGTTAGCGATTGATATTTTCTCTCATTTTCTGCATGTATACTCATTTTAACAGATATTATTACTATTATAATAACAATACCTACGCAGTTAAATGCAAATTTTTTTATAGAATTTTCTTTTAAAAACACCCTATTCCCCCTCTCACTATTTTTTCCCGATCACACTCTTATATTATAATTATAGCATATAAATTATTTTGTTTAATACCTCGTAACATCTCTTTAATTATTCTTTAATTATTCTTTAATATTTATTTAATATTTTTCTCATTAATCTATCACATACTGTCTATCCGTAGCGGAGCATTTATTTAAGTTTATTTAATAATAAACTAACAATCTCGGATTATAGTTTACTAATTTAACAAAAACTTTTACCATCCTAAAGTGTAGCTCTCTAAAAAGAATAAATATATAATATCTTCTGAAATTTTTCACAAAAAACTAGTGGTAAAATTGTTGTTTTTCTACATTTTTTATAATCTTTATATAATTTTCAGAATTTTACTTGATTTTCTCATTATTATCATATATTATCTTTTTAATATATTAATTAAACCTTCTTAACTAAACTATCCTAAGGTTCAACTAATATTGATAATTTATTAAAAAGAAAAGGGGAGACTCGATATGAAGAAAAAATTATTACTTTTAACAACATTTCTTATTGCCACTATAGCAATTATTGGCGTATTTAATACTAAGAATCCAGTTAAGGCTGTTTGTGCTAGCCCTAGTAACGAATTAATCAGCTACAAAATCACTGTTCCTTCAAACTACTACAATGGAAAGAAAATTTCCTCTATGGTGCTTCATTATGGAGTAAATGGATGGAATAACCCTAAGGATGTAGATATGTATGTTTCAACAGGTAACTACTCTCATGGTATACCATCTACCTATAACTTTAATGCTATTGTTAAGGTTCGTAAGGGCGATACAATTGACTACTGTATAAAAACTATAACTGATGGTGGCGTTACTTCATGGAATAATAACAATGGTCGCAATTTTAGTATTGTAGCTAATGAATCTAATGTTGAAACTATCCAATATGAAATTGACTGGCTAGCTGAAGAAAATGGAATCATTGTTGATTCTAATAGTGATGTAACTTTACACTACGGCACAAACGGATGGAATAATCCAACAGATGTAAAAATGGAGCTTAAAGATAGCTATGAATACGGCGGTAAACAATACACTTGGTACAAAGCCATTGTTACAGTAGAAGAAGGTACAACAATTAACTACTGTGTTAAAGCTACTACTCCAAATGGAATAAAATGGGATAATAATAACAACTCAGATTATTCTGTTGTAGCTAATCAAAGTTACATACAATAAATGGCGATATAAAAATACTAACTCTTTAAAATATAAGCCCCACATCAAATTATAGTTTACTTGATGTGGGGCTTATACTTTAAAATGGATTGTATTTGCTAAATTTTTATTAATTATTACTATAATAGCTTAGTTCCTTTAACTTACTTTGTAACACATAAACTATATCTCTATCATCTTCAAGTTCTTTTGTAGCACATTCCATAGGACACATTCCATCACCTCTTCTATTAACTATATACTCTACTAAATTATCATATTTTACTATAACTCCATAATCTTCAAACCATTTTAATGCATGCTTACTTATAGTTATTGCATAACACATCTTAACTCCAGCATACGTCATAACCATAGCTGCTGCCTTGCCAACTACCTTATCCACTACACACACATTATTTAAAACTCCACGTTTGCAAAGAGTAAGAATTGGTTTTACACCTCTCCCTTTCTCCTTGTAAGTTATAGTATCTCCCTCTATAACTATACATGCCACATCACCTTTATTTATTTGTTCTATAGCATCTATAATAATCTCATTTTTCACGTTTACTCTCCTAACATCTTAGTAAATTTCTTCATAACTTCTGATATCTTAATTCCTTGAGGACACATTTTTTCACAATTTCTACATCCTATACATGCACTAGGTTTCTTATCCTCATCATAGGCTGCAAGCACCTTAGAATCTATAACTCCTGTATCATCTTTTTCTAAACGATGCTTATTATACAAAGAGAAAAGTTCAGGTATATCTAATCCTTGTGGACACTTAGCTGTACAATATCTACATGATGTACATGGAATAGCTGCTTCTTCAATCATCTTATCTACTATATCCATAAGTACTTCCTCTTCCTTATCATTTAGCCTTTTATCTTCTTCAAAAGTAATAATGTTTTCACTTAATTGCTCTTGATTTGACATACCAGACAAAGTTACAACTACACTATCAATTCCTTGAATAAATCTAAATGCCCACGCTGGTATAGTCTCATCAGCTCTTAACTCTTTAAGCATAGTTTCTGACTCTTTATCAAGTGATGCAAGTTTTCCACCTCTTACCGGTTCCATAACCCATACTGGAATATTATATTCCTTTAACAATTCTACTTTAGCTTTAGCATCTTGGAACTTCCAATCAAAATAATTTAACTGAATCTGGCAAAATTCAATCTCCTTACCATAGGCATCTAAAAATCTCTTCATTGTATCTAAACTTCCATGAGTAGAAAATCCTAGATGTTTAATTCTACCTTTCTTTTTTTGCTCTAATATATAATCAAATGTTCCATACTTTTCATCAAGATACCAATCAATATTTGCTTCATATATACAATGAAATAAATAGAAATCAAAATAATCTACTCTACATTTTTCAAGTTGTTTTTCAAATATCTCTCCTGGATTTTTCATATTGTACTCATCAAAACCTGGAAATTTTGATGCAAGATAAAAACTTTCTCTATCATATTCAGCTAGTAATTCACCCATAACTAACTCTGATTGGCCTCCATGATATGCCCAAGCTGTATCAAAATAATTAATCCCATTCTCCATTGCATACGCTACCATTTTTCTAGTAGCCTCCATATCTATCTTGGAATCATCTCCATCTACTACTGGTAATCTCATAGCTCCTAGTCCAAGTGCAGATAACTCTAACTCTTTAAACTTCTTATAAATCATAGTTTTCTTTCTCCTTTATAATTGTTAATTTATAAATACTTTTAAAAATCTACACTCTCCCTATCTTTTTTAGTCTTTAAGTTTTATTACTTACTAATCAAAGCACATTACCCTTGTATTAAGATTTATTACCAAAATAAATTATTTTGTATTCGTATTGCATTTGGATATCCATTATTCTTTACAACCATATACATACTCCAATTTAATCTATTTCCAAAATTATTAGTTCCATTTAAAGCATCATCTATTGCCCTAACTGCTAATAACATATTTCCAGTTGTAAAATTACCACTATCATATGCTGATACAGTTTCTGGCCACGCACAATCTTTCATTGTTGCATCATATGCTCCATCATTTAGCAATATACCACGCATAGTCTTTGAGAAAAGTCCGCTTTTTAGTCTATTTATAACAACATTAGCAGCTGCTAATTTACCCTCATAAGGTTCAGAACAAGTCTCATGATAAACTATAAGTGTAAGCCAACGTTTATCTTCATCTGATATTTGCAATTTTTCTCTTTTAGTAATTTTTAATTCCTCAGATATTATTTTATTTGTAGTATAATACCCTGCTCGTGCAGGTGAATCTACATCTATACTTGACCATCTTACCACTGTTGCGCCCTCTGGTTCTAATCGAACGTCTCGAGCCATATAAGAATACTTTTCTTCTAAACTTCTAAAGTTCGATCCATCAGTAGTTTTTTGTTCTGCAGTTTTTTGATCTGTAGAACTTATTGATACTTTACAATCTGTTTTAGTTTGATTTTCAACTGAAGTGGGTTCATTTGTAACCATACTTTCATCTGAAGCTGTTCCCATTATTGTACTCTCATCTGATGTTGGTCCAGTCGTCACTATACTTTCATCTGAAGCTATTCCTGTTGTTGCTGCACTTTCGTCCGTTGTTGATTCATCCTCCTCAACACTACTATAATTTTGTTCTGAATTTGAAGCTACTCCTTTCCCAAATACATATTCCATACATAGAATACTAACAATGCACATACTAAGCGTGCTAATTACTAATACTTTTTTTGAAATTTTTTTCTCATTATGTCTCCCCCTTTAAAATATTCACTAACCATCCCTTTTGTAAAAATATACCATACTAAAACGGTATTATTAATAACATTGTAACATATTATTAATAATACCGTCAAATTTCATACTATTTATTTTAAGTTATGCTTTTAATTCATAAAACTCACACTTAAATCTTATTTTACAACAACATTTTTTGTTTCCTCATATACTGCTTCTTTATCTTTTGTCGGAACTACAACTTTATACTCTATAACATCTCCTTTATTTGCAAATATTTGTGCTTCATAATTAATAGTTTCAATAACTGCTGAATCTGGAAGCATATTTACTTCTCTATGAGCATAAACTGTTTTTTCTTCTCCTCCATTTATAGAATATGTAATTTCTGTATATTCTTCTTCATCTAAATCTGCAACTTTAAGTTCTGATGATTTTAAATCTACTACAGTATCAAACTTACTAGTTTTTTCTTGGAATGAAAATCCACATTCATATATATCACTTTCAAATACTTGTTTTTGATTTTCTGCATATGAATTTGCAGAGAAATCACTAAAAATCTTATCATATACTTGATTCTTATCAATTGTATAAATTGTATATGGAACCCACGCTTTTTCTCTACCTACAATTTCTGATGTAAAGCATACTACCTTTGGAGTTTCTCCATCTTCCTCATACTCTACAACTTCCATTTTCATCTTTTCCTTGCTCTGGAATTGACCATTTACTTCATAACTTAATACTAAATCTTTATTTTTAACTTCATCATACGCCACTGTCTTTGACTTAATTGTACATAAAATGTTAAAATAATCTGGGCACTCACCTGCTTCAACATCTTCTAATACCAAACTGACTGGTCCCCTCGTATTTGCCTGTACCTTATTACCAGTGACCAATATAGCACCTAATCCCAATAAAAATGTGCTACCTATAATACCTGCTACTAAACCTTTCTTATTCATTTACATTCTCCTCCCAATTTTTAATTTTATTATACTAACATCTAATCATAAGTATAATAACATAATAATTGAAAGTCAAAATTATACCTCGTATTTTAGATTATTATAACTTTCTCTTTATAAACAACATTTTTGCTAAATAAATTTTACTTATTTCTTTAAATTTCTTTTTCTTTCATTCTCTTATCTACTCTAGTAAATATTGCATGTGTAATAAAACACACAATTATACAACAATACCCTAAAAATCTTCTATGGTATCTAGTAGTATAAACATGTAATATATTCTTAGGATTTACATATATCTTTATTTTATCACCTTTGCTCCATCCAAATTTATACTCATCATATTCATATAAACCTAATTTATGTCCATTATACACATATCTTATATGTGTATATAAATGTAAACTTTTATCACGCCTGCGCCACAGTTCATCTCTAATTCCATAATCTTTTATAGTAGCTTCAACTTCGACAAAACCTGATGATGGTTTATAATTATATAAAAACAGCCATATTATTGCCGTAATTACTAGAATTAAAATATATACATTCCTTTTCTTCATTTTTGAAATGCGTTCTATACGCTCTTCATTAAATACTTTATTAAATACTTCATCAAATGCTTTACTTAACCCTTGAAAATACATTTTTATTAGTCTACTTCCTCTCTTTAGGCAAATTTTTTATTACATACATAATAAACAATGTGCAACTATAATAAACTTAAGCATACAATCAAACTGATAACAATGCCTAAAATAATTGGCTCCACTTTCGCAGAGCCTAAAAAATTTTATTTAATATTTACTTTATTATTTTCCTAAATACATTGTAATAATTTTATCAAGTTCTCCATTTGTTTTTAATGTTTCAATAGCCTTATTAAACTCAGGTACAAGTTCTGAGCCTTTAGGGAAACATACTGCAAACTCTTCTGGATTATCTTGTTGTTTCCAAGTCATCTCATATGTAGGATCTTTACAATATTGATCTGCCAAAGTTGAATCACACACAACCGCTCCTATAAGACCATTTTTTAAATCTGTAAATGCATCTAGCATTACATCATATGGTTTTACTGTGCTTACAATTGCATTAGCTTTTATGAAATTATTTACATAATCTGCTGATGTACTCTCAGTTAAACATCCTACTGTTTGACCAGTTAATTGAGTTAAATCCATTGGTTTAACAAGTGCACTCTTTAATGCAACTAAACACTGATAATTTTGAATATATGGTGTTGAAAAATCATATTTAGCTTTTCTCTCATCTGTAATTGTTATTGCAGACATTATAACATCATATTGTTTTTCTTCTAATCCTGTAAATATTTTATCCCACTCTATATTTACAAACTCAACTTTATAACCAAGTTCTTTACCTATTGCAACTGCCAAATCATGGTCTAAACCTGTAATAGTTGTTTGATCCTCTTCAAAATACTCAAATGGTGGGTATGCTACTTCCATACCAACTTTTATTACTTTTTCTTCTTTCTTTCCCTCTTCTTTAGTTTCTGTACCTTGACCTCCTTGTCCTCCCTGTTGTCCACCACAACCAACTAATGCTGATGCAACCATTGTTGTAGCCATCATTAATGCCATAACTTTTTTTAATCTCATTTTTTTGCCTCCTTGTTTTATATGTTTCATTATATTTTGTCTCAACCTTACAACAGTTGATATTATTGTACCTTTTTAAATCTATTAATATTATCTTCTAGAATATTTGCTACTTTCTTATTAGACTTAACTTCTTCCGTAATATCTCCTATTTCCTTAACTAAATTTTCAATATGATGCGTAGCACTTTCCACACCATTTGTACATTCGTTAATGGACGAAGCTATACTGCCAACACCATTACTTAAATCGTTCATATTTTCTTCTAATTTATGTGTCTTACCTACAAACTCTTCTAATATGTCATTCATTAATAATGAATCTTTTTCATAATTTTCTGATATAGACACAAATTTATCATAATCATTTACTACATTATGAGATACATATTTCATAATATCATTTGTACAATTAACTAATTCTGAAACTGATTCAGTTACTATTGAACTAATACTTTGTATAGCTGAAACTGTATCTTTTGTATTATCTGCAAGAATTCTAATTTCATCTGCAACTACTGAAAATCCTCGTCCAGACTCTCCTGCTCTTGCAGCTTCAATAGAAGCATTTAACGCTAATAAATTAGTTTGTCCTGATATAGCAAAAATATCTTCTGTTAATTCATTTATTCTCTCTACTGATTTTGTTTTTTCTACTGCTGTCCCTATAGCTTGTGCAATATCTTCTACCATCTTTAGTGTATCTTGTTTTTGTTTCAGTGTATCTTTGTTTATTTCATCTGCCTTTTGAGCAATTTCTTTAACTTTTTCTTCACCATTTAAAGCAACATCTGCCATACCATTAACAGCATCTTTCACTTTATACGCTCCTTCTACCATAACTTCTAAAGCTGAATTTATCTCTTGCATATTAGCTGTAAGATCTTCCATTACCAAGGATATTCTTGATGTGGAACCCTCACACTGTTCAGTATGTTTCTTTAGATCATAAGATACTTTATTTATATTAACAGTACTTTCCTTTATAAGCATTATAGTATTTTGCAAAGTATCCATAAAACTATTAAACGAGCTTACCATTTGTCCTACTTCATCACTGGACTTATAGTTTAGTCTAACTGTTAAATCTCCTTCTTCTTTTTCTATACCATTTACAATCTTTTGAACATCTTTACTTCCTCTAACAATCGGTTTTGAAACTGTTGTAAATACTACAAAAATTACAATCAAACAAATTACAAGTATTAAGCTCATTGATATCAATTCTATCTTATTAGAAATATCTACGGAGTTTCTAACATTTTGTCTTTGATTCGCAATACACTTCTCTAATGTTTCTTGAAAAGCAGCCTTTCCCTCATTTAAAGCAACTCTTACTTCCTTAACCTCCGGAGCAACATAATTTCCTTGAGAAGTCTGATTTTCATTTATCTTGCTCTTCATTCCATGTACTGTATCAACAAAATTATGTACTGCCTCATTCCACACCTTATAGCTTTCACTTAAAGCTGAATCATTAATTTTATTACATGTATCTGTCATTGCTTCAATACTCTCTTTAGCCTCAGCAACATCCTTTTCTAAGTTTATTTGCACAGTAAATGCCTCTCCACCGTCCTTAGGCATTCTTAATGTATATGCTTCAACTTCAGAAACTAACTTTGTAACATCGTTTTGTTGACTTAATAACTTTGTATAATAATCCATTATTAATTCACTTCTACGCTGTACATTTTCACTCATAAGAATTCCTATAATACCACTTGCAATAACCATCACAATCATAGCAACTAATACTACTGCAATCCTCAATGATATAGAATTCTTCATCCTAAACTTTGATACTTTTTTATTATTAACTTTATCTATTTTTAATTCCTCACCCATATTACTCCTCCATTCAGAAGTTTTATATTGCCAGAATAAGAACAAAGATGACAAGTCATCTTCAGTTCCCTATCTCCCTCACTCATGAGAAACTTGACAACAATCTTAGATTGTACCTTCTTACAAAATAAGAAATGTACATTCCACCACTTGAAAATATCGTCCATTTTAAAATTTAGATTAATATTTGCCCAATAATTTATTTCTATATTCCCTTAGTATTAATATTAATATTATATTAACAATTTATTATAACTTAATTATATTTATTCTCTTTTATTGCGCATCTCGTAATATTTATTATATAATTTATTCATAATTATATAGTCATTTAATATAATACATTTTATATTAATGCTAGATTTTTATTAATAAATACTACAAACAAAGGGATTATAAATAAGGGGATTACAAATATGTTAAATTCATTTTTAAAGAAAACTTCTATATCTGTGGTTGCTGCTATATTATTGGCTAGTGTTATATCGCAACCTCTAGTATCTAACGCTCATAATGTTGAGCAAAACACTCAAATAACAGATGAAAATCTCACAATTACCAAAATAAAAGAAAAACTTGGTGATACAAAATTAATTGAACTTAATTCCAGTGATGACGTATTATATTATCTAAAGAATAAAAACTCTCAGACTACAAATTTTCAACTTACTTCATACGACACTTCTACTATTAACATAGATGATGATTCTACAGGTGCACCAAATATAACTACTAATACATCTATACCTTCAACTGTAGATAATAGTGCAACCAAGTATTTTCCAAATATTATGAATCAAGGTGAGCTTAATTCTTGCAACGCATTTGCTACTGTATACTACCAACTTTCTTACACAGTTAATAAAGAGCTTAATCGCGATGCTAGTTTACTAGAGAATAAATTTTCACCAACATGGGTTTATAATATGATTAATGATGGACTTAATAATGCAACTTATATAAGTGATATTATGAAAATTGTAACTGAAATAGGTGTCGTATCCATTGATTCAGTTCCTGTGGATACCCTTGAGAATGAAAATGATGTAAAGAATGTACGCACTTCAAAAGATTTATGGATGGAAGCAAGTAACTATCGTGTAAAAGAACACTTTTATATTGGACCATCAGTAGACCCAACAATAACTGATGCTTCTCAATTAGTGTATACTGATGAAGATATTCTAGCTATTAAACAAGCCCTTGCAGCTGGAGAAGTACTTACTTGTTCTACATATCCTCACAGATGGAAAACTGCAAAAATAAAAAAATCTGACAAAGCACCTAACAATGCTACATACAAAGGTGAAACAATTATAACACGTTCTAGTGGTATTAATTACTTAGCACATCGAATGACTATTGTTGGCTATGATGATAACATTTGGGTTGATATAAATAAAAACAAACAAGTTGAAGAAGGTGAAAAAGGAGCTTTCAAACTAGCTAATTCATGGGGAACTGAAGAAGGAAATGACGGATTTATATGGATGTCCTATGATGCATTAAAGATAAAATCTGATATAGATACAAGTAAATTACGCAATTTCAAAAGAACTTGTGGTTTATATAATATAATGGGTATAAATGTAGACCTAAATTCACAGTATGATGATTGTTATGCCGTTTTAGATATTCAAACAAAAGATCTTGATTCCATAAATGTTACTATTTCTGCTACATCAAACGATGGAACAACCAAAACATTCACACCTGCCCCATTTTCAAATGCAATGGAATTTGGTTTAGGACCTTACTCATTTAACGATGCTGAAAAAATTGACCGCGGTCAATTTTATATAGACTTATCCCATGTGATAAAAGGCACAACAAAAGAAAACATTAATAATTACACATGGAATATACATGTTGAAGATTCCTCTGAAGAAAATGAAATTATTATTCATTCAGTAAACATATATAATAAATCAGACGATTCTCTATCTGAACCATATAATAATAATGTAATTACATTAAATAACTCATCTTATACTTTTAAGATAGGTGAATAAAAATATATCTTTTCGTAACCATTATCACTATTTATATACATAGAAAATCCTTCAGAAGAATAAACTATAATTTGTAGACTTAGGCCCCTGTCATTCTAACAGGGGCCTAAACCTACAAATTATAGTTTATTTATTCCTTATTCGACGCAAAACAGCTATCATACTGTTTATAAATATAATTGATACAAATACTATAATAAATATATTACTGTTTGCCTTTTTATTTACTTTATCTTTACTAATAGAATTCTTAACACCTACATATTTGCTAGGACTGTTAACTGAATCTACTTGTCTTTTCTTAACAATTCCGTTAGGTTGTACTACCTTAATACCGCCATTATTAGCTTCTCGTTTTGGAATTATTCTTTTAATACTCTTTCCTGTATTACTATTCTTAACTCCTTTATCCAGTAGATTTTTTATAAAATCAATCTTATTATCTTGTAATCTTGCTGCATCTGATATAGGAGGTCCCTCTAGTTCTGAAATTTCAAAATGATATGTTTCACTATAATTGCCAGCGTTATCTATAGCCTTTATATGTATATATTTTGTTTTAGTTGAATAATCAAAAGTAATTTCTCCCGCACTTGTAATATCAACTTTATTATCTACTTCTGTATTACTTTTATTATCTACTGTGTAACTATATCCTTTGATTCCAGATGTTACTATTTTTTCAACTTTATTAGATAATGTTAATACATTATTATCCTTTGTTGAACTTTCTACATAATATGAATACTCACTACCATTATCCTCTACTGCACCAAAACCAACTATTGCTGATCCCGTATCTAAAATTTGACACGAATTAATTTTTGGCATATTAGGAGTTGCAATATCCTGAGCACTAAAATCATCTAAACTAGTATCTGCACTAATTTGATTTAAATAAAACAATGCATTGGCTAATATTTTCTGTTCATCAGCTGTTGCTGCACCATTACTATGACCTATTTCCGTATATGTGGTATTATTCCATGTATGCAAATATGAATTTACATATGGCGCGCTTGGTTTAAGAACCTCTGGCCCTCTATATGTATTTTCTGGAAATGCCATCCAAATATCACCCATCATCAATTTATCCCAAGCATGTGTAGTAGGAACTGTAAGTTTTGTTCCTATATCCCCTAAGCTCCATGGATAACTAGTAAGCAATCCCTTTTTCTTCAAAATAACTGTTGAAGACTCAAATGATACACCATACTCTCTATCATTACCTACTTCATATCCATAATCCTCATTAAAAAATCTAATGTTAAATAACTCTCTGTAATCGCCTACACTAGCTTCTTTTATTGCTTCATCTTCATCTACCCAATTATACCATAATGTATCATGTCCACCTAAATATCCTCTACCACTTTTTAAAAAATCATGTATTGCCTTATATCCCTCAGCATTTATTGGATGATAACTACAATCATCCCAGGAACCATACATAATAACATCATATTTATATTCCCCTTTACTATCTATTAATGTACCTCTAGGATCTACATTAAACGCATCTACACTTATTGGTGTAACTTCCATAAGTCCTTTTCCATACCCTTTAGCGTGTTCTTTATTAGGTTCTTCCATCCATTTTTTCAACAAGGCAGAATTAGGTAAAGTTAAAGTTTCCCCATCCCATGTTGTAAATTTTGTTTTACCAGTAACAGGAACTGGCATATTCTTAGAATCTGGGTATATATTTAAAACTCTAACTTGTTTTGTAGCTGAAAAATTAGTCATAGATATGCTTTGGTATTCAGTATCCCCTGGTTTCTTCTGAAATACTCTAAATTGTTTATTTGTTTTATCAGTTAACGACCACTCTAAATGTATACTATCTCTCTTATCATTTACTTGAGCTGTAAGTACTGGATTATCCAACAATACATGTTTTGTATCTATTACAGTACCTGATGTATTAAGTGCCTTTATATGTAAGTAATACTTTGAAGTGTCATCTCTATGTACTTTGTACTCAATCTTCTCTGCATCATATTCTATCTCTACCGAATTATCTGGCACAGTTCTTGCTACTTTATCTATTACATAAGAATAGCCTTTAAACGGAAAATATACCTCTGGCAATGTAAACGTAACATTCCTATAATTCTCATCATACACTGAATGTATCTTTATTTTATTTAAATCTATTGATACTGGAGGTAACTCTTGCAATTTATAACTAATAATTATTCCATCGCTATCTCCTTTATTAGTTATTCCAGGTAAATTAGTAGAACTTGTATCACCACATAATATTATATTATTATCATAACCACGAATTATTGCTAATATATCATCATAACCATTACCACCGAAAGCATACGAATTAAGTATATTACCATTTAAGTCATATTCAAGCATACATATATCTGAGCTTCCTTTATTGGAATGTCCTTCTACACTACTAGAATCAAAACCTCCAGACACAGCAAATGTTGATTCTGATGTTTTTACTAATAAATCAATATTGTCCTCATCATTTCCACCTATACTTTTTACCCACATTAAATTTCCATCTTTGTCATATCTAGCAGTTAAATTATCTTGATCTCCATTATTTTCTACACCAGGTAAGTTTGTTGAATATGTTATACCTGTTACAATTATACTTCCATCTGAATATTCTTCTGCAAAGAAAAATGCATCATCATCATTTCCACCCAATAATTTAGCCCATTGTCTAGTTCCATTAGCACTATATTTAATCATCACTGCATCTCGGTATCCCTTTATTTTTTGACCATATAAGCTATTACCATCACATTGGCCCAATACAATAATACTTCCATCAGAACATTCAGTTGAAGAAATTATTGAGTCTGTATCATTATTAGAATCTCCTATCTCTTGTCTCCATACCTCTTCATCATTTTTATTATATCTAACTAAGATTCCTTTACTGTCATTCTTATAATCAATATTATAACATACTACATAACCACCATCAGAAAGAGCAGTTATACCATATGCTTCATCTTCTCCTTCTCCTCCCATTCCTTTAGCCCAAAGTTGTTTTCCATTTTTATCAAATTTATATAAAAGAGCATCATAATATCCTTTATTTTTATGCCCAATTATATCTGTTGCGTCACTACATCCTGCTGCTACAAAACTACCATCTTTTAATTCTACAATATTAATAACAAAAGTATATCCCTTACCTTTAATACACGTAGTCCATTGTACATTAAACTCCTTATCATATTTAATTATATATGATGTATAACCATCACTTTTATTGGCAATTCCATTTATTGAGTTGGAACCTGAACTTAACGCAGCTATATAACCACCGTCTGCTGTTTGATAAATATCATCAAATGAATCATATCCACTGCCTCCAAGTGTCAATTTCCAATCATGTATTTCCGCTGCTATAGTTTTTTCCTCTTTATTATCAACATCAATTTTTTCAAGTGAAAACAAGCATCCTAATATAAAGCATACCAACAAGAAACTTATTGTATTTCCTATAACCCTTCTCTTTCTCATTTACATCACCTTCATAATTATTTATAATCAAAATTTTAATATACATTTTTAAACATCTCTACCACTATTATACCATTTTTTTATAGTTGTAAAAATATGTAACCCTCTATCAACTTATTATAAATTCTTATACAATCTATCTTATTAAAAAGAAAAAACTTTACGTATTTGTATGTAGCCTCCCAAAACATTCATTTCATAGGAACCTACAATGTAAAATCGCACTTTCCTATGAAATAATAAAATAAGAGAGTATTTAAATATTAGTTATATTTTATCTAATATTTAAATACTCTCTTATTTTTCACAACCTTGTTAACACTTTATTATTTTACATATAAGCATCTAATTCTTTAACAATTTCTAATAACTCTTCCATCATTTGTTTTGTTTTTTCTGCTTTATCCTTATTTTCTTCATTTAAAACAACTATATTCTTTGTTTTATCACTTAAACTATTACTTGAATAGGATAACTCTTTAGATTGTTCTTCTAGTTTTTTATTATAATTAACTACATCTTCTACTTTTAATGAAATATTCTTTATATTTTCTCCCAAGCCAGCTATAAATGTATCCATTTTCTTAATACTTTCTACTGTATCTTCGATTGTAGTATTTTCCTTATTAACAGCTGTTACAACCTCATTAATAGTATGTTTTGCTTTAATTGTATTGCTCTCTAGTTTTGACATTAATAAAGTTATATCATTAATAAGGTTATCCGAACCATCTGCTAAACTCTTAATTTCACCTGCAACAACAGCAAATCCCTTACCTATCTCACCTGCTCTTGCACTTTCCATTGATGCATTTAATGATAATAAATCTGTTTGTTCTGATATATCAATTATTTCTTCTAATATCTTCTTAACGCTTTTTATATTTTCTACAAACTCATTTATTTCTACAATAACTTGATTATTACTATCTATTATAATCTTTGACTTGTCCTTTAAGCTATTTACTGATTTTTTACTGTTAACTAATCCTTCATAAGAACTTTTTTTAGATAATGTTGCCTTTGCAACATCAGACTTAACTTCACTAATCATATTTCTAATATTCATAGTCATATCAGTCTGTACATCTGCACTTTTAGCATTCTCTAAATTCTCTTTTTCTATATCTTCAAAAATAGTTAATGAGTCATTTGTTGCCACTTCTAGCTCATCAATAACACTATTAGTTTTGTATACTTTATCTTTAATTTCTTTTCCAATAACAATTACTTTATCTGATAATTCTTTTATTCTTTCCTTCTTGTCATTGATTTCTTCATATTTCTTTTGATTAGCTGCTCCAAATACCTTAGATATATTTATTATACATATAAAGAATGCAACATAGGCTAATATAACTGTCATATATGACCATGCATAATATATTGGTCCTTCGGCTAAAGACATAGTTTGAACTTTCCATACACTAGAATATATTGTTGCAGCAATTAATGTTACACCTGCTATTTTTAAAAACTTAGCTTCTCCATAAATTGCACAAATTACAATCATAGGAATAGGTATAAAGAAAATCCAGTTTGTTGTAACTCTAGCTGTTAAAATATATCCTATTACAAACTCAGCTAATACCAAATATTTAAATCTAACACTTACCTCTTTTTTAAAAAATGCTAATGTATTAGCACAGTAACATACCAATATACCAAATATCATCATATACAATGTAGTATTTGGTAATGCACAATATCTTACCTCTACCAAAAAACCAATAAAAACTAATAATTCTACAACTATACTAAATACCAATAATAGTTTATTCTTTTTTGCACGTTCACTTTCTACTTTATACTTTTCAAAAAAGCAATAATATGCAATCATTAAAAGGTAAAATACTCCCATAACTGCACTTATCTTAATATTTAGTATATTGAACATTCCATGTAATAATCCTGTCAATACAATGAGTAATGCTCCTGTTATTACAACTCCTAATTTAGCTTGTTTACTATTTACCATATTTGTCACCTTACTTTTGTTTTAATTTTATTTAACTACACTATAGAATTCTTCTAATTCATTAACTGTGTCTAACATCTCTTCCATTAAAACTCTTGTATTAATTATTTTTTCTTTACTTTCCTTATTAAGTACAACCACTTCTCTTCCATGAGCTGTAACACCTTCACTTAAACTCTTTAACTGACCTATATGTTTTTCTATTTCAGTTGTAAAACTTGTAACGCTATTTACTCTTTCTGATATTCCATAAACATTTTCACTTAAACAATGTATATCTTTATCCATACTATTAAAATCTAGCATTGTTTTATCAATTGTTCCATTCTCCTCATTTATTGCATCAACAACTTCATTAATCACTTGCTGTACAACATTGGCATTTTGCTCTAATTTATTAACAATATCTTTAATATTATCTGTTAATCCTGATGTACTCTCTGCTAGACTACGAATCTTACTTGCAACAACAGCAAATCCCTTACCTACTTCTCCTGCTCTTGCACTTTTTACATATGTATTAAAAGATAATAAATTTGTTTCTTCTGATATATAGTTTATATCTTGTATAATACTTTCAACTTGTCTTACATTTTCTACAAAATCAGCAATAACCCTAATAACTTGATTATTATTTGCATATATTTCATTTGATCTTATCTTTAAATTTTTGTAAGACTTTTTACTATTATCCAATTCTTTTAATATCTGTTTTGTTGACTTAGATGCTTTATCCACCTCTATAGCAACATCCTTTATTAAATCAGATATATGTAATGTCATATCTGTTTGTTTTTCTATTCTTTCAACATTCTTCTCATTATCTGCAGATATCTCATCCATTTTTACGTTAGATTCTTCAAGTGCATCCTCTAACTCATTAATTACAACATTAGTATCTGTAGCACTACTTTTTACTTTCATACCAATTTTAACAATCTTGTCTATTAACTTTTCAACCTTAACTTGTTCTTGTTCAATTGCTTTTATCTTATCAGCATTGAAAGTTTTAACAGCATATGTAATACGTACCATTGCAAAAGCATATATACAAAAAGCTGATATTATAAGCAGGTATACACAAAACATATACTCACTATCTTCTCTCAAAGAATTAGTTAACGCATTCTTTAAAAGCTTAGGTATATCTGTTATAAATGCATATACTCCTGTATCATAATATTGAGATTGAGTAAATGATCCACATATTGTTACTAAAGAAGTAGCTATTCCACCTATTGCAACTAACTTAACATCATTACATTGGGAATAAGCAGTTAAAAGAACAATTGGAACTATAAGTACCCAATATGAATTTACATATAATACTAAAGCCAAATATGACATTAAACCAACTATCATTACATATAGTCTAAATAACTTAACTTTATTTATATAAAATAATACTGTTTCTATAACTTGAAAAACAAAGAATATGATATAGCTCATATAAAAATAAAATGCCATATCCTTACCTTCGGCTGCTGACCACCATAATTCACTTTCATATACCATTGAAAATATAAACAAAAGTTTGGCTGCTGCAGAAGAGACTAATATTGTTCTATTTTTTAGAACATCATCATCACCTTGTATTTTGGACATTACAACTGCGTACAGTATTGCTATAATAACAAACATTGCATTCAATACTTCAAAACGTATATCTAATACAACGCCTAATAATATTGTTAAAATAAGTCCAATAAAATACACACTTCCGCCCATTATGCATACCTTTTTATTATTACTATGCATTAAGCCACCTCCAATTAGTTTAATTTTACACGACGTATCTTTTATCGACCATATACTATAATACTTAATACAAGTTTTAACATTTAAACTATAATTTGTCGGGATTTTTTTAATTTGAGCTTCGCTCAAATTAGGGGGATTTTGCTCCTCGAAAGTTTTAGTTTACAGTTCTAGTGACGCAATAATACGGGTTCGAATATATATGTTTAATGGACGTTCTCACTTGACTTCGCGCCTAGCGGACACTAAGTTCTTTCGGCGCTGATGCTTGAAATCACTAAGTGCCGAGGGGCTCAGACACCTTTAAACATATATATTCGAGCCCCTTTATTATTTGCTGTGTACTAAAGCATATAGATATAATTATTCTTTGTTTTATAAATCTACCCATAAGAGCTAAAATAATAATTATGGTAAGAATATAAATCTAGTAAAAATGAAAATTTTCTACCCATGAGAGCCAAAACAGTAATTATGGTAAGAATATAACAAAAAAGGAATATCTTATAAAACACTTGCGGAGCTAAAAAAACACCCGAATTTTGAGCGAAGCTCAAAATTAATTAGGCCTCTGTCAGAATGACAGAGGCCCTAGAGCTCGACAAATTTGAGTTTATTTGCATATTATTATATTATCGTAGATATCCAATCAAGTGCTTCTTCTTCTCTTTTGAAGTGACCTTCTTGGATTGCTGCATGTGATTGTTTTTGATGTTGTTTTGCTTGTGCTGCTGTAAACATTGCACCATACTCAACAAATGCCATTGCTTTACATCCAGCTGCTGTTAATTCTTTATGTAAATTTACTAATTCTTCACTTACATCTGGTGTACATGGTGACATATCACTTATATCTACTATATATGCCCATCCTGTACTTTTCCATGCTGATGACATAGATACAAGATTTTTTGTAAGCCATTTTACCTCTTCTACGTTTGTAGAACCTTTTGCTCCAGACTTAATAACTTTCTTTCCATCAATTGTTTCAATTGTTTGTGCTCCATGTGTTAATTTCATAACTAACACTCCCTTCAATTTTTTTCATCTATTTAATATTTTACCATATTTTTCCAATTATACCAATGAACCAAATTGACTATTTATTATAATCCATCACCATATTTTTCTTTATCCTCTTCTAGCCAATTGGGATTTTTTCTTCGCCTATTTTTTTCCATTGCAACTAATATTTTTGATGCCACATAGCAAACAAGTGCACACATTATATTATCGACATAAAAAATCGCGCATGCAATGTGCATAGCGCGATTTTCATATTTATAAATCATATATCTTATTTAATCTTAATTGATTTTATCTAATCTACATTTACACCTTTACTCAACAGTTTTCTGTTTATAATATACACAACAGCTATAATTACTATATATATAACACCAACTCCATAAACTAATACCTTTAGAACCTCTTCAACCTCTGGTAATGGCATAGTCATACCTTTAGATGTAAACAACACCTCTCTTACGTTATCATTGACCATATATAATATAGCAATATATATTAAAATCACTAGCTGAGTTATTATATATCCTATAAAACCATATACTAAGCTCCATATTAATCTTAAATTAAGATGTCTATTACCAAGAATATTACCTGTATATCCTAACTGTATTATATGGATAAACTGAAATAACATTATACATATTACCCACAACACATCTATTACCTTAGCATCTGTAAATACAAATTGATTTATAATAGATTTCAAATGTTTTAATGAATCTACATATGCAATAAGCAACGTAATTATAATTACAACTCCGCTAGATAAAATTGTTGTTACCAACGCCAAAAACTTTGATGTATACAATGTACTTTTATTTACTGGAAGTGTGTGTGTAAGATAAGATTCATCTCCATACAAATTGGATGAAAATCTAGCCCACATACGCAAAACATTATTAATTAATATATTTATCATCATGGCTATTGTAGCTCCATTACATATTTTTGTAATTATAACAAATATCAAAGCTTCTCCTGCATTACTAAATATTCTTGTACATATAGCACACACAATTGACAATACATAAAATATTATCAAACATTTATACATATATATTAAATCATACTTTAATAATTTCTTTAGCATTTGAACATCCTCCTAAATATTTCATCTATAGAACCATTTTCCTTATTTCTTAATTCATCTGTATCAGATTTTAATACAATCTTTCCTTTATCAATAAATATAACTTCATCAAGTATTCTTTCTATATCTGATACTAAATGAGTAGAGATAATTACACTTGCACCTTCATTAAAGTTAGTTAATATGGTATCTAATATATAATCTCTAGTAGCTGGGTCTACACCACCTAATGGCTCATCTAATATATACAAGCTAGCTTTTCTACTCATAACTAAAACAAGTTGCACTTTTTCTTGCATACCTTTACTCATCTTCGCTAATTTCTCACTTGTATCTAGCTCTAAGTCAGCAAGCAACTTTCTGGCTTTTTCAGAATCAAAGTCCTCGTAAAAACTCTCGAAAAATTCAATTGTTTTATCTACCGTCATAGATTTATCCAAATATGTTCTCTCAGGCAAATAAGCAATTATCTTCTTGCTTTCAACTCCTACACCTTTTCCATTAACTAATATTTCACCTGAAGTAGGTGTTAACAAATCGTTTATAAGCTTTATAAGAGTTGATTTACCCGTTCCATTTTTACCTAATAAACCGATTATCTTTCCTGGTGCAATAGTAAAATTAATATTTTTAAGAACCTCTTTCTTACCATAATTCTTACTAACACCTACAAACTCTAATAATTCCATTAATCATTACCTCCTAACTTACTTATATATTCTATTGCTTCTTTTTTATTAAAACCTATATTCTCCATTCCTGTAAAAAACTTTTCAGCTATTTGAACTGCATACTCTTTTCTATATGATTCAATAATTTCCTTATCCTTAGTAACAAATCTACCATTGGTACGCTCTGTATATACTAATTCTAGGTTTTCTAATTCTGCTAATGCTCTTTGCATAGTATTAGGATTAACCTTAGTACTAAGTGCTAATTCTCTAACAGATGGTAATCTCTCACCTGCTGTAAATTCACCTGATATAATACAAATCTTCAATTCTTCAACAAGCTGAATATATATAGGAATATTATTATCAAACTCACACTTCATATATCTCCTCCATTCTGAAGCCTATCTTCTATGTAGTTTTCTCTATTTCCCACCTATAGCTATGTATTATCAATTCTATGTCCCTAATACTCACACACCAAAGGTTGTATTATTGTATTAAGTGTTTAATACAATAATACAACCTTTTATATAATTTGTCAATCTTATTGCCACGTTTTATATGTTTTTTCCCATTTTCTGTTATTTACAGTATGTAATTATTCGATATGTATATAGGTTAATATTATTAAGAAGGTGATTGCAATGGAAAAAAATCTAAAATTTAACTATAGATTAGTTTTAGGGGCTGTAACTGTCCTACTAATTCTAAATTTTATTAAATACCAACTAACATACAGAAGTATTGTTTGTATAATAACCTCTAGTATTGGTGGTTATATAGGTCCTACAATTATTTACCATTCTAAACTCAAGGAAGAAACAAAAGCCATATGGATAAACTTATGTATCGTTTTGTGTAGTATGACTTACTCAACAATAGTTGGTGGTAGTTCTAGTACATTTCTAGTTTATTTTTTAGCACTAGCATGCAGTATTGTTTACTTTAACTCTAAAATCATAGTTGGTGTAGCTGTTCCATTAATTACAATAGGTGTTGTACTATCCATATTTGCCCCTTATGCAGTAGTAGGAAAAGATGGTAATACTCTAGGTGCACTTACTAGCCTTAGTTATTATATTGTAACCTTCCTTATAACTAAATTTGCTCTAAATAATGGTATACATTTAAGAAATACCGCAATTAATTCACTTGAGAAATTAGAAGGTATAATGGAAAAATCTACTAATGTAGCTCATGAATTAAATAAAACTGTAATAGATAATACTGATTCTGTAAATATCATTGTTTCTCAAGTTGAAACAATTCAAGAAGCTTCTAATGAGATAAATAAAGCGCTAAATAATATGTCTACTGATATCTCTAATGTAAATAACAGTATAGATTCTGTACAAACATATATTAATAAAAACTCAATTGTATCTAATGAACTTCATTCTGCATACACAAGTATTGTTAATAGTGTTGCTGAAGGAACATCTACTGTAGTAAAAAGTAAAGATATACTTAACTTATCAACTAACTCAGTATTAGAAGCTGCTAGTGTTTCAAATAATTTATTATCACATATGAGCAAAATTCATAATATTTTATCTGAAATAAACAATATCGCAGAACAAACTAATCTTTTATCTCTTAATGCTTCTATAGAAGCTGCTAGAGCTGGCGAATCTGGTAAAGGTTTTGCTGTTGTTGCTCAAGAAATACATTCATTATCCGAAGAAAGTGCACATGCTTCTGATAATATAAAGGAAATTCTAAATTCCTTAAGTAATGAAGTTGAAAACGTTACTGAGAAAATTGTAAAAAGTTCTAATCTTTCTAAAGAAAGTTATTCTCAAATTGATAACATATTAAGAATACTAGAACTTATTCAAATAAAAACAGATAATTTTGAAAATATTATTTCTAAAGAAAATACATTATTTAATAAAATAAATACCGAGTTTACTTCAATTAATAATGAAATGAAAGATTTATATAATTTTTCTGAAATTAACCTAGATATCCTTAAAACGATTACTGCATGTATAACATCTCAAGGCGAGTCTATTAAAACTTTAGATAACAATATTCACATATCTTCTTCAACCTAAAAATACCCAGGACTTTACCTTCTCTCTGCCCTTTCCGGGGTACTTTTCTTCTTTCACATATCTTCTTCAACCTAAAAGTACCCAGGACTTTACCTTCTCTCTACTTTTTCCGGGGTACTTTTCTTCTTTCACATATCTTCTTCAACCTAAAAGTACCCAGGGCTTTGACTTCTCTCTACTTTTTCCGGGGTACTTTTCTTCTTTCACATATCTTCTTCAACCTAAAAGTACCCAGGACTTTACCTTCTCTCTGCCCTTTCCGGGGTACTTTTCTTTCTTTTTATCTCTTTGTAACTAACAAATCCCCCGAGAGTTGCTATTTCTTCTTTACAACTCTCAGGGGACTATAAATATATCTTTAAATCTTAATCTAAATATATCTTTAATTTTAAATATATTTAAAATTAAATTATATTTAAAATCTTTATTTTACATCCTTTGGTGACAATACTCCATCATGTTCTTCTATATATTTCATAAATGCATCTAAACATGTTATTCCTTGGTCTTTTAGCTTCATATCTTTTTTCTTATCTTCAGGTATATCTGTATCTGAAAATGCTACTGTAATTTTATCCTTATCCTTTATCTCTTTTCCATCAGATAACTTCATTGATACAACCTTGCCATCTTTCATAGTTACATCCATTCCTGTCCATAAGTATCTAAAATATGCGCTTCCCCTCTTACTTTCATCATCTACTCTTGTAGCTGTTTCATACTTTCCTTCTTCTACCAACTTACGAATTTGCTTTCCTGTAAGAGTTGTTGTTACAATCTTATCGCCCTCACCTGGCACACAAACATTTATATTTTGAGAATAATAATTTCCTTCGTAAAGTTTTCCACCTACTCCATATCTATTTGGCACTCCATCTTTTAAGTCTTCTGAATCAGATAATAATGCTATATCTGCTTTACTATTTGTAAGTATTACATCTGCCATAAGCTTAATTGTTTGTTCATGAGTAAATCTATCTGTAACTTTTAATATAGCATTTTCTCCTGAATCTTTAAGTAATTCCTTATGTCTCTTGTCTATTAATTCTACAAGTCCACCTAAATCATCACCTTTTATCATTGCATCCTTAATAAACTCTGCAGTTTCAATCATAATGTCCTCATAATTAGTGTACAACATAGGTGCCTTCATACCACTTATATTAGCTTCCCAAACATCTGAATAAACCTCTGCTGTATCAGAATTATCTGCATTTTCAAGTGGCATTATCTCTGTTTCTCCACTCTTCATATAATTCATGTTTTCTTCCTTAGCTAACCACTCCATAACACGAATAGCATTCTCTAATTTTTTCTTATTTTCCTTTTTTCCTAAAGACTTTGAAAGTCCTACATGTGCTGATACTATTGTACCTAATAGCGCATCTCCTTCATTATTATAAAATGGTATTAATTCAAATTCATCTTTACTCTTCGCTGTTAATTCAATGAATTTATCTTGACATGCCCATATATTAACCATAGCTGACTTTCTATCTACCATATACTCTATTGCTTGAGTATCCCAAAAATCTTCATTTTTTTCAACATCAAAAGCATTGGCCTGTATAAGGTCTTCTACCATTTTTATACCATCTGCAAATATATGACTACATGATGCTTTACCTTTTAAATAATTCTTTTCATTTTTAATCCAATTAGCTTCTGTAAGATACTTTGTTTGAGCATATGTTGTCATAGTTGTAAAATAATATCCAACTCCAACTGCTCCAAAAGAAATAGGTGTAATATCTGTTTCTTTTCTTATTTTCTTACATAGTTTAACTAATTCCTTATGATTCTTAGGTTCTTTCCAACCTTTTTCCTTAAACAAAGTTTTATTATATGCCATAGAACGAATCATTACAGGTCCTGGTAACTGATATATACCACCGTCAACGTCATATTGCTTTAACATCTCTGTTTGATAATTCCCTACAAAACCATATCCTGATATATCAAGTAATTTATCCTTAGCTGTTTCATTATTTAACTGTATTGTATTTATAAGAATATCACCATAATCATTACATTCTAGCTTTTTACTATAATACTCTGTTGGATTATTACCATAATAATCATCAATTCTAAACTCAATGTCCTTAAATTCTTTTCTCAATGCTTCTATAAGCGGTATATTATTATGAGTTAATGAAATTGTAAGCACATCTTGATCCTTATCCTTAGACTGCTTATCACAACCTGCTACACTCATCATAACAATAATTAAACATAAACCTACTACAAACTTCTTCATTACACTTACTACCCTTTCATTAATTATTTAATTTTTTCTATTTCTATCCCCACCATTATATTTCTCATATTTTTATGCACTTTCTGTGCAAAGCTTCATGGTATTTATAAACTTATTCATATCTATTGGTTTAGATATATGTCCATTCATACCATTACTCATAGAACGCTTCTCGTCCTCTGCATATGCATCGGCTGTCATAGCTATAATAACTACAGAATCAGCATCCTCTCTATCCATACTACGAATTGTCTTTGTTGCCTCATAACCATTCATTATAGGCATCCTAATATCCATTAATATAGCTTTATACTCACCAATCTCTGAATCAGCAAATAGCTCCACTGCCTTACTTCCATCTTCCACAGAATCATACTCAATACCATAATCTTCTAATAGGAATTCTGCAATTTCCCTATTTAGGTCATTATCTTCAACAAGTAATACTTTTCCATCTATTTTTATTTCTTGAGTCTCTTCTTCTACTATAACCTCTTCAACCTTATTTGCTTTATTAAATGGAATTTGAAATGTAAAAGTACTTCCTTTATCCCTTACACTAGTAACTGAAATATTCCCATTCATTTTATCAATTAATTTTTTAACAATAGCCATTCCTAGTCCTGTTCCCTTGTATCTAGTACGTGCTCCATCTTCTTCTTGTGCAAATGGTTCAAATATATTCTTTAAAAATGCTTCACTCATTCCTATACCTGTGTCAGATATAACAAATTTGTAAAGAGATTTATTATCCTTTGTCTCTTCTCTTGTAACTTTAAAACTTATAGTCCCTCCATCTGGTGTAAATTTTACTGCATTACCTAATATATTTATCAATATTTGCTTAAGATAATTCTCATCACCTTCTATATATTCAGAGCTTATACCTTCAAATTGTGGTATATAATTAACCTTTCTGTCATATAATCTTCCTTCTATTACATCTGAACACTCCTTAAGTGTCTGTTCAATAGAAAATGCCTCATTTTTCAAAGTCAATGCACCACTTTCAATTCGTGACATGTCCAATACATCATTTATTAAAAGAACTAAATGTTTAGAACAATTGCTTATTTTGCTTAGACATTCACCTACTTGCACATTATCATGCAAATTCTTCTTGGCTATATGAGTCATTCCAACTATACCATTAACAGGTGTTCTTATATCATGAGACATATGTGATAAAAACTCGCTTTTTGCCATATTCGCTTTCTTACTCTCTTCTGCAGCGATGCGCAACTTTTCCCTTATTATATTCTCTTTTTTTCGCCACTCCTTATTATTTAACAATAATACAACTATAAATACTAACAACAAAATACTTGCTGCTACACATACTATAACTACTGTTTGCACTATAAATTCTCGTGTACTAGTACTCATAGTATCATGACAAACAATATACAATGCATACCAATCTTCTATACCTATTGGCTGATATGCAATCATATACTCACTACCCTTATATTTAATATGTGTAGAACCAGACTTATTATTTTTTATATTTGTTTTTATGTCACTATACGAGTCACCATGATCAAACTCTGCCTCTTCTAATGCAGTTAAAATATTATATACATTTACAAAAACCTCATTCTTAGATTGACTATATACACCTACACCATTCTTTTTAATGACATAAGAATTATCCACATCACCATACTTTCCTATGTCTAAATCAAAATCCAATATTGACATTTTTCTAGCAAGTGCTATATGGGTTACTTTAATACCATCCATCATATGTGGTTTCTTAAACTTATAGAAAAACAATAAATAATCTTCCTCACCATAGGTCGGTAGATTGTTTATAGTTATACTTCCCTTTGAATTAAGTTGAAGAAAATCCTGATCTGCCCATTTTCCTAGTTTCCCTTGATTACCATAGTAAAATCCTTTATCATCAAATAAAAATACTATTCCATCATTTTTTGTATATCCCAATGCATCTTCAGTATCTAATATTCTACTATTTATATGTTCATGTTTAGCTTCTTCCATTACGTCTAAATAACTTATTGCAAACATTAAGTTTGATTTTACATATTGAAATTTATTATATATATTGTGGGTGATTTTTTCTGACACGACTGAGATAGTATTTAATCGTTCCTTACAAAACTGATTATCTATCTGCCAATATGAAAATACAATAACTAATGCAATTATTATTGCAACAATACCCATACTCAAATAACCAAATATCGATGCTTGAGTTATTTTCTTATTAAATATTTTAATCCCTTTCACTAGTTTCCTCTTTCATTACCTAAGTATTATAACAAAGATGACAAGTCATCTTCAGCTCCCTATAATAAAAAGCTAACATTACTTTCATAATGTTAGCTTTTTATCCTTTACGCAACATATCATAATTTAAATGAAAATCACCTATTAGGCAATTAAATTTATGTTAATTATTATTAATTCTGCTGTAACAAGTAAAATACTAGAAAATACTTACATATATTACATTTATTTATTGCTTACTGTTGTAGACATTATTTGATTTCCTGCTTGGTCTTCAATCATGCATGTAATATTGCTTTCGCCGATGTTTCCAAGGTTTAGAACATATTCGCCCTTACTGTTAGTTTCAGTTTCAACATATAATTGGCTAAATGTAATATTCTTTGAATCATTTCCTTGTTTCACATCAATATCTACATAATAGTGTGGTGAAATTCCTACATTATCACTTGCACTAAATGTCATAATTGTATTAGTACCTTCTTTTGTTACACTAAATGATTTTAAAGTTGGTTTTTCATAATCAACTTTTATTGGCATTTTTACAACTTGTGGCATAGAATCACTTTTAATCTTTGATTCTATTTGAATATAATATTGGCCTTCTGGTGCTTTGACATATTTGCCAGATTGTCCATCATATAACATACCATCCCATTTTACAAAATCAGTTCTCATGAAATCATATAAAAATGGTTGTGCGTTACCTAATAATGCATTATTAGCACCAGCACTATAAAAATACTTCGCTGTTGGTATATTTGTACCAAGTTCTCTTACTTTATTGTTATTGCTATCTACTACATATATAGCAGTTTCTTTTGCACTTCTTAAATTAATAGCACATGGAATTACTTCATCTCCAATTCCATCTTTATTAGGTGAAAATGCAACTTCATTCTTATCAAAATAAGTTTCAATCTCTTGTGTTGTAGCACTATTAGCTTGTTTCACTGTAATTCTTCCAAATTCTTCGCTACTATCATAATCATATAACTTATTAAAGATAAATACATACATAGCACCTTTATCTACAGCTATATTCTTGTTAAAGTTACCTATAACGTTACTTTCTAATACATTGCTATATCCTAATAAAAATGCATTTACTTTAACAACTGACATATTTGAAAAAGGTACATTAGCATTAATATTTAAATATCCGTCAAATTTAGATTTATATACAACTGCGCTATATCCTCCAAGTATATTTTTTAATGTATGTTCTTCATTTTCATTAATAAATACACCCTTTAATATTAAATCTTTTAATTTAGATAAAAATCCTTCTTTGTCTTCATTTTCATCATCTTTTATAATATCGCCTATAGATTTAACAATTTCATCTACTTGCTCTTCCGACAAATCATCCATATCTACATTAGCGGCTTCTTTTTGTAATCTTTCTTCTATCTCGTTAGTATTATTTCTGTTTAATGCAGTTCTCTTCTTATCTACAAGTTTATATTTTCTTCCGTAATAATGATCACTTGTACCATTGTAAACTTCAGTTAAACCTGTACCATCTGCAACCTGAATTAATCTATTACCATTCTCATAAACTGGTGCATCTATAGCTGACTCAGCTGACCAATCACCATAGAATGCTAATAATGGAAGACCTAAATCTACTGCATTTTCTCCAGTAAACTTAATAAAAGCTTCTACATATTGATTTGTTTCAAATTTTGAACCTAATTGTACTGTTCCAGTAACATCAATACTTCCATTTGCTGGTACTGTAACTTTATTTGTATTAAATGTTACCTTTGCACCATCTACTGGAACTACTCTATATTGATGTATAAAACCTGTATTCTTAGTATAATCTGTATAAATTTGAGCTTCACTTAAATTATAAGTTGTATCTGTTGAACCATAATTCTTAAGCGTAATTTTAAATGTATTTGTTATATTATTATTAATTTCTCTTAACTCAACTTTAGCATTACCGTTACATGTTGCAATTACATTATTCTTAACTGCATCGTATATATTTACAAGTCCTGCTCCTTGATATCTAACAGAATATGGATTCTTATAGCTATCAGTAACTACTTTAGCTGTATTCATTAAGTTATTTTTTAAATATAAACTTAATTCATTTGGAGTTAATCCAAGATTCTTTGCTCTAGTAGCTTCAACTAATACTGCACTACATCCTGCTGCAAATGGAGATGCCATAGAT
Source organism: Lachnospiraceae bacterium (assembly GCA_015057455.1). Classification (GTDB taxonomy): domain Bacteria; phylum Bacillota; class Clostridia; order Lachnospirales; family Lachnospiraceae; genus SIG301. Next base: position 86,190 of record SVEH01000004.1, on the reverse strand, counting down.
GTTCCACTCATTGTAGAATATTTATCTATTCCATCTAATGTTGCCTTTATATCTTGACCTGGCGCTGTAAGTTCAGGCTTAATATCAAGTTCATTTGATGGTCCCCATGATGAAAATGATGCCATACCAATCTTTTCATTTTTTTTCTCATTTGTTGATGCAGCAATTGTTAATGCTGACTTTGTTACTGCTGGCGTATGTACTGTAGAAGTATCTTTTCTATCTAATTCATTAGTTGCTCCACCGCTTTGAGATGAACTAGTACCTGAGTTAGCTGCAGATATACAACAAACTACACCTGCATTAGTTGCCTCTGTAACAGTCTTTTGTAATAATTCAGAATCATTAACAGCTACACTATTAATACCTAAACTCATATTAATAACATCTGCACCAAGTTTTACAGCATCTTCAATAGCCTTTATTATTCCGTCAATTGTACTATTTGAATTGTTATCTCCAATAACTTTCATTCCTAATACTTGGGCGTTCTTAGCTACACCCTTAATTTCACCATTAGCAGTTGCAATACCTGCAACATGATAACCATGAAATGGTGATGAAAGTAACTTTGATATAAAATTACCACCATCAGCAAGACAATCATTCTCGCCAGTAGCATAATTATATGCAAATGGAACTTTGTCTGTCTTATACGCACCGTAACCTAATAACTGTATTTTTTCTTTCCATTCATTGGCACTATACTTAGTTTTAACACCAGTACCTAGTACCATATCCTTATGTTCATAATTAACACCTGTATCTAATACAGCAACTATTGTTCCTTCACCAGTGTAACCATAGTTATTGTCATTCCATTCTTCTTCCACAGATGCATCATCTAATGCTTTATCCATATGAACTGTATATGTACTAGATTCATATACACAATCTACACCATCTAATTCTTCTAAATCGTCCATTTTCTCTCTTGTTGTATCAATTGAAAATGAGTTAACTAAATACGCTGAGCGATTTACAACTTTATTGCCTGTAATCTCCTCTGCTTTCTTAATTACTTCATCTTGTTTATTTAATATTTTGTCTTCTTTGGATTTTAATTCAGAATTATAATCAGATATTGCATCATTTGTCTTCTCTGCAACTGAATCAGACTTTAGATTAACCACTACCCTTACTTCCTCATACTCCTTGTTACTATCTGAGGTATGTACCTCTTTTCTTACTCCCTGAAATCTTTCTTGTATCGATAATTCCCTATTAACATCTGATGCTTTAGACGCTGACACTTCTTGACTAGTCATATGTCCCATTACGCATCCACTTACTACCACCGCAGATATTACTATACCTGCTATTCTTTTACCCTTAAGCTTCATTACGTTCCTCCATAAAACTAAAATTTCTAGAAAGGTTGCAAGAAAAACAACCTTTCTTACTATACCACTTTAAGAGTAAAAAATCAATATTATTAACCATGCTTTTCATATTTACCTGTATAATTACAATTAAGCCCTGCTTTCCACATTTATTTTTCCAGCTGTCCTTAATTCATTAACTCCAACAATTATTAACTCTTGCAATTTAATTTATATATCATATAACTGCTAGAAAAGAATTACTATAGTTCCTATTGCCACAATAGCTAAAACTGCATAGAAAATATATCCTTTCTTTCCTGGCTTTGGTATAGGTATATCTAACATAAACAATAAAGACATACTTAACATAATTGCCAAATGTAATGCATATATCAAACATGTTTGAGAATATAAAGGCATGCTACTTGGCTTTAATATATATGTATTCAACAGATGAATCACAATTAAACTTACAGGATATATAAGACTTGCATAAGTCACAGCTAATCCTCTATATACTTTTAATACTTCTCCCTTATGTTCATTCGCATATACATTAAAATAACCTAATCTTGTAATACCACACACTATATAAACTGCATAAAATATAAAACTAAACCATTGGTCTAATCCCATAGATATATAAATAGCAATTGGCACTATAAGAAAACTAGCAACATCGCACAATGAGTCCATTTGTATACCAATTTCTCTTTCTTCATCAGTCCTCTTAAATCTCCTTGCAAACATTCCATCTAACATATCACAAACACCTGATATAATCAAACAAATATATGCCCATTTAGTCTCATACATATATGCATAATATATTGCAAAAACAGATGAAACAACGCCCATATAAGTCACTAAATTTGCCATCTTAAATTTTGTAATAAACATATCCCATTCTCTCCTTTATAATAATAGACTCCACTTGTGCGGAGCCTAAAATCACCCAATTTGAGCGAAGCTCAAATTATTGTTTATCGTATAATTCCTCTAATTCTGGTCTACATTCTAAGAATAGTTTACCTAAATCTGGATCAAAATGTTGTCCCAATGATTCTTCAATAATATTAAATGCCTTATCATATGAAAAAGCATCTTTATAACATCTTTTACTTACTAATGCATCAAATACATCTGCTAATGCCATAATTCTTGCCTCTAATGGAATATCTGTACCTTTTAAACCTTCTGGATAACCTGTTCCATTCCATTTTTCATGATGATAAGCAGCTACATTTCGTATTATCTTATATACCTTTTCATCTTCAACATCTTTCATAATCTGTTCTATAATTCGTCCGCCTTCAACAGTATGCCTTTTCATTATTTCAAATTCTTCATCTGTATATTTACCTTGTTTGCGAAGTACTTTATCATCAATTGCAATCTTTCCAATGTCATGCATCGGTGCAGCTTTTTCAACTCTCTTTAAAAATAATTCTGTTATGCCAAAATCTTCAGCATGTTCTATTAGTTTTTTCCCAAATATCTTTACTATTGAACTTGTTCTCTTTATATGTCCACCTGTACTAACATCTCTATTTTCAAGTAAATCAGCCATTCCTAATACCAACATATCTTTTACATGCAATATATCTTCCGTTTTCTCTGTAACTTCTTGCTCTAACATAATACTATAATCCATCATAGCATTAAGATACTTTTTCTCTGCAGTTCTATTAACAAATTCTAATACATGTCCAAGACTTTTATTTCTCTTACCTAACAACTCCGTACATTGCACTTCAAAATAATTTTCTCCAACTTCAATTGTTTTTGGCTCAAATTTGTCTCCTTTATAATTCAAGCAATATTCAACCACTTCTCTATAAAGATAAGTATCTCTATTTTTTGGTGTTTCATCTATTGCCCATATACATATTTCTGGAAATAATTCTTTTGCATATTCATTTGCTCCTACATATCTATCCTTTTCATCAAACAACATATAACCATATTCCTTCATTCTTTCAATAGAATAAATAATATTAGCAGTTATATCATATGTGTATACTCTTGTATACAATCTATTTAGTTGTATTATTATTATTAAATAACCTATTACAACAAAACTTACTGATGGCCTAAATATCTTTTCAGCAATATACGCAATCATAGGAATAGAAACTAATATTCCTATAACACGAACCAACCTATACGATATACTTTTATTATTTCTATATGCATATATTAGAGTACCTAACATAAGAACTGTTATAAATATTGACCACATAGGATTTAACATATGACATGGGCCATACTCTTTTTCTAAATAATTATATCCATTTGCTTTTACAAGTCGCACACTTTTATAATATAAATCATGTTTTTCAACAGTTAAAACAAGTCCTATAATTGTTGATGAAAATACCAATAAACTTGCCTTTACTATTTTGGAAATTTTAAACTGACACAATCTTTCAACTACTGAAAGCGTAACTAACAACGCATATGTACTTCCTATATACATTAACTTTGTTGAATACAATGCCATTTCCTCAGTTTGGGATATTGCTAATGAAAATCGTCCCAGACAATTTACCATTATCAAAAAGCTCAACATTGCATATCGTGAATCTACTTTTTGATTTTGTAAAAAAAACTTTAACATTACATAAAATGCAATTACAGTAACTAATAAATAATATATCGTAACCAAAACAATACCTCCAATATATAACGTGATTTTTACAATACCACGAATTATATATCGGAGGTTATATTTTTTTACTTTATCTTTACAAAACCTTATATTAGTCTATAGTTTGTTCCCCTCATTATCCACATATACCCACTTAATTTCATACTTTTTATCCACAAGTTCCCCAATGTTATTTACATAATCCTCTAGAAGCTTCTCTGCTCTTTGTCTTGCACTTGCAAGTAAAGCCTCATCTTTCTCTGCTTCGTTCTTCATATTCTTTTGAGCTTTTTTAAATGCTTCTGTTTGATGTTCTGCTTCTACATCAGCTGAACCTTTTGCAATAATATATGAATCTTCTGTAAGAGTTTTTTCATTAACTTCACAACTAAGTACTTTTGCTGGTGGCATTGTAATTGTTACTCTATTTCCCTTTACTTTAATGTCAACTAAAGCTGCTTCTACACCTAGTGTAACTATTCCATCATATTCAATCCAAAAATGTCTATCCTTCTGCCACCATAATATTCCTTCTGCATCAGTTTCTTTAAATTTGGCAACATTATGATAGTAACATTTCATTGTTGCTAACTCGCATATAGATTTCATTTGAGGTGCTTCTGGTTTTAGTTCTTTTACTTCTTCTTTTTTACATGACGTGCATCCTAACGTTACAATACACATCAATAATATAATAATTTTCTTCATCTTAATCTCTCCTTATTTAATTTCTAAAACGTATTCTGAGTCTAATTGGCTAACAAATGGTTTAATAAGTGCTTCAATAACACTTTTTGCATTTTCCTCTGCCAATTCATAAATTGCATCATTAGTAGCACTTTCCTTCTCTACATCTTCTTTGCATAACTTATATGCTTCCTCTGATACTGTTTCATCATTAGCCTTATTGTTTTGAAATAAATAATCAAGAGATGCGATATCAACAACCACTTCTGTTATTTTTACTTTTGGAATTTTAACTTTTATTGTTTTTTTCTCATTATCAATTTTAATATCTACTTTATCAAATTCTATACCTGCTTTTACCTTAGCTTCATATGATACATGATAATCAACTTTTTCAGGTTTTTCTTCGTTCATAGACTTTGCCACACCATTATATACTGCCTCAAATGTAGACAAATCACTTACATTAATTATTTTCTCTAAAGTTGATTTTGTAATAATCTCCTTTTCTTTCTTAGCGCTATTAATTTCTATTAGTATACCTATTATAGCCACTAAAACTACAATAACTATAATTAACACACTAACTAATTTCAACTTGATTTTCTTAGCTATGAATTTCTTCTTTGTAGATTTCTTAGATGATACTTCCTTATCATCTTTTTTTTCTGTTCTTTTTTCTTGTTCTTCTTTAATTTCATTATCTTTCTCTGTCTGTTTATTATCCATCTTGTCTCTCCTTTTTGTATTTTGTAAATAATTTTTCGTCATATTTGATTCTTTATTTTAAATAACATTAAAACACTTACTATTGATGACATAATTAATAACAGTTTCCACCTATACAAATAATCCCACTTTTCATCATATGTATTTGGTGTATCATCTAGTGGATCCCCCAAAGTATCATCTTCAGCCAGTCTACCACTATCTGTTATATTTTCTACTAGTGACTTTGTTGTTTGCGCGCCACATCCAGCTGTACTAATATATCCACCTACTTTTCCACTACTATATGCAAATATATAATTTACTCTACTACTCCATTTATTCATACAATTTTCCACTATCTCTAAATCATCTGATTTAACCTTCATATCTATTTTAATAGTAGTATCAAAGTCAGTATAAACATATCTATTATTCTTTAAGCGTACTTTTATACCTGTTATATCACTCCAAGTATACTGTTCTAATAATTTACTACTAGAATACCACTTACTAGAATCTAAATCTTTTATATCAACAAATCCAAGTCCTTCTTCAACCGTATAAAAAGCCTCAAATATGTCACTTCCTTGGAATTCAACACCTTTTGTTAATATCATATCAAATCCTACAGTACCACTTTCCTTAACTAAATAACTATCCTTTACTGAGTTTTTCTTCGGAATAGCAATATAATGATCATACAATCTAAGCGTACCACTCTTAAGGTTATTAACTTTTATAGAATAAGTCACAACATCTTCTATTTTTTCTATTAATCCTACTCTACTAGTTACTTTACCTTCACCTTCCATACTAATATTGTCTTCCACATTAATAACTAATGCATCTGTAACTATTGACATTTTCACTTCATCTGAAGACTTCATTAAATAATCTGTGGTATCTCCATTTTCATTTAAATCCCATGGATCCTCTTTATAATAATTATAAGCCCATCTATATGCTTGTAAATCTTTAGCTGTAAAATAAAACATCTCATCACTATTTAAATTAGCATTGGTCATACTACTACTTGTTGTAAATGTTATATTAAACTTTATTGTACTAGAATTATCTATTGAATCTAAAAATCCTGATGTTCTATCCGTATCTTCTTTATAATAACCTATATAATATTCGGGATCCACCTTAATAATCCACATATTCCTACCATTGGTATAAGCTTGCTTTGTTAAACTTGCTAATTCAACTTTTTCTCCATCATAATTAGTTAATCTTATATTCTCCTCTTGTATACTTATTCCTTCTGGTAGTAAAATACCTATCCTAACATCATTCAGTAAATTACTTGTTGTTCCTGTACTATAAGTCGCATATGCTTTTCCACTCATATCAAAGCTATTGCCTGCTTGTACAATATCAACATCACTTTCATCAATATCTATATATCCATGTGTATTTCTATAATCAACTAGATTTACATATAAATAAGCATTAAATGTATTAATACTAGGATTTCCTATTGATTCAACCTTGCAACCTAAAGAATATGAACCTCCCATCACACAACTATCATTTAGGTATCCATATACTTCTGTTGTATGATTAGATTTTGATTCTATTGAACCAACTCTATATTTTACAGTTTTAAAATAATACTTTCTATGTTCTTTTGGCAAGTCAGGTCTACCTAAATAACAAACTCCAGACCCTCTATCATCTTGATAATATGGATTATCTATTGTTATTTTCCAGGTCTCTCTTGCGCCACTTGTACCACTCTTAACTATATTACCTTTTGAGTCAAAATATACTTTATTGCCATTTTTATCTTGCAATGAGTACTCTATTTCATAATTTTCATCACCTGCGTATGAATATAATTCCATATATGCAACTAAAATTTCCTTAGGCATTGTAAATGTAAACTGCTTTTCAACGCTATTCAAATATCCACCATTTGTTATCCAAAAATCTCCAAAATAAATCATTGCCTCTTCACATAACTTATTGTAGTAATATACATCATTCTCATCATTATACACATCTAAATCTTCATCTATATCTTCTTTTATAACATATTCACGGCTAGCAATACTTGTTTTTTTACTAAGAGTTATTTGCTCATTATGTATATTAATAGCTGTAACCGTAATATATCCACCAGCAAAATCTATTGCTTCATCATCCAAACTTAGTAACTCACTTGGAACTTTAAAAGGGAAATCTATATCATTTAATGTTCTTTCTGTATCAAAAAAATTGTCTACAACTAACTTAACTACTCCATTTTCTTTATCATATATACATTCATAATTTAATTCTCCATAAACAGAGTAATCTATATTATCAACATCTAACTCTAAATAATGCTTCTTTCCACTATCATCTGTCCAATATGGTATCTGAACCTCTGTTGTTAACTCTTTACAGTATAGTTTCTCATGCAAATCCAATTTGCTTATCCCAAAACGCATCATCATATCTTAATTCTAATTGAATAGTTGCCTCTGTTATTATGCTAGTATCAGACACTTCCAATACATATGTTAATTTTCCACTATTCTCATGATACGTATATACACCTGCATCACCATTAATCTTCATACTTCCATTATGTTGAAATTGTACACTCTCAAACCCTGGAATTACATAGTCCACATCTTGACTTACAACATATAACTGTCTTGGCATATTTATCTCAACAATATGCTTTTTACTAGATCCTTGATCTATTGTTACTCCAACCTCTAAATATTTACTCACGCCTACATCCCAACCTGATACATTAATTCCCGCTGTTGTAAGTTTTACCCCTGTACCAGTATAATTTGCATTCTCATATAAAACAGCTTCTATATCACAAGAAGTTGCTCCTATACTTTTTTCTTCTCTATATTCTTTATCTTCTAATGATACCATAATGCACATAAAACTAAATATAACCAAAAATATAATAATTGTAGTATATCTTTCTTGCACACTATTATAACTCTTTTTTAATACATTTTTACACCTTATTTTATTTAACATATACATACCCCCAGATACATACTTTATATTAAATAATCCACTTATATAATATTCTTGTACTACAAACAAAAAGCATCTTTTCACACAAAGACTCTATAATAAACATTATACTATATAAACTTTACATTTATTTTACATATACTGGGTATTATTATTATTATATTTTCTTATTAATATAATTTATAAACTACATTATCATCTTCGTTATCTTATTCTTACTTAATATCCATACTGTCCCCAATGTAACAACTCCAACTATACATATCATACTAGGAATTCCTATGTATGCAGGTATATATATTTTATCTAATATAAGCTTAAGTGCATCTAAATATAATATATGACTTAAATATATACCAAAAGAATACCTACATACTAAATCTACTATTTTTTTTAGTGTTCCCTTTAATTCTAACTGTCCATCTTTAATTCTAAGCACTAATATAAATAATATTATACTATTACATAAAATAAATGGATTTATATAATAAGTTCCATACTTACAATACTCTCCCTTTTCATAACTCATATAAACTCCAAACAATGTATTAATAAACGCAGATACTACAAATATTACCACTAATACACTATTATGAACTGATATTTTATCAATACGCTTACTAATAAAATAACCTACAAAAAATAAAAGTATAAAATGTGGTCTTGAGCCAAAGAACACGTTATTATAATAAAACTCTGCTCCAAAACATGTTATTATGATTGAATACACTCCTATTGCTACAAACCATTTTTCATGTTCTTCTTTCATATTCTTACAAATCATTTGAAAAAAAGGCAAAAATGCCATAATAGGTATTAATGCATACAAATACCACAAATGCTTTTCTGTTGGTTTATTAAATACTTCATATAAATTCACATCTTTCCCCATAATATAAACGTTATATAAATAATATATAACACTCCATACTACCAATACTCTTATATACTTTCCTACTCTTTTAATACATTTTGAAACAGATTCCTCTCTGCCTAAAAGTAATGCTCCACTTATCATAAAAAAGCAAGGCACACAAACTCTTGCGCATACATTAATAAAATATGCAAAGGCAAATTGTTTTCCTATAATTCTTCCAAATTCTTCACAATAATAATTAGCAGAATGTACTACTATTACAAACATAAAAGATATAACTCGTAGTACCTCAATATTGTAATTCCTTTTTTCCACTTAATAATCCTCCATACACTAACTTTCAGTTTTTATATTTAAATGTTTTTTTCAATCTGTTACATATGACACTTTTTAGCGTGAGGTGTAACAAAACTCAAAATTACCTATAACAAAAGGGCGAGATAATTATACCTCGCCCTTTTTATTGTACTTGATTTCCAACAGATATTATTATAGCACTAATTATTATAATAATAAACCATTTTTATTAAATAATATACAACTTTTCTATAAAACTTTCTATATTCATTTCACTCTTCTACACAAAATTACCACGTTTCTTTTTCATAAATAATAATGCAATAGCTCCTGAAATAATTAACATAATTCCTGCTGCAAGAACAAAACTTGTATCTCCCGTAGAAGGTGTATCATCATCTTCTTCTGAATCTGATTTATCTTCCTTAGAGTCATTCTTTTTGTCTTCCTCATCTGGCACCTTAGGAACATCCTCATACTTGCCACCATCGTCCTTGCCATCATCTTTCTTAACGTCTTCACCTATAACCATACTATAATCATCTTTTATTGTTACAACCTTAAGATCAGCTATATTACCTGCTTTATCTTTAACCCATATATAGTACTTACCAGGTTTATCAACTGATAATGTATTAAATTCTTGCCAGTCACTAGCTTTAATCTCATCTTTTGATGTTGTAACGGCATAGCCTGCAACACCTGAACCTTCTGCTTTTAGTTTAGTATTTTTATCATTAGCTTCAACTGTTATAGTTGCTCCAACTGGCTTAGTTTCTGATAATGGTCCTGGTGATGCTGAAACATCTGCCTCTTCATCCTTCTCTTCCTCTTTAACTACTGTAGAATCATATTTGTATGTATGTTTAAGTTCTGTAACTGTTGGTTTTGTATTATCCACTCTACCTACTTTTATAGTTTCTAAAGCAGCATTTCCTAAACCATCTTTTACATATAACTTATACTCTGTCACTCCATAATTCTCAACAGAGAATGTATAACAAGCATTAAATCCACCATCTACAATCTTTGCATCAACATAACTTACTTGATCAAGAATACTTGTAGCAGCCTTTCCTGCACCATAATCAGTTAACTTAAATACAAGATTCTTTGTTTGTGACCACTCAGTATATTCCTTTTCAGATCTTATAATTGGCGCTCTACAATCAGTCCTATATACTTTAAATTCTTTTTCTGTCTCATTACCTATTTCGTCTACAACCTTTAATATATAACTTCTTCCCTCTACAGGTCCTTCTAATGGTGGAGTACATTTGTATGTAAACTTACCATCTTTAACATCTGTTTGAGCTTTATCTACAATTACATCCTTTGATTCCTTATCAATAATACTAATTGTTACTATCTTTGATAAATCCTCTTTTCCTGATATAGTAAGCTCTTTAATTGTCGCCCAATCGCCACATGTTTTTTGATCCTTTTGTTGTACTTCATTCACATCTGGCTTACCATGATCTTGCCATATAGTAAACTTAAATAAATTAGCATCAATGTAGATTTTCTCGCCATTAATTGTTAATGCACTTTGAGTATCTCCCATATTAACTGTACACTTTCTCTGTCTCTTAGGATCAAATGTATATACACCTGTATACTCATAAGTACCATCACTTTTACTTGTACTTGTCCATTTTGCACTTGTGTAGTTAGGATTTCCTGTATATCCACTAATTGTACCAGTTAACTTTCCACCTTCAACAACAGGCTTCATAGAGAATTTAATTGTTGCAGTTTTATAATCATCTGCATACTTAATTGTATGATCAGAAATATTCAATATCTGCTTTCCACAATCTCTACACTTACCACCTGTAGTTACAAAATGATTATTCTTTGTTGAAACAGCACCACATTTATCACATTTTCCTGGATTTTTACAACTAGTATTAGTTCCACCCTTTGTACATCTTTCACTCTTTATCCAAGAGCCACACGTTGTACAATGATTATAATGCAATAATCTAGATGCGTATTGCTTCCAATCTGAAGTAGTTCCATGTGGTTTCTTATAAGTATAGTTATAACCACACTCACATATTCTATTACTAAAATTATTGTGAACACAACTGTCTGTACCATTAAACCAATGGTCTACACACTTATGCTCCTGTTTATTCTGCACCTTATTACAAACAGTACAGTATTCCCAGTGATTCTTGTCGTCGTACTTAGTAGCCCAAATATGCGTATGAATAATCTCCTCAGCATAAGAACTCATCACGTTTCCAAACACCATAGAGCATACACATGCACATAAAGCAACTACTGCAACCAATCCACGACGTACCGTTGCCTTTCTTATCATAATCATACTCCCTTTCATTAGAAAATTTCCCCAGACATCACTATATATTTCTAATTATACCATAAAACCTCCCATAAAATTCCATTCTCACTCTTTAAATATTCTTATATCATTTATCAAATTTGAGCTATCGCTCAAATTTGGAGATTTTTTGGCTCCGCGCAAGTGTTAGGTTACTATGCTAGTGACGCAATAATACGGGCTCGAATATATATGTTTAATGGACGTTCTCACTTGACTTTGCACCTAATGGCACTAAGTTCTTTCTGCGCTGACGCTTGAAATCACTAAGGGCCAAGGTGCGCAGACACCATTAAACATACATATTCGAGCCCCTTTATTATATGCTGTTTACTGAGGTATATAAATATAATCATGCTATATTTTATAAATCTATCCTTGAAAGCAAAAACAGCAATGATGGTAAAACAATAAAATTAAAATCGAAAGTAAATATGGCGAGAGAATAACAAAAAATAATAAAATTTAGCTCATAAAAGTTATAATAGTTATAAGCAAGGTTAAAAATTTAAGAGAATATGATATATTTTTCGGGGTTTGCAAACCGTCGGCGTTTAGTGAATACGAACATAAATTATGCGAAGTATGAACTTAACGACCGTTACGCTTTGCAACGGAGCGCAAGCGGTGAGAAAAATATATTATATTCTCTTAAATTTGGAACTAGCATATAAGGATAAAACTCTTGCGGAGCATAGTTTATAACCTCTTTTTTGTTTGTACTTGTTTGATAACTTTAAGGCGTGAAAACTCTTCTCGTTCTTTTTCTTCTAGGGCATTTTCTATTTCCACAGCTAATGTACTGTAATATGGAATAGTTATATTCTGCAATGCATTGGCCCTTTTCTGAGTTTTCTTAATACTTGCTGCAAGTCTATAAGCTGACGTCTCTACCGTTGACAATTTAATAATTAATTCCTTAACCTTTTTAAATTTGGTTACGGCGTCATCAAGTGTTACACTCATTCCATGAAAAGCATAATCTGGTTTATGTATATCTGACCTATCATGTTCTACAAGTGGAATCTCTGTCCCCATAATACTTCTAGTTTTTATTTTTATGCTTTCTTCCTCCGGTATAGCCTTGCTTATATCTTTTACTTTATATAATCCCATATCCTTATTAACATTCTCTAATGCTTGATATGCTTCTGAGAATGTAGAATCTATTTCATTCTGAATATTTGTTGCTTTTTCTATTAACTCCATTAACTCTCTAATAAGAATATTTCTCTTTTTATCCATTAGCTCATATCCTGTATTAGCCAATTGAAGAGAATTCTTTGCTAACATAAGATTTCCTTTTGTAGGAAAAGTATTAGGATTCATAATTACCTCCTATTATATTCAGGATAATATTCTATCAAAAATCTTCATATCTATCCTATTCAAGATAACATTCTATCAAGAATCTTCATATCTACTCTATTCAGGATAATATTTATCAAGAATCTTCGTATCTATTCTATCAAGTTCTTCCCTAGGAAGAATCTTTAATATCTTCCATCCTAGTTCTAAGGTATCTTGTATTGTTCTATTTTCACCCATTCCCTGAGACAAAAATTGATTTTCAAATGCCTTACCAAATTCAAGATATTTCTTATCTGTAGGTGATAATTCATCTTCACCTATAACACTTGCAAGTGATCTTGCCTCTGCAACATGTGAATAACATGAAAATATCTGATTGGCCAAATCCTGATGATCTTCCCTTGTATATCCCTTACCTATACCATCCTTCATTAAACGAGATAATGATGGTAATATACTAATTGGTGGATATACTGACTTTTGATGCAAACTTCTCTCAAGAACTATTTGCCCTTCTGTTATATATCCTGTAAGGTCAGGAATAGGATGTGTAATATAATCATTTGGCATAGTCAAAATAGGTATCTGTGTTATAGACCCCTTTGAATCTTTTACTATTCCTGCTCTCTCATAAATTGTTGCAAGTTCACTATATAAATATCCTGGGTATCCTTTTCTACTTGGTATTTCACCTTTATTAGATGAAACTTCTCTCATAGCTTCCGCATATGATGTCATATCAGTAAGTACAACAAGAATATGCATTCCTTTTTCAAATGCCAAATATTCTGCCGTTGTAAGAGCAACCTTAGGTGTTATAAGTCTCTCTAATACAGGGTCATTGGCTAAATTAGTAAACATAACAACATGGTCACTTGCTCCACTTTCTTCAAATGTTTTTCTAAAATATTCTGCAACATCATATTTTAATCCCATTGCACCAAAAACAATTGCAAATTCTTCATCTGAATCTGCCCCTAATGATGCTTGTTTTACTATTTGAGCTGCTAATTGGTCATGTGGAAGACCATTACCTGAGAAAATCGGTAATTTCTGTCCTCTAATAAGTGTAGTTAGTGCATCTATGGCAGAAATACCTGTCTGTATAAAATTACGTGGGTATTTTCTGCTACATGGATTTAATGGTTGACCGTTAATATTTCTTCTAACTTCTGACTTAATTGGTCCCAATCCATCAACTGGATTACCAATTCCATTAAATCTTCTACCTAACATATCTTCAGATAAAGAAATCTCCATTGGTCTACCTGTAAGCTTAACCCTTGTATTATTCAATGACATATTATCTGATCCTTGAAACACCTGAATTACAGCTTTATCTTCATATATTTCAACTATACGTCCTAATTTTTCTTCTTTATCATCTATATTAATCTTAACTATTTCATCATAAGCTGCATCCTCAACGCCCTCTAATACAACTAAAGGTCCGTTAATTGCACTTAATCCTATATACTCTAATGACATCTTTACCTCCAAAATTTTATGCATTCAATGCAATTATCCTGTCATAAAAAGCATCAATTTCTTTCTTATATGAGTCTATACGGTCAATTTCATCGTTTGCAACATCATATTTAATTGATATAATCTTTTCAAATATATTATCTTCTCTTAATAATCGCATTGGCATATTCATAGATATAAGCTTACTTGCCTTATCTTGTAAATAAAGTATGATTTCCATCATCTTTAATTGTTTCTCTAATGGCACATATGTATCTGATGGGTGATATGCATTCTGTTGTACAAATCCCAAACGAATTACTCTTGCTATTTCTAATGTAAGTTTCTGATCATCTGGCAATATATCACTACCTATAAGTTTTACTATCTCCATTAACTGACTTTCTTCTGTAAGTATTGCTAGAATTCTATTACGATAACCAACAAAATCTGGACTTACATTTCTAGAAAACCAAGGTGCTAAATCCATAACATATTCACTATAACTATTTAACCACTGAATAGCTGGAAAGTGTCTAGCATAAGCCAAAGATTTATCTAATGCCCAAAAGCATCTAACAAAATTCTTTGTATGTTGAGTTACTGGTTCTGAAAAATCTCCTCCTTGTGGAGAAACTGCACCAATAATTGATATACTTCCTTCAGTACCATTCAAATTCTCAATGTAACCTGCTCTCTCATAAAAGGCTGCAAGTCTTGAAGCCAAATATGGTGGAAAACCTTCTTCTGCTGGCATTTCTTCTAATCTTCCTGATAATTCTCTTAAAGCTTCTGCCCATCTAGATGTTGAATCTGCCATTATAGCAACATGATATCCCATATCACGATAATATTCTGCCAATGTAATTCCTGTATATATACTTGCCTCTCTAGCTGCTACTGGCATATTAGATGTATTAGCTATAAGAATTGTTCTATCTAATAGTGGATTACCTGACTTTGGATCAACTAACTTAGAAAAATCTTCTAAAACCTCTGTCATCTCATTACCACGTTCACCACATCCAATATAAACTATAATATCTGCATCACTCCATTTTGCTAACTGATGCTGTGTCATAGTTTTACCTGTACCAAAACCACCTGGAACAGCTGCTGTTCCACCCTTTGCAATTGGGAATAATGTATCTATTACTCTTTGTCCAGTTACTAAAGGTATTGTTGTAGTTGTTCTACCTTTCGTTGGTCTAGGTACTCGTATAGGCCATTTTTGTGTAAGAGAAAGTTCTTCTATATTACCATCCTCATCTTCAATTGTTACTATCGTGTCATCTATTGTATATTTTCCATCCTTTTGAACTTTAGTAACCTTTCCCTCCATACCTGGTGGTACCATGGATTTATGAATTATAGATGATGATTCAGGTGTTGTTGCTATAATTGTTCCACCTGTTATATAATCACCTTCTTTTACTGTTATAGTTACATCCCATAATTTTTCTCTATCTAATGAATCTAACTTAAAACCTCTTTTAATATATGCTCCTGAATCCTTAGCTATTTCTTCAAGAGGTCTTTCTATTCCATCAAATATATTCTTCATTATTCCAGGAGCTAATGTTACTGATATTGGACCACCACTACCTTCTACTTTATCTCCTGGTTTTAAACCTGAAGTTTCCTCATATACCTGTATAGTTGTTCTATTTCTATCTAAACTTATTACTTCTCCTATAAGTCTATCTTCACCAACATATACCATCTCTGCAATCTTTAAACCGATATTATCTTTTACATATACAACTGGACCATTTATTCCATATATGTTTCCTATATTAGCCACTACAAACGGCCTCCTTTAAAAACTAAAGTTTAATTTTTCTTCGTGCAATTTATCTGCAAATGAATAATCTAATAAAATATTCTTTTCTTCTATAACTGCCTTAATACCGCCAATTATATTGTTCTTGTTTATTTCTACTTTTGCTCCAGAAGCATTAGCAATCTTATCCATCAAATCTCTATCTGTTTTATCTATATATATAATAAAATCTGCTTCTTTAGCATAACTCTTTACTTGTTCAATTTGAGCTATTAGCAAATCCTCATATTCTGAACTTTTCTTAAATTCTTTTAATTTCTTCTCTAAATCTTTAAACAGATTATTTATTAATTCTAATCTTCTCTTTTCAACCTTTTGCTTTATTATCAAAGATTCCTTTGTAATATCTTGATTATTCTTACTAATAATCATACTTGATTCTAGTCTTACTTTATTCTCATAATCTTCTTTAGCTCTTAATTCATATTCTTCTAATTTAGTACGAATATTATCTTCACTATTCTTAATAATTACACTACTTTGCATCTTAGCATCTTTTAGTGCACTTGCTTTAAAATTCTCAAGCTTTTCTTCTATTGTCATAGCTTACTTCATCCCTTCTATAACTATTATAATTTTAATCCAATAGCTTCTTTTATATATGAAGTTATAAACTCAGGTGAACGACCTGTACCATGTCTATCTGGTATCTCAATAATAAGTGGCATAAGTCTATTTAGTTTTATGTCATTTATCAAATCAGGATAATCCCTTGATAATTTTTCTGTTATTAATATAATACCTATGCTTTTATCTTCTAAAGCTTTCTGTAATTCTTCTTTAACGTGTGAATAAGAGTGGGCAACCACTCCATTCACACCTGCTAATTTCATTCCAATACATGTATCAGTATTATCACTAATCAAATACATCTTCATAATAGTCTCTCCTATGCATTAAGAATCATAAATGAGATCAATAATCCATAAATTGCTATACCTTCTGCAAGGGCAACAAATATAAGTGCCTTACCCATAACACTTGAATCTTCACTAATTGCACCAAGTGCTGCTGAAGCTGCATGGGAAACTGCTATACCTGTACCTACTGTTGCAATACCTGTACATAAAGCTGCTGATAAATACTTTAATCCTTCAGCAATTCCTGCTCCTGACTCAGCAACAGCTTTTGTTCCTGCAAGTGCTATATCACTATTAAACATAACTATATTGGCTGCTATTAATGTAACTACAAATAAAAATAAATTTGTTGCTAATGAAATTTTAAAAGAGTTTTCATTTCTCTTTGATAATAAAAATCCTCCAAATGGAACTACAATACTCATAAGTAAAATTGCGATTAAAGCTATTTTGATAAACATAATTAATTACCTCTCTTTTCGTTTTCTAATATATTTTTAATATTCATTGTAACTATAAATTACTTCTATCTTAATCTTGTTAATTTCTAGCTATAAATGATTTGAATGGTTTTCCGCCACCATCATAATAACGGCTAAACATCTCATAATACTGTAATCTAAGTACTTGAATTGATACTGTCAAACCTTCTAATCCCATAACAAATGCATTACCTAATACTATAACTAGCATATTAGGTTCACCACTCTCTGCGCCTGCTAACATAAGTACAACACTCATAAGACCAGCATGACTAAGAGCAAATGCTCCAACACGAACAAATGATAATGTATTAGTTAAAAAACTTAGTAATACTTCAAATAATTCAAAGAATGATTCTACAAAATACATTCCAACAGAACCTTCTATAATATGTTCCTTTTTATTAATTATATTAGCTAATGGTTCCTTCACATATATTACTATTAAAGGAATCCCCAAACATAAACCAAGCACCCATGTTGCAGGTAACGGTTCTCCTAAAAGTACTTTAAATACACAGAATACAACCATAATGTAAAATACAAATCCTGCTACACCATTGGTATCGAAAAATATAGTTTCTATATCCTTATGCTTTATTCCATTAATCATATTCAAGACCATAGCACATAAGTTAAGTACTATACCAAATGCCACTGTAGCTAATAAAACTGTCATAACATTGTGCATTGGACTTACCCATAATGGTTTTATCTTATCTTCAAATCCAAATATACTTCCATAAACAAAGCCAAATATAGTCGAAAATACACCGCATAGCCCTAATATTCCTGCTAAATTTATCTTCTTTGTCATATACAATAAAAATCCAGCTATCATTAAAATCAAACCTTGTCCAACATCTCCAAACATAAGACCAAATAATATTGAATATGTTATGGCTAAGAACGCTGTTGGATCTGACTCATTATATGTTGGCAATCCATACATCTCAACATACATTTGGAACGGCTTAAATAGGGCAAAATTCTTTAACTTCGTTGGTGGTTTAATATGCAGATTATCTGCTTCCTCAACTAAACAAAATACATTGGGATCTTTATCTAGTTCTGCATGAAATAATACAGCATCTCTATCCGATAACCAGCCACAAATAATATAATATGTATTATGTCCTTCATTCTGAAAAACTCTACTTGTATCAATTGTACAAGCTGCCATTTTTCTAACATCTTGATTCTTAGAATAGCAGTCGACAACTTTAATTGCACTAGCTATATTAATTTTATTCTTTTCAAAATAATCCAATGTTTCTAAACGTTTAGATTCAATTTCTAAATCTATACTCTTCAATTCTTCTTCATATTTATCATATGAATTCTTAGCTGTTCCTTCATAATCCTCTGGAATAATAATTCTCTCAAAATGAAGGGATGAAAAAATTGCATCAACTTTATCCCTATAAAATATTGGGGTAAAATATATTCCCCACACATACTCTTCATCTATGTTACTTTCCATAAAGATAACATTAAGCTTATCGTATTCATATTTCATAAATTGAGAATAATGATCATGTGTCATCTTACCAAATCTAAATCTAATAAACTTATATTTTAAAATATCAGACAACTCAAAATCCAGATTAATAAATGGAGCTACTAGATTCTTATGCTCATTTATTTCTCTCTTCTTCTGTCTTAATGACTCTACTTTTTTATTAAAATTGTCATATTCTTCATATGCCTTAATAATTGTTGCTGATGCTTCTGTAGCAGTCATATCCTTTAACTTTGTATCATCATCAACCTCTTTTATATAATCTTTTAATTGATTTATATTTTTCTGAAGCTGACTATATGGATTAGACTCTAAAAATGGATGTATATTATCTAAAGAACTTAATTCCGTTAAAGTATTCTCTAAATGAATTTCATACTTAGAAATATATTCTTCCGTTACTCTATCAATGTCATCTTTGGGACCAATAACACTGACAAAGCGCATTTTTTCTACCATAATTCATGTCACCTCTCTATCTTTCTAGTTATTTGTATCTAATATTTTCTATAATTCTAGTTGTAAAATGAATTTCATAGTTTTTCTTATCAAAATATGTATACACCCTAGCTAATGAATTAGGATTATTCTTTATAAAATGCATATGAATCTCATTAAGAACTCTTTCAAATGATGCATCCATAGTTTTTATATCAAAAGATAACTCTAATTTGCTATAATATGTTTCCTTAAAAATATGTAGAAAACTCTTTTTGCTTTCAGCTTGTATCATAGATTCTAATTGTTTCTTTTTTATCTTATATGTTATAGGTACAATATAATTATCTATCTCATCAGGTTTCATATCATAAAACTTCTTGCATCTAAATATACACTTAAGATTATATAAATCTATCTCTGTACCTATTATATGAGTTATTATTTCTTCAATATCTGGATTAAACTTACTCTTTGTATTCCATACACTGGTAAAATAATATATATCCAATGCTGTTGCATAATCTGATAATGCCATATTCTCTTTTTGCAACAACTCCACAAAAAGCTTCTGATATTTTGTGCCCTTCATTAATTTAGCAAATTCTTTAATATTATTAGCTCTGTGTAACTCTGAAATACTAATTCCTGAATGTTTTTTGAATATATGCTCATATACACTTACCTTATTGGTTTTATTCTTTATTCCTAACTTAGCTATATTCTGTTTTAACGTATCTATCTCAAAACGTGATATAATAATATCTAGGAATTTCCTCTCATCCCCTGCAGCAAATTTGTATATTTTTATTATATCCTCATATAAAGTATGTACTAATAAATGCTCTAATTGATTACGATGTAATTCTCCTATATCCTCATATTCCTCGAATACTTTTCTATATTCTTCTTTTTCAAGTAAATAAGCATATATTTCTAGAATAGAATTCATACTATGCATATTATTATAATCAGTATCTTTAAGCAATTTACCTTCCATGGCTCTTATTTTGGTAATTAAACTTATATGATTTGAATCATCTCTCATATATATCACATCCTGATTATTTTATTAAATAAGCTATCTATATATTTATCATGCTTAGATTCGTACATTTTCTCTAATTCTTCAATATTCTTCTTAGAAATTTGTTCAGCCTTTTCAATCTCTTTCTTTAATGCAGCACTACACTTACTATTTAACTTATCAATGTCTTGCTTATATTTATTCTTATAATGTTTATCGATTTCGGTCATTTTCTCATCTGATTGTTTATACATAAACTTTTTTTTATTAGAAGCCGTATTAACTATATCCGCAGCCTCTTTCTCTATATCTGTCATTAATGATATAATTGATTTCATATATTCACCAACCTATTCAATATGTTCACCGTTTTTTCACAAAATCACTTTTTTATAATACTCCTTTTATTTACTTTTTTCATTGTAAATTTTTAACAAAATCCTTATGATTTTTACGTTTTTTTTAGTCAATTCTAACAATTTTGTATTTTTATCCATTATTAATTATTAAGTTTACGGAAGAAAATCTGAAATTGTAGAAAACCAAATTCTTTTTTCATGGCATAAAATAAAAGCCCACTGACTCATTTATATCAATCGGCTTTTAATATGTATCTTTTTAGTTAATTAATATTTTCATTCTCATATCTTTTTTTTGCCTCATCTAGATATTCTTCTGCTTTTTCAGCATCAAAGAATCCTAGCACTTCTGTTTTTAGATTTTGCAACACCTTATATGTTGCAAAGAAATTCTCTATTTCTTTCAAATAATGTGGTGCTAAATCATCTAGGCAATTTACATTATCATATCGTGGATCACCATCATTTACAGCTATAATCTTGGTATCTTCCAATCCACCATCTATCATATCAAGTCCACCTATTATTCGGCAATTAATATAACAACCTGGAAATGTTGCTGCAGATGTAAATACTAATACATCTAATGGGTCTCCATCAAAACTTAACGTATTTTCGAAAAATCCATATTCAGCAGGATAAAAGGAGGCAGAATATAAAACTCTATCTAACTTTATTTTTCCTGTCACTTCATCTATTTCATACTTATTCTGACTTCCCATAGGAATTTCTATTCTGGCCTCTACTGTTCTCATATTATCCTCCTTAATAAAACAGACTCACGATCTATTCTTCTGTTTTTTAATATTTACTTTGCGAATTCATATCAAAATCATCTAAACTTATTTCACTAACTTCAGCAAGACTAGATGGCTTATAACTTGTTTTCGGCTTAGAATATGACATTTTTGCTACACTATTTGATTTTTTTCCTATATTAAATTTAGAAATCAAATCTCTCATTTTGCCAGCTTGACAGCTTAACTCTTCTGATGCTGCTGCACTTTGCTCAGAAGTTGCTGAATTAGTCTGAACTACTGCTGATATTTGCTCTATTCCCTTTGTTACTTCTTCTATTGATTTTGCTTGTTCTTCAGAAGAAGTAGCCATCTGATTTACTATTGTTGCTGTTTTTTGAGCTGTCTCAACTACATTATTTAATGTTGCTGCTGTTTTATCTGCTATCTGTGTTCCATTCTCGACAGCCTTTATTGAACTTTCAATTAATTCTGTAGTATTCTTAGCTGCTTCTGCTGATTTGCCTGCTAAATTTCTTACCTCATCTGCAACTACAGCAAATCCCTTTCCTGCTGAACCTGCTCTTGCTGCTTCTACTGCCGCATTAAGAGCTAATATATTAGTTTGGAATGCTATATCATCTATTGTTTTTATAATCTTTGCTATTTTATTTGACGTATTACTTATTTCTGACATAGCAATAGTCATTTCATTCATTTGACGATTGCCTTCTTCGATTTCTTGCTCTGTTGTTAAAGCTAATTTACTCATATCTTTTGCTTGTTTTGCATTAGCTTTAACTTCATTAGCAATACCATCAATTGTTACAGTTAATTCCTCAACTGCACTTGCTTGCTCAGTTGCTCCTTGAGCAAGTTCTTGAGCTCCTGATGCAACTTGTTCAGAACCAACTCCTACTTGCTCCGCTGCATCATCTATTTCTGTTAAACTCTCTACCAATTTTGATCTTATGTTTCGTATAGAAAGTAAGATTCCATTAAAGTCTCCTACATATGCGTCATCGTTTCTTGTACGAGCCAAGAAATCTCCATCTGCCATTCTTCCCAAAACATAATCCTCATCTTCTATAATTCCACCAAGTTTATGTAATAAGTCTCCTATACTTTCAGCCAATTCTTGTGTTTCATCACCTGATTTTATCTCTGGTACTTCTGTTTTTAAGTCACCTTCTGAAAGCTTTTCAAGCCTTTTAATACATTTCTTTATTGGATTAGATATGTTATTAGCAGAAAGAACACCAAATATTATAGATACACCTACTGCAACTAATGCAAATATTAATACAAATAAATATGTACTAGAATTTGTCTCCTCTAGTTCAATAACAGATACATCTCCTTTTTTAACCATATTATCCATTAACATAGTTAAAGCCGTATGTGCTTTTTCAAATGCTGGATCAAGATCTTCTACTAATCTCTTCTCTATTTTGGTATATGCATTAACATCTGTTGAGTCAACTTCTTCTGTACCAAAAATAATAACATCTTCTGCAACTTTAAGATATTCGTCTACCTCTTTAGTTACATTCTCAAAGTCTGCCTTTAAATCCTCTGTTATTACTTTTTCAATTGTTTTCATATTTTCTTTAAATTCAATAAGTTGTTCATCTCTTATGTCCATTGCATATTTTATATCTTCTTCATTTTCAAAGCTAACTATATCGTGTGCATATGAATCTACCAATGCAAAATTCCACATGGCTTTACCAAGGTCTCCTTGAACAAATCCAGTTTCATGTAGCACTTTTACATATGAATCATCTAATACTCTTAATCTGTTTAATGCAACTACAGATGGAATTCCTGCAAATAATGAAACTAATAAAAATGCAAAAACCATCTTTTTTAACAAATTCATTTTCATCTTTTCATCACACTCCTACTCACTTATAGAATAATTTCATCTGAAGCATACTCGCTAGTTTTCAAATTAAAGTAACTTACTAATTCTTTAAGCATTGCTGCTTGTCCATTTAATTCTTCTGAGGCAGCTGCACTTTCTTCTGAGGTAGCTGAATTAGTTTGTATTACATTATCAATTTGATTAGTTCCAATCTTAATCATATCTGATTCTTCTTCTTGATCCTTACATGAAATTACTATATCTTCTACAAGTTTTGCAACATTTTGTGCATCTTCTACAACTGATGCAATAGCTTTTTCTGTATCACCAGCAACTTGCTTACCAACAGATACAGCTTCAACTGATTGTTCTATTAATAAAGCTGTATGCTTTGCTGCTTCTGCAGATTTACCTGCAAGATTTCTTACTTCATCTGCAACTACTGAAAATCCTTTACCTGCTGCTCCAGCTCTTGCCGCCTCAACAGCTGCATTAAGAGCTAATATATTAGTTTGAAATGCTATATCATCTATTGTTTTTATAATCTTTGCTATTTCATTAGATTTATCACTAATATCATTCATAGCATAAATCATATCTGACATATGTTTATTTGCATTTTGTACTTTTACGCCTGCATGTTCAGTTTGTGTTTTTGCATCTATAGCATTTTTTAAATTAGCTTTTATTTTTGCATCAATTTCATTTACCCTCTCATCTAACTCTGCTATAGAAGCCGCTTGTTGTGTTGCACCCTGAGCTAACGATTGTGATGCCATTGATACTTGTTCTGAACCACTAGAGACTAAATCTGCCGCTTCATTTATCTGCATTAATGTTGCAGACAAGCTATCTCTAATGTCATTTATGTGATTTAATAATGTTTTAAAATCTCCATTATAATCTACTGTGGTATTAGAAAACACATTAAAGTTTCCTTCTTTCATCTGACCAAGCATATAACCTACATCACCTATTATTCCATTAAGTTCATCAACCAATGTTTTAGTAGCATCTGCAAGTACACTTGTCTCATCCTTAGTTTTTATAGCTGGCATATCACTATTTAAATCACCATATGCTAAACTATTTAATCTATCTGCGCATAACTTTATTGGATTAGCAATACCCTTTGCCACCCACATAGAAAAAACAACACATATAACAAATAAAATTGCTTCTATTATAAGTAGTGACATCATTGCTTGACTACTTGATTTCATAAATTCATCATATCCAACAGTTACAGCTATAGACCATCCGTCAGTGTTTTTTACAGGTGTATATGACATTAACTTAGTTATACCACCATATGTATACTTTCCAAAACCTGACTTTCCTTTTATCATTTCCTCTTCCATAGCAGCTATTGCTGCTAAAGATTTATCTTTCTTAGCATCTTCTATTGTATTAGATTTTGTTTTTACTAGTTCATAATCTGTATGAGCAATTACATTGGCCTTGTTGTCAATCATATATGCTGTTCCAGATTGTCCACATTTTATATCTTTTACAGCATCAGCTAAACATGAACCTTTAAGAGCATATATTACTACACCACATATATCATTTGCCTTACCATTTTTTCTAAGTGGAGCACTAACTACAACAATCATCTCACCACCTTCTTCATATGCAAAAGGCTCTGATACAAAGTTTTCTCCTTTTAGTGCTCTCTTAAAGAAATCATATTTTGTATATTCTGTTTTAGCTCCAAAATAACTCTTTCCTTTAGAGTCAACTAAATCACATGTAATATATCCGAAAGTTTTTGCTCTTTCTTCCATCAACTTCTGCTTTTCCTTTACAGATACAGATGAATCAGTCATCTCTTTTGAATAGCCTGTCTCCATTGCAATAGTTTTATGTTTTTCCAATTCTGTATCCATATACAAAGCAGTACTTTTAGCTGTTTCTGTCATACTTAATTCTAATGTTTCTAATATGCTATTAGATGTAATAACCATAGCTATAACACCTAATATTGCGAAAATAACAACTGTTATTCCTAAACACAACACCATTATCTTATTTTTAATACTCTTCATAAGTTCCCACCTTAATTATTTATATTTGCAACATCTAATATTAAGCTTATATCTCCATCTCCAAGTAATGTGCATCCAGCAATTCCTTGTATTGAATTAAATCTCTTAACATACTCTGGCAAAGGCTTAACAACGACTTGTTGTTCCCCAATAATTTCATCTGCAAATATACAGAATGTATCATCATTGCTCTCAAGCATTATTAAAATTCCCTTTTCAAAATCCTGCTCTGCATTATTTACATTATACATCTTACTTAATCTTCTTATAATGTAACATCCGCCTCTTACCATAACCATTTCATTACCATCTGTATCTATTATTATATCCTTAGCAGATGGTCTAAATGACTCTTGTATAGACATAATAGGAATTGTATATTTTGCCTTACCAACGCGTATAATCATTCCGCTTACAATAGCAAGTGTTAATGGAATCTTTAATGTTACAGTTGTACCCTCATCCTTAACGCTATCAACTGCTATTGTTCCACCTAAACCTTCTATATTATTACGAACAACATCCATTCCTACTCCTCTTCCAGAGAATTCTGTTATTTTCTCTGAAGTTGAAAAACCAGGAAGGAATATCATATTATAAATTTGCTTATCAGTAAGCTCTGACACATCACCATCTATTAAGTTATTCTTAATAGCTTTCTCTAATATCTTATCTTTATCTAAACCTTTACCATTATCTATTACTTTAATAAGTACATCTCCACCTGAATTGCATGCTTCTAAAGTAATCTTTGGTGGCTGCATCTTACCTAATTTTTCACGTTCTTCTTTTGATTCTATTCCATGGTCTGCTGCATTTCTCACCAAATGCATAAGTGGGTCACCTATTTGTTCAATAATATTCTTATCTACTTCAGTTTCCTCACCTATTAACTCTATTTGCATATCTCTATCAAGCTTTTTACTTATATCTCTAACTATTCTTTTCATCTTTGTAAATGTAGTTGATAGTGGCATCATTCGTATTGACATTACAATATCTTGAACCTCACCAATTATTTTACGATGTTGTCTAGCTGCCTTAGAGAAATTAT
Source organism: Lachnospiraceae bacterium (assembly GCA_015057455.1). Lineage (GTDB taxonomy): Bacteria > Bacillota > Clostridia > Lachnospirales > Lachnospiraceae > SIG301. The sequence goes on along the minus strand of SVEH01000004.1, from coordinate 59,284 downwards.
CCAACTTAATTCCTTTAAGATCTGGATTAGATACTACCATAGTTTCTGATAATACTAATTCCCCAACTAAATCCATTAACATATCTAACTTCTCAACAGGTACATTAATTCTCTTTTGTTCATGATTAAGAACCGGTACATCAGGTTCAGTTTTCTTCTCTTTTTCTTCTTTAGCTGGCTTTTTCTCTTCTACAACAACCTTTGCTTCATCATCGCTATCGTCAAACTTACCAACTTCATCTAAAGTAATTTTCTTTACTACTGCGTTCTCTATAAACGCTAGATTACTTGCTAATTGTTGTAACTCTTCCAATGGCATATCAATCTGCATATGTATTTGGAAGCCCTTTCTACGAATTACTGAAGCTAATGCATCTGCATCGCCTTCTAACAATTTATCTGGAAAATGTTTTATATTCTGAGCTTTTCCTTGCAATTCTTGCACAACTTGATAAGCTCTAATATGTTCCATTTCACATCCATCTTGATATGTAAGCACAATACTATAATAATCCGATTCTAATTCCATTTCTAATTCAATTTCATCTATTTCTGAAAGATTTTTTCCTTTTCCCATATCTTCCATTTCATCTTCTTGTACAGGTTCCTCTGTTCCATTAGTTCCTTCCATAGAAACTTCATCTATTTCTTTTTCATTTTCATTATTTTTCTTCACGCCTGTACCTTCTCCTTTTATTGTTTCTATAGCTTCATGAATATCATTTACTATATCATCAGCCTCTAATTGTTCATAATCATTAGCTTTAATTCCGTCCATGTAAGTTTTCATAAAATCTATTCCAGCTAATACATTATCAGATACTAAACTTATATCTGAAATCGTTGGGTTTTCTTCCCTTAAAAAATAAAACATATCTTCTAATGAATGAGCTAATTCTGCAAGTTTGTTAAACCACATCATTCCAGCTCCACCCTTTATGGTATGCATTATTCTAAATATTTCATTTATATCATCATCTTCAAATCCATCATTATCTTCGCACTTTAATAGTATTTGTTCCATTTGTTCAAGCATTCCCTCTGTTTCATAGACAAAGGCTTGAACTATAGGATCCATTTCTTGATTTGCCACAAAAAGCACCTCCTATTCATTTATAAGTTTTTCGCAATCAACAAGTAACTTAACCCCATCACTCATCTTTGCAATATTACTTATATATTTATTGGTTTTTATCTTTCCTATCTTAGGTGCTTCTTCTAGTATGCTTTCACTAACTGTTATTACATCTGAAATCATATCAACAACTAGACCTACCATAATTCCCTCTAGTTCTAATACAATAATACATGTTCTATCATTATATATAGCTTTTTGCTTGTTGAATTTTTCTCTTGCATCTATAACAGGTATTATTTTTCCTCTTAAATTAATAAGTCCCTTTACAAATCGTGGCATACCTGGAAGATATGTTATTTCTTGTATTCCGATAATCTCAAGTACATAAGAAATATCTATTCCATATTGCTCTTTTTCCAACTCAAATAATAAAAATCTATGAGTTCTATTAAACGCATCTTGCACTATAGCATCCGCTTCTGCTTTTTCTTTCTTTAAATTTACATTTGTAGCTACATTATTCTCTTCTTTTAATTTTGTTGTTTCCATTGACTTACCTCCCTTGAGATTGCAGATATTTCATCCTCTAGCACTACTTTTTCTATATCTAACAATAATGATTTCTTATTATTTTTTCTTCCTATTCCCATTAAATAAGCATCATGTATTGCGCCAATTACCTTTGGTGGTTCTGAAATATCTTCCTTATCAATCTTAATAACCTCGTCTACGGCATCAACAACAAATCCAATATGTCCATCTCTAATCTTTGTTACAATTATACATGTTCTCTCATTATATTCTTTGGGTTCTTGTCCAAATCTCACGCTAAAATCAATAATAGGAATTACATCTCCTCTAAGATTAATTACACCTACTGCATATGGTGGAAATTCTGGTATTTTAGATACTGGTTGATAACTAATTATTTGAACAACATTACCTATATTTATACCAAATAATTTTTCATATGCATAAAATGTCAAAAAGGTATTCTCTAACTCAACCATATCCTCATCAATCATAATTTCTTCATTAACTACTGAATTATTCATAATATCCTCCATTCTGTAAATGTTATCTTATAGCATTTCTAAAATACTTCTAGGTATATTCATTAATGATGCTTGTTTTTGAACAGCACCCATCTTATAAGCTTCTTTAGGCATTCCGTATACAACACAAGACTCCTCATCTTGTCCTATTGTTTGAGCTCCATTTTGTCTCATAGCAAGTAGTCCTTTTGCACCGTCTGCACCCATTCCTGTCATTATAACACCTACTGCTTTTGATCCAACAGTTTCTGCAACAGACTGGAATAATACATCAACAGAAGGACAATGACCGCTTACCTTTGGTCCTTCCTTAACCTCAACAACTAATTTTCCATTCTTTCTTACTACTCTCATTTGCTTATCTCCAGGAGCAATAAGGATTCTTCCTCTTCTAACTTCATCTCCTGTAGTAGCTTCCATAACCTCAAAATCAGTACTTCGATTTATTCTTTGAGCAAACATTGTACTAAACATTGGAGGTATATGTTGTACTATTACAATACCAGGAATATTATTTGGTAACTTTGCTATTACACTTGCCAATGCCTCAGTACCACCTGTAGATGCCCCTAAAGCAATCAATTCAACTTTAGTTGCTCCTATTTTCCCTTTATTAATACCTGATACAACCTCTGTAGTCCTTGTCTTCCTTGCTAATACTTTAGAATCTTTTGCAATTTTTACTTTTTCAGCAACTTGCATAACAAATTCTTCTTGATTTCTTTTTTTATCACTAGCACATTTTCCTACAAAATCAACAGCACCCGCTTCCATAGCTTCAAATGCTGCATTATCTAATGAACTAATTACAATTGTAGGTATTGGATATTGTGGTAATACCTTCCTTAAAAATGTTAATCCGTTCATTTTTGGCATTTCTATATCACAAACCATTACATCTGGTCTATATTTAAGTAGTTTATCTCTTGCATCATATGGATCAATCGCAGTTGCCACAACTTCTATTCCTGGCACTTCGTTTAACCCTTTTCGTAACAACTCACGATATACTACTGAATCATCTACTATTAATACTTTTATCTTTGAAGCCATTAGTTCACTTCCTTCTTTCTGTATATTCCTGGCTTAATATATTCTAAATTATGCATTTTCTTATCTATACTTTCTGTTTTACCTATTAAGAAAAAGCCACCCACCTCAAGATTATCAACAAACTTACCTATTATTTCATTTCTTGTATTTTCATCAAAATAAATCATTACATTTCTACAAAATATAGTATGAAATTTCTTTCTATATGGAAAAAATGGGTCCATTAAATTAAACTTTTTAAACATAATCTCTTTTTTTATTATGTCTTTAAACACAAAATTCATATTATCATATTTTTGAAGATACATAGATTTCCAGTGTGAAGGCAATGTTTGAATTTTATCCTCAGAATATATTCCCAATTTTGCACTAATTAATACTTTATCTGATATATCCGTTGCTAAAATCTGTTTATCCCATAATTTATCTTTATGCATGAAATAATCAGCTATAATCATAGCTATATTATAGGCTTCTTCGCCACTAGAACACCCAGCCGACCATACACGTAAGCTTTTATCTTTACATACCTTTTCTATCCAAGGCAAAATTGTGGTCTCGAAAAATGAGAAAGTATCTGTCTCTCTCATAAAATACGTATAATTTGTAGTTATTCTAGTTTCTACTTCTCTACGAAGATCACCATTTCTCTCTTCTATTAACATTGAGTATAACGTTGAATAAGAAGGAATCCCTCTTTTTATAAGCATATCAGAAAGTCTCGTTTCTATAAGAGTTCTTTTCTCCTCTTTCAAACTTATACCATAATATCGTTTTATAAAATCAGCTAATTGCTTAAATTCATTATCTGTTAGTTTCATTATTCATCGCCTCTTAGAATTATTTATACAGTTATACTTTATTTATAACCTCTTCTAGCTTCTCTGGTGTAAATGGCTTAACTACAAAATTCTTTGCGCCACTAAGAATGGACTCTTTAACACGTTCTTCTTGTCCCATAGCACTAACCATAACAACTTTTGCTTGACTATCAAAAGCAACGATTTCTCTTAATGCTTCTATACCTGTCTTTTTTGGCATAGTAATATCCATAGTCACAACATCTGGTTTAAATTCTTTATACATTAAAACAGCCTCTTCTCCATCAGCTGCTTGTCCTACAACCTCATGCCCCATATTCTCAATTTGTTTTTTCATAATTAAACGCATTGCTAATGCGTCATCGCAAATTAATACTTTTTTCATAACGCAGTCCACCTTTCCTATTTAAATATCGGTAAATGTTTTACATATATTACCAAAAAATTCACATTTAATAAGAAACTACTATTCTGTATCACTTTTTTTACTATTAAAATAGTTCATTACGCCATTTATAATTATTCCTCCTAAAAATCCACAAAAAGTGCCAACAACCATTCCACCTAAAACATCTGTTGGGTAATGATACCCCAAATATAATCTAGAAAATGCCATAATTACTGCCAATATCCACACCAATACAACATACTTTTTAGGCATGCCTTTTGTAAAAGCTGTTGCAAATGCAAATGCCGTACTTGTATGTCCAGATGGAAACGAATAACTTTTTACTCTGTGTCCTATTCGTATAAGTTCCTCTATACTATCATATGGTCTAGGTCTGGCTACTATATTTTTCAATAAATTATCACATAAAATCATCGAAATAAACATTGCTAACAATGTTTTAAAACCTATTTTTCTATATTTTTTTAAGCATAATAAAATTATAGAAATTGCAATCCATACCTCTCCGTTGTATGCCAAATTTGTTATAAAACTTAGTATTGGTGTCAATATACTATTACGCATATTTTCTTGTAGCCATAATAATATTTCTCCATCCATACTTACCCTTAAAAATATCTCAAACATCTTTTTCTCCTTTGTTGTTATTATGCTCACTATGTACAATATAAATAAAATTTATATTATAAATATTATGTACATTATTATCGGACTACATAATACTTTTTCTTTAATAAATATTAATTATTTATATTGTTTTTGCACCTATTATACTCATATATTGCATAAATATTATATTAAGCAATTATAAATTATTAATAAATTGTTACATATTTATTGACCACCTTTAACATTTGTGTTAATATAATATCAGATAAAGGGTTTGGTTATTATAGGGGAGTTGATTACTATGAGAACTGTTTCTCATAAACATATTGTCATTATTACAACTTTTATAATCTTTTTTATTGCATCATCAATTTTATGTATCAAACAAGTTTCAGCTAACCCAGCTGAAGATGCTCAGGTTACTACAATAACACCTAGTGCTAATACAGATACAATTACTATAGATGCAACTACTAACTCAACAACATCAGGTCAAGTACCTAATACAAGGAAAGCACCTGTAAGTATCTCTAATTACTCAAATATTATTACTGAATCTGCTGATACATATGATTATTCAAATAAATTAAATAACAATACTGATACAACAATTCTTCCAAGTGCTACTCCAGTTCCAACAACAGATGAAACTACTGATATAACAGTAACTGCAACACCAATACCAACAACAACACCTACAATTACCAATGACGGTATATCAAACTTTGTATTTATTGGAGATAGTAGAACTGTTGCTATTAAATCAACTATAGGTGAGAATAAACATTCTTGGGCTTGTGAAGTTGGAAAAGGCCTTAACTGGATGGAATCAACAGGTGTACCATCTGTTGAAAATAAAATTAGTAAAGGTACAGCTGTTATAATCCTTATGGGAATAAATGATTTACATAATGTAAATAAATATATAGAATATATAAATCAAAAAGCTGCTGCTTGGTCAACTAAAGGTGCGAAAACATACTTTGTATCAGTTAATCCAATCAACGAAGCAACTTATACATACTTTAAAAATACAGAAGTTGAAAACTTCAATTCAAAAATGAAGGCCGGCCTACAAAATGTAGGATATATAGATACATATAATTATCTTAAAACAACATCTATAGATTATACTAAAGATGGCTTACACTATAATAAAAAGACTTCACAAGATATATACAATTATGTTTTAGATACATTTACAGCCTATTTCTAAAACGAGTTAACCGTATGTTAAAATTAATAACTTTTCGTGTATTAAAATTAATAACTTTACGTGTATTAAAATTAATAACTTTACGTGTATTAAAATTAATAACTTACGTTATTAATATAAATTTCATAACTACTTACCCAATCGAAAGGAGCATCTACATTAAATAGATGCTCCTTTTATTATGTTATTTTATAATTCTTTTTACCATACTATAATATAACTATTTATTCTTTTCTTTTAAATTGTCTAATTCTGTTTTTACTTTTTCAGAAACTGCAGCTATATTTTGTGTGGATGCTGCTATTGTTTGTGATGTTGCTGCTAAAGTTTGAGTTTTTTCATTAACATTATTAACAACACCCATTAATTTCTCTACTGCTTCTAGTACAACATCCATATTCTTTTGAATATTTCCTTGACTATCATTACTCTTACTTGCTGTATTTTTAGAGTTTTCAGCCAAAGTACTAATTTCACTTGCAACAACAGCAAATCCGCGTCCACTTTCTCCTGCTCTTGCTGCCTCAATTGATGCATTTAATGAAAGTAAGTTTGTTTGAGATGCAATAGACACTACTTCTTCATTATTAGTAGCTAATTCTGTTAGTAATATATTAATCTGTTGCACTGCATTTTCTAGTTCTTTACATGAATTTGCCATATTATGTATTTCATGTGAGATTTCCATACTTTCCTTTGAGTTAGAATCATTGTCTTTTGTCATATCATCTAACGCGTCATGCAACACAATAAACTCTTCATTAATTTCATCAATAGCTGATACCAATTCATTTCTTGTTTTTTGTATATACTCCTTCTCTCTTTGAAGGTTTTCAGCCATATGTTCTGACTCTTCTTTATCTATTTGCATTCTACTCTTTGCATAGTATACACAATTTTCTTTTGATGCAATTCCATTATATATAGCCTTAACCATAGTTGCACAATTTTCAAATCCACATCCTGTACAATCTATTTTTTTATCTAAGGCAGTTGTCTTTCCTAATTCTTTAAATATTGCATCTTGTTCTTGTTTTGAAGGATCTTTTAACTTAACCTTTGGTGATTTATCTTCATAAGTTCTCATATAATCATTTAAATTAATATTCATCTTAGCAAATGCAGCATTCATTTCTGCAATATTCGCCGCTGGTGCCTTAGGCTTTATCATCTTAATCATATTAGCTGGATTTTTCATCATTTTTGCCATAGCTTCTTTTGCTTTTTGTGCAGATACATCTTTAAATCCTTTCTCTACCATTTCATATGGTATAGATTTTCTATCTGATCCAGTTCCGTATACACATTGTAATTCACAATTTGTGAAATCATATAATACATAATCATATTTATTATTTAATATATCATCATGGTTCTTACTTAAATAGTTATACAAGTTCTTTTCTCCCTGTACAACTTTAAATCTTGCATCTGGGTCTATATATGTGCTTAAACAATCTCTTAAGTCATATTGCATCATCACTGGACATTCAAATCCTGGATGTAACTCACCTCTATATGTATCTTTTAGCATATTATTCTCTTTTAAATACTTATACACATGTTCATATGTAATATTATAGTGTAAATAATCTCTGGTTGCTGGATTTCTTGTATCCTCTTGTTTTGCAACACAAGTACTCAAATAAGCGATTTTTCCTTTTACGCCCATATTCTTTTTTGCATATATAGCTGTACAAATTAACGGACTATGCACCGGTATTAACTTTGATATTAACTTAGGAAAATACTTAGTAATTATATTCTCATTTGCTGAACAATAATTAGCTATACCACCACGCATATTATGGGTATGCATATAATTAAGTGATGCCCACTTATATAATCCTAATCCTGATGTTCCATCAAAGAATAACTTTACACCAAGTTTATTAAGGGCTCCAAATATTTTCAAAAAGTCCGAAGCATATTGAATCATAATTGCAGGGGTAAACATTACAGATATATCTTGTCCCTTCCTTAAATCTTCAAAAAATCTTATTGTATCATCATCATATTGTCTAGCATCATAATTACACGCATCTCTACAAGCTCCACAAGATACACATGCATCTGGATTTACTGTAACATAATCTTTACCATTCTCACTCTTCATTATGCTTGCTCCAACATATGAGCATGCCTTTATACATTTGTAACAACCTATACAATTGTCATTGGTATACATAAAAGACATAATTCACCCTCCTATAAATATCGCTATTAGATATAATCGACAAAAGGCTTAATAACATTAACATTTTTACTTTATTATGGTAATAAATGCTAATATTATTAAGCCTTTTATTTTTATTTAAATCAATTAAAGTATTTTACTTAAAAATTCCTTAGTTTTTTCTTGTTTAGGATTATCAAAAATTTGCTTTGGTTCTCCAACCTCAATAATTTCACCATCATGCATAAATACAACTGTATCAGCTACTTCTTTAGCAAATCCCATCTCATGAGTAACAACTATCATTGTCATCCCCTCACTTGCCAAATCTTTCATTACTTTTAATACCTCTCCTACCAATGTAGGGTCTAATGCTGATGTTGGCTCATCAAACAACATAATCATTGGCTCCATAGCAAGTGCTCTTGCAATTGCAACACGCTGTTGTTGACCACCCGATAGCTTATTAGGATACACATCTTTCTTGTCTAGTAACCCTACTTTTTCTAGCAACTCAAGTGCTTTTTCTTTTGCTACTTCTTTTGATACTCCTCTAACTACTGTTTGAGGCATTATCACATTATCTAATACTGTTATATGTGGAAACAAATTAAACTTTTGAAATACCATCCCCACTTCTAACATAATTTTTGATAATTCTTTACTAGTTTTATCTAACTTATTCTTTCCTTTTTCTCTATCTACTATTAATTCTCCATCAACCCATATCTTACCTGATTTTACACTTTCAAGTTTATTAATGCTTCTAAGCAAAGTTGATTTTCCCGCACCAGAAGGTCCAATAATACATACTACTTCGCCTTTTTTAACCTCAAGAGAATTATTTTTTAATACCTTTAAATCTCCATAATTTTTATTTACATTCTCTATTTTTAAAATATTTTTCTTTTCATTCTTTTTCTTCATCATAATTATCATCTCCATTGCAATACTTTTCACATGTTATTCTATAACCTTTTACTCATACACTGAATATTTCTTTTCTATACATTCAAATAGCTTTGAAAATACTCCTGTAATAACAAGGTATATTATCATTGATGGTATAAATACTGTATATTTTGAACTAGATGATTGTATTGCTGTTGTAACCTTAGATAAATCTTGCAATGCTATTATTGATGTTAATGATGCATCCTTTAATATCATAATAAACTCATTTGCAAATGGAGGCACAAGTCTTTTATATGTTTGGGGAATAATAATTTTTCTCATTGTCTGTCCATAAGTAAATCCCAATGCCTTTGCAACTTCAAATTGTCCTTTATCTATTGATTCTATAGCCGCTCTAATTAATTCTGCGCAATAAGCTGCTGAATTCAAACCAAAAGCTATAGCAGCTGCCAAAAATCTATCTTGAATTGCAAAATTAGGATTAATTAATGGCAAACTATAATATATAAACATTAATTGCATAAGAAGAGGTGTTCCTCTAAAGAAGAATATATATGCTCTACAAAAATGTGTTATACCTGGTATTTTTGACATTTTTCCTAACGCAAAAATTGCACCTATAAGCATACCTAAAATTGTTGTAACAATTGTTAAACTTATAGTTATTTTAGCTCCTTCTATAAGTGATGGAAGCCACTTCATACAATCAAATATAAATTCTTCGCTAGAACCTTCCTTAACTTCAATTACTTTTCCAAATAATCCAATATATTCTACACTTTCTGCCTTGACTGAACTTATTTTTTTATTTTGATAGTAACCTGATACAATTACATAATCTAAATACACTGGTTTTTTTACAATTCTAGCTTCAAGATTCTTAAATTCCTTAGGAATATTATTTTCAAACTGTGCCTTATTAGGTGATGAAAATGCCATAATAATTAGAATTATAACTATTAAACTTGAAACTATTGTTTTCATCTTATTATTCTTACACCAAGCTATTATTTTCTTTGTCATATATTCTCCCTGCCTTTTATTATAACTATTCTCTATACTTCCTATATTCTATCGATGTTATTTAATTTAACCTTAATCCCCCACTAAATTGTAAAGTATGCCAATACCCAAATATATTATAATTTAATAGTATTTGAATATTGGCATATTATATACTAAGTTTTAAAAAGCTACTACATTCTAATATTATCTACTAATTAATTCACAAAATTACCTTACTTAGCAATTTATAAAAATATCTTAAAAATAATTTCCTAAAATTTCTTCTAACTTACCGTTATCTTCCAATGTCTTAAGTGCTTTATTAAACTCATCAACATATTCTGAATTTTTTGGGAAGCATACACCAAATTCCTCTGGCTCATCTTCTTGTTTCCATGTAATTTCATAAGTTCCATCTGCTGTATATTGCTCTGCAACAGTTGAATCAACTATCATTGCATCTAATCTTCCATTTTTTAAATCACTAAAAGTATCTATAATTTTATTATACTCATTAGTTTTACATTTAACTTCTCCTGCTTCAATATAATCTGTTAAATATACATCTGATGTAGATTCTTCTTGATAACCTACCTCTAAACCTTTTAATTCTTTTATTGATTTAGGCTTTTTCTTAGCATCTGCCATTGTTACTAAACATTGATAGTTTTGAATATATGGCGTTGAAAACTTATATTTTTCTATTCTCTCAGGTGTTATTGTTATTGCTGACATTATCACATCATAATCACCCTTGTCTAATCCTGCAAATATTCCATCCCAACTTACAGGAACAAATTCCATCTCGTATCCTAGTTCTTCACCAATAGCCATTGCTAAATCATAATCAATTCCTGTTATTGTTGTTCCATCTTCTTCATAGTACTCAAAAGGAGGATATGCAACTTCCATTCCTACCTTTATTACTGTCTTTTCTTTTGAATCCTTTTCGCCTGCTGACGCACTACCACTACTACACCCACTCAATAAACTTAAACTCATAATACTTACTAACATTAATGCTACATATTTCTTTAATTTCATATCAAGTTCCTCCTTTGGTATAATAATTTGTTATTTAACATCTAATTGTACTCAGTTTTTTTATCTGTCAATAGAACTTTTAATATTTATTCAACTTTTCTAATTTTTATACTTTATTATATCGTCTTTTAGCCATATGTGTAAAGGGTTTTTATGATTTTTTTATATTTATTTTTTATAAATATACTTAATTGTAATTTTTTTACATTTTATTCCGCTATTTTCTTCGTAACATATACTATTTCTTTTCTCTTATTTTTCATCTAAATTTAGGTTAAAAAAATAATGTTATGGTAACTTTTTACACACAACATCTCACACTTTTATAGCATATTTTAGTGACACCCATCCCATGTTAGTTAAACCATAGGTTTTAGCACTATTAGTTTTTAAAATTTTCACAATCTCTCCCTTTTTGAACACGCTACCTGTTTTATCATATTTTTTTCCAGCACCTTTACGCACACTTGTCTTTGTATCCATTAAACGCACAGCATAAGACGTATCAACTGGTTTATCAAATAATTTCTTCTCTTCTTTTCTTAATTTTACAAGATTCTTTTGGATTTTATCATTGACTTTAATGAACTTAAGAATATCATTAGACACATCGATAGCTGTCTTACCAGAAAGCAATTTTTTAAGATTAATTACCCCATTATTATACCCAAAACTTACTAAAGCACTAAATTGATTTTCATTAGCCTCAAATTCGCAAAATCTCATTACATAAACACTATAACGAGCAATTTCCTCATCAAATTTCTTCTCAAATTCTTCCTTACGCTGCTGCTCGCACTCCGCACTATCCCACACATCAATTGCATCATAGGATAATCCTCCCTTAACATAACCATACTCTCTCATATAGGTTTTAATTAATTTAATACCTGCTGCATTTACTTTCATTTAATCACTCCTTAAATTTAGTTATGCAATACTTTATTGTTTACTTTTGTCGGCAACTATTCTATAACAATTTATAAATTTTGTCAATTTTTTACAATTAAATAATATGTTCATCTAATTCATCAACAATTTTCACTAATTCAATCATTAATTCCTTTGTACTCTCAGACTTTTCTTTATTATTTTTATTTATTTCTAGCGCTATCCCTGTATTTTCTTTAGTTTTTTCACTTAATTCAACTACATTTTCTGATTGTTTTTCTATACGTTTACTGTATTTTATTATTCTTTCCACTTTACTAGAAATTCCATCCATATAATTTCGTAATTCTCCAAAAAATCCCCCTATAAACTCAAATGAATTGACTGTTTGTTGTATTATTTTATTTTCGCTATCTATTCCTGTAGCTATATCATTTATAGCCTGCCTAGCATCAACTATATCTTCCTCTAAATCAATTATTATTGTATACACTTCATCTGTCAATCTATCTGTTTCAGCTGCCAAATTTTCTATTGCGCTGGCCACTTCTTTAAAACTTTTTCTTTCTTTTCCTGCTCTTGCTGCCTCTATTCCTGCATTCAAAGATAACATGTCAATTTGATTTGACATATCCAATATACTCGTTATAATATTTTTTATTTGTGATATATACTCTATAAATATATCTATAGCTGAAAGAACATTTTTATTATTTTTAGCAATTAAATATGTTTTTTCTTTAAGATCTACTACAGATTCATTATTTGTCCTAAGACTGCTATAAGAAGAATTTGTGGCACTCGTTGCTCTTACAACCTCCTCTTTTACTTTTGCCAACATATCGTTAATATTATATGTCATATTCTTCTGCTCCGTTGCACTTTCTAAATTTTCACTATTACCATATGCAATACTGTCAAAACTCATTAATATATTTTTTGTTGAATCACCAATATCTGAAATAATGCTGTTTGTCTTGTACGCTTGTTCTTTTATATTTTTACCTAAATCTATTGTATCCTTTGATAAATCCAACATTTTATTCTTTTTAGTTTCTAACTCTTGAAATCTATCTTTATTTATCTTTCCAATCATATTCGAAGACATATTTATACTTAACATAAATACAATATACATCAATATTATTCCCATATACATCCATATAAAATAATAAGGTTTTTCATCAACTATCTGAACCTTACAAATGCATGAATATATTGATGCCAATATTACAACTATCCCTGATAACTGCAAAAACTTAGGTTCTCCATATATTGTACATACTACTATTATTGGTAATGGAACAAAGAATATCCAATTTGATTCTACTGTTATACTTGTCCATAAAAATATTAATACAAACTCTGCAAGTAATACATACTTATATTTCTTTGAATTCTCTCTTTTCAACAGTATGGCACTATTAATAAACATCATACAACTCATACTAAATAATATTATGTAAAACAAAAAATCACTATACGAATCGTATCTTAATTCTATCATTATTCCCACTAAAATAATTACTTCTGTTATTGTAGCATATGATAAAACCAACTTATTTCTTAAAGCAATATTGCTTGTCTCTCTTAATTTATATTTCTTCATTGCTATATAATATATACATACGATTATATAATGTGCAATTATTATTACACTTATTCTGTTATTTACTATTCCAAACATAGCTTGTAATATAGCTGTTAATATACATGCTATTGGCTCTATTAATAATATTAGTGGCTTTAAAATTTTATTATCTTGCATATACGTCTCCTATAAACAATTAAACAATATATTATCTACTACAAATAAACATTAATTCTAAAACTTACTTGTATATGAATACTCTTCAAGCTTGTCTGCATCTATAAGCATATTATCTATCAATTTTCTAGTATCCTTTATGCCTTGTGTATTCACTTTATTTAACTCAACCAAATTAGTTGTACTTGCTGTAACTTCTTCACTAGAAGCCATTAATTTTGATATATGACTCTTAATTTCATCATTGAATTTTTCAACATTATCCAGTTTATTTGACATATCATATACACTGGTATCTAAGCTATGCATTTGCTGTGCCATTGATCCAAAAGCGTCCATAGATTTATCTAATGTATATGTTTCATCTTCTATTGCAGAAACAACATCATGAACTACCTTATATACATCAGATGCACTATCTTCTAGTTTTTCTACAATCTCTGTTACTTTTATAGTTAAATCTGATGTTTGAAGAGCCAAATTATTAATTTGATTAGCTATAACTTCAAATCCTTTTCCTAACTCCATTGCCTTAGCACTTTTTATATGCGTATTATATGACAACAATCTAGTTTCATCTAATATATACTCCATTTTTTCAGTTATTCCTTTTATACGCCTTGCGTTCATAATAAATTTATCTATAGTTTCTATAATTTGTTTATTACCATCATATATCTTATCTGATTTTGCTTTCAAATTAACAAAACTTATCTTACTTTTTTCTAATTCATCCATAGATTTTTTAGTTGTTACAGATGCTTTATTTACTTCATTTGCAACATCATTTATTAAACTAGATATATTAAATGTCATCTCCGTTTGTTTTTCAATTCTACTTACATTGTTTTCCGTTTCCCTAGCAATATCTTTTAATACTCGCCCCGAATCATTAGATGACTTATCCAATTCATCAACTACCTTAGTTGTATTAAAAGAGTTTAATTTAATTTTCATACCAATATCTATTATTTTACTTGTTAGCTTTTCTATGCGTTCCTGTTCATTCTCTATATTTTTTATTCTTTGATTATTTATATCCTTATTTAATTTTGTAACACTAAGCATTGATACTGAAAACATAATTAACAATGTGCAAATTATAATATATGTACATAGCATATGTTCAGACTCATCTATTAAAAGATTACTAATAGCCCTTTTTAAATATCCTGGTATTTCTGTAATAAATGAATACTCTTTTGTGTCGTAATAATCTGACTGATTTAATCCTCCACATATAGCTATTACATTAGCAAATATCATTCGTCTAGCAAGATATTTAACATCATCACACTGCAAATATGTAATAAAAACAGGTACTAAAATCAATAATACCCAAAAAGAATTATTAATAAAAACAAATGCTACATATGACATCAACGTTATATTTAGAATTACTCTTCTATACTTCAATGATTTTTTTTGTCTTAAAAAATATATTGTCTCTGCAATTAATTGAACATAAAATATCACATATAACATATAATACTCTGTTATTTCTGCTGCTTTTATTTCTTCACCATACCATGTATTAACCTCATATATAACAGAAAACATAAATATTAGCTTAAGTATTGCTGAAGATATTAAAATTGAGCTATCTATCTTATAATCATTATCTCCACTTAATTTTCTCATAAATAATGAATATCCAATCCCTACAAGTACTAAAACTGCATTAACAATTTCAAATGAAACTTGTATAACAACACCTAATAATATTGTAAGTATCATACCTATTCCATAAACCACTAATGCTTGGATACATATTCTCTTATTTTTTTCTATTATATTATTTATTTGATTATTGCATGTTTTTTCATTATGGTACTCTATATCATCCTTTATCTTATTACCAAAACCTAGTCTCATAAATGACACCTCTTTTACATTAGTTATATATCATTTAAACATAACTATCCATTTACTGTTATCGTATAAAATTTCATAAAAGAAAACCCTTGGCTACTTTATTACAAAGTTACCAAGAGTCCTCTTCTTAATTTATAAATATCTAATTAAAATTTACCTGCATCTGCTGCTTCTTGGATAGAAACAGTCGCATACCTATTTCCAACTCAAACAAGGCTTTTTGTGTCATACTTGTGTCATACTCAAAACACTTTATACAGCTTTATATACTTTTATATAACGCGCATATTTTTAAAAACATGCACGCTATAAGTATAATAGGGTGGGAGTAGAAAGTGAATACATCACTAACTACATCTAATTTATCATAAATTTACAATTTTAACAATACTTTTTTATATCTTCTTAGTGTACTCTAAGCATATCCAACCTTTATTCGTTAACCCCCATAATTTTGAATTACTAACGCTTAGTATTTCAACGGTTTGATTTTTTTCATATAAACCTACTTTTGCATATTTCTTTCCTGCACCTTTTCTTATATTTAATCTAGCTGTTGTCTTTACTTCATATGTATCAGCTACAGATTTATTAAATAATGCAACTTCTGCTTTTCTTCGTCTCACTAATCCATTGTATACTTTACCACCACTCTTGTTATACAATGGCATAGCATCAGCTATTTCTTCTGTATTTCTATCTTTAACTAGTTTCTTAAGATTAGCTTGTCCACAATTATAACAAAAAGATACTAATGCACTAAATTGATTTTCATTCAACTTTATGTCTACATACTTATTTACATAGTTTTCATACTTTACTAAATCTTTCTCGAATTGATTATCTGCTTGTTCCTGGGTCCACTCTTCATCCTTTGAGACATCTTGGCCATAATGCCCCCAACCTATTGTATAATATTTTTCTGTAGCTACTGCCTTATACGCTTTTAACTTACAACTTTCAAATGACTGAATTAATTTTATTCCTGCTGTATTTGTTTTCATTAAATCACAACCTTTCTTTACTCTAACCATTCATTTTCTAGGTAATAGAATCCAAACACTATAACAACTGTTAATATTATCCAAAATACCCAAAAAATTATATTTGAGTGTTTATCTTTCACTAGTTCCTTCGTTTCCTGTATCTTCTTATTTTCATAGAATCTACTACTATTAGATATGGTATTCTTTTTTAATTTTGTAAAAATGGTACCAGTGCTTTTTACACTGGTACCATAATACTTGTATCTAATGAAATATGATTCTTTAATTGTTTTTATAAATTCTGCACTTGGTATTTCTATTTTGTTACTGTTGAATTCCACATTGCAAAACATTATTTTCTTACATTTCTTAGATTCTGTTCCTACTTTATCCCAAGACCAGTATGTCTCAGTTCTTGTTCTGGTGTGTCCTCCACTCCTATATGTAACAACTCTGGTGTGTTGTGTATATTTTTCTTTTACTTTTTTAATATACATATACTTTTCACCTATTTCATCATATGTTACTGGATCTACTGCTTTAAGTTCTCCATACACAAATGCATTACCCACATCAGTTCTCATTCCATATTTAAATATTTCAGTTTCTTCTATATTAATAGCCTTATTATATTTTTCATTTTTATCCATAGCATTCTCAGATAACTTCGTTGATATAATTACTCCAATAATCAACATAATAGCTACTATAGATATACTGGCTATTACTTCTCTTTTAGTAATTTCAATATCTTTCATTTCTTATTCCTTTCCAAACAAGTCTTGTGGTGCATCAGGTGGTGCATCATAATTTAAATATGTATAATTTTGTGCATCATATCCAACTAAGCTTAAATAAAATCTTGATGGAAACTTTCTAATATATCTGTTGTATTCTTTTATTTGTGCATTATAATTACTTCGATACTCTGCTATTAGATTTTCTGTTATGGCCAATTCATTCATTAATTCTTTATAGTTCTCGTTAGATTTCAATTCAGGATACGCTTCTGTAACTGCTGTTATAGCTGTACTTACATTTTCTATATTACTCGACTTATTTCTTCCTTTTACTATATCTTTTAATGTTTGTGCCTCATGCTTGTCGTATTGTTTCACACAGTCTGCCAAATTATAGACCAGGTCAACTCTTCTTTTTTCTTGAACCTTAATATCCGATGATGCTGTGTTGACTTGTTCCTCTAATGCTATAGCTTTATTTTGCGAACCTTGTACAGTAAATACTCCTAGCAACATCACTAAAACTATACTAATAAATATAATTAATCCTAATTTAATACTTCTGTTCATAATTCTTCTTCTCCTTTTCATTCATAACATCAATTGCTTTATAGACTACTTTTGGCATTGGAATCCCCATTAGTTTTGCATTCTCTACTATTGATATAAGTTCATTTGCTGCAAATCCTATAATTGCTGCATTGCGAATATAATCGCATTTTAATGCAACATCTACACATTGCATCGCTACTACCAAAAGTAATATCATACATTTTTTAATCAAGCCTTTTAATCCCGCTTTACTTTCCAAGCCTCCATTTTGTGTTTTAGTCGAATTTTGGAATACTGCAGCAACTGTCCACCCGCTTACATAGTCAATTATCATAAATATTAATAATGTCTGCATAAGTGAATCCCAACCTCCTACTAATTTAATAAGAAAACTTCCAATAGTTCCGATACCTATACATATCTGTTTTTTCATTTTACCTTCTTTCCACTAAAAAAGAAGATGTGTTATTTACATCTTCTTTTAGTATTGCTTTTAATTGTTCATTTTCTTCTATTAAAGCATGATTTGCTTTAACTAAATTTTGTATTGTATCTTCGTATTCTGTTATAACTTCAATTATCCTACTGTTCACCCTCTATCGCCAACCTTACTTGTTCTCTATAATCAACTGGGATAGATTCAATTGTTCTTCTACCTGTTTGTACTAACTTAATATATACTTTTAGCATACTATCACCTCGCTTATCTTGATTCATATAAATCTGCTATTGCCTCCATCATTGTTAATTGGTTCTCTGTTGTTTCATTTAGTTGGTTACTGATTTGAATTAAGTAATCTTCTGTTGTTATTTCTTCGATAGTTACTACTTCGTATTTATTATCCCAACCTCTTCCTTGAATAGCGTATATTGTTTCATTGTCTGGTGCTATTATTCCTTGCGCTTCCTCTAGTTCTTTAATAAGAACTACTGCTCCATTTTCCTGTTCTTTTATTATTTTTATCTCATTACGAACAGTGCTTGTGTTGTCTGATACTTTTGTAACTTTATACATATACTTCTCCTTTCCATTCATCAATGTATAATTGATTAAATAATTTTTTCATATTTTGTCTTGTCTTATATGAACTACACCTTTGAACATGTCCTAACCAAGAATTCATTGATATTCTGGCCACTTCATATCCTAACCCTTTCTTTTTTAATTTCTTTAACTTTCTCCTCATTATTCTTATACCTTTTCTAGTAGGTCTTCTTAGAACTTTCCCAGACTTTAGTAAATTAAACTTTGTTTTCAAAAATGTAAAACCATGCGATAATTTCACTATTTGAGTTTTCTTTTCGTTTAATTTAATTCCTAATTCATTAAGCATCTTTCTCATTTCTACTAGACAATATTTTAGATATTCCTTACTATGATGTATTAAGTATCCATCATCCATATACCTTCCATATCCTTTTATTCCTAATTGTTCTTTTATATAATGATCTACTTTATTAGGAACTGCTATTGCCATTATTTGAGATACTTGTGAACCTAATCCTAGTCCTTTATTTCCAAAATTTTTAATAAACATCATAGATAAACCTAACAACTTTTTATCTGTATAGATATTCTTCAATATTTTGAACACTTCTTCATGGTTTATGTTATCAAAGTAGCTTTTAAAATCATATTGTAAGATATAACCTTCGTTACCATACTTTCTGTAGTGTCTATGAAGTTGGGTTTCTAATCTTCTAATAGCAAAGTCCACACCTTTATCCTTTACGCTTGCCCCATTATCATATATTAGACTTCTTTCTAATAAAGGTATTATTGATTCATCACATAATGTTCTTTGAACTACACGTTCCGATATATGTACACTTCTTATATGTCTGTGTTTACCTCTTTCTATTATGTCAAATTCATAAAAACCTTTACTTCTATATGTTGCATCTTTTAATTGAGCATATAGTTCATGCGTGTTTCTTAAAAGATTTGCTCTATATTTCTTTGTGCTACTCTTCCACATAACACCTTTTTTGCATTTGCTAAATGCGTTGTATAAATTATTGAAAGTAAATACCTTGTCAAAATCTCCATATTGTTCTTGAAGTATTCTTTTCTTCTCTAATCTCTTTTGTTTTCTTCTTTGATATCTTGCTTCATGTCTATCTTTACTATTCATTATTTCTTCTTGTGCAGCGTACAGTTAATTGATGCATCCTCTAACTGCATAATGATAATAGCCATGTAAAACTTATGATGCATCAGTTCAGTTCCATGCAAGTAGCGTCCGACTAATCATATCACCACACTTATTTACCTTTCATTTTCTAAGGAAGGTTATGAATTCCTTCTGTACTTTTATTCTGATTTCACTATAGTTACTTTGTCTGAATATTTATTGTACTGAATCCGAAACAAACGCCATTAGTGTTGCTAGCGTTGTTATTGTTAGCCGCACCCGAAGAGTTGACATTACAAAAGTTAGTGGCGTTACTCGCATTTGGAGAACGCTCCCACCAGTTAGTGGCCGAACCAGACGATAACTCATAACCTAATATTTATTGTTTTAAAATTTAAAATTCTTTGAATCAGATTTCATTACGCCTTTAATCAATCTTTCTTCTTCTCTTAGAATTCTAATCCATTCAATTATCTTTTTATCTTCAATAGGAAATGTGTTCTTTGCTATATCTATATGAGTGTATAAATTTTGAACACATGCATTTGCTCTTATAAAATAGTCTCTTCTCATTTGTAATTCATGCTCATTTTTAGGATATATACTATTTGCTGCTTTAACACAATTCAAACACTCTTTAGATAAATCTACAATTCCTTTTGTAATAAAAAACATATATCTTTTAGGAAAGTTCGTACATCTTTTTAATGTATAGACATGTAAGTCTATTGCATTATCCAAAAATTGTACCGAGCTTTCTTCTCTTTTACTTGCTAAAACTGACATATCTTTCAACCTTTCTTTTGTACTGCGACACAAGGTCGCAGATTATAAGATTTTAGATACAGAAGCCGAAACAAACGCCAAGAGTGATGCCAGCGCTGCTACAGTTAGCCGCACCCGAAGAGCTGACACGACAAAAGGTAGTGGCGTCACTCGCAAATGGAGAACGCTCCCACCAGTGAGTGGCCGAACCAGAATCTCCTAACTTCTTAATTCTATTACTACTTGTAGCAAATAATGAATACTGTTTTCCTTCGCTTCCTACTGAATATGTCTTTGCGCCAAATATTTCGTGTTCGCTAAATAAAAACAACTTATCATTTGATGTATTAATGGTTGTCAGTTGGTTACCCGCTGACGTTTTTTTCTTAACAGGTTTTATCAAATCTTTAAGTTCTTCTGGCAAGTCACCAAATATTGCTTCATTTAATGTTGAATACATCTTTGAACCAGTCCATCCACCAACATTTGTATCTGAGCTGTTCATAGCATATGTAGTTGGTAAGCAATTTACTAGTCCTAATGTCATCTTAGCTTTTCCTGTTCCATCTGACAAATCATCATGTTTGAAACCATGTATTGCTATTTGTTGACTCACCCCACCTATAGTTATTGTCTTTATATCTCCAACAGAAAAATAAGTCGATAGTTTATCTTTCTTTTCTAACATGTCTATAACAGACCACGATGCTGAACTAAATGTAGGTGCTGTGATAACTGGTGTTATATAACTTATATCTGTATTCTCTATTCCTGTAGTGCTTATAGGTGTTATTAATACATAACAATTGCTTGGCGAATCTGTTGTATATGTATATGTCGTTGTTTGAATTGTTGTTAGTAGGTTGAATTGTGATATATCTGTAGGTTTTGCTGATGCATGTGCTACATACACATTATATCCACTAATTTGAACATCATATATATTAGGCTCATTCCACATAATATCTACTTTAGTTGTTCCGTTAATAGCTAATATTTCCGTAACTGGTCTAGGAGGTAGTCCTCCTGCGGCTGTTTCCCATTCTTGTGTATCTTGGTTGTATGTCTCAAATAATGTTCCGTTGTAACGTAAACCATGTACTCCTTGGTCTGAGGTTACTACTTCATGTATATGTGATACTGGCATTGACGCATTTTTAATAATTTCATCACATTCAGCTTCATATTCTGCTATCATAGCATCTACTTCTTTTTTTGCGTATGCAACAACTCCATTTATCTCTACTGGATACCATATATTCTCATGACTTGTTATACCTTCTGGTGTTAATGTAAACTTACATACTTCTAATTGATATGTAGTTCCTCCGTTATGTAGGTCTTCTTGAGTTGTATCAGGGTAAGTGTCATAGTTTCCTATCACCTCAAATTTACCTTGTTTAAAATCTTTTGCAGTATTCTCCTTAGTCATATCTAAACTGAATATCAACTTGCAATATTTGGTTCCGTTTTCAACAGGTGTTGGTTCTATAACCTCGTTTCCATTTATATGAACTAATCGTCCTGCTATCATAAAATAACCTTGTCCAACTGTTATTGTATTCGTATCATAAGATAACTCACAGCCTTTTATAGGTCCACAATGATTATTTAAGAATAGGTCATGTATTAAAGCATCATCCTCTGATTTACACGCCTGTTCATTAAATGTAACTGCTCTTATACTCATTGTTCTTTTCTCTCCTTTCTGAGTTTTTCTATAAATGTAATTGGCATCTTGCCAAATTTTACAGTCATATATTTTGACTTATCGTTATAGGAAATATTAGTTATCATACTTTCTCTTATACCTTTGCTAGTTTTTACCTTGCATTTTTTACCAATATAAAAAGCAGTAGTGTCATATATACTACTGCTTATCTTTATTTTAGCTGTAATGCTATGCTCGTATGAATTCGCTGTAAAACTTTTTTGTACTTCTTCCCATAATGCCTCTTCTGTTTCTGCTACTATTCTTACTGTATCTATGGTTCCTTTAGCACGATTCACATCGTCCATATCTGTACCAATTGTTCTATCATTAAGTAAATAATAATTTTTAATCGTAGGATTAGTATCATCTTCAGATTTCGCCCATAACACTTGTAATGTTGCTAGTACAGTTGTAGAGTATACTTCCTCGCACGATACTATATCGTAGCTTGTATTTATACTCAGTTCTTTTTCTTTACTCTTATTAGATATATCTATAACCAATTTATCTTTAACACATTTAAAATCTAGAAATATGCCGTAGTTTTCCCTGGCATTATCGATGTAAGTCATTAAGTTATATATGCCTTTATCATTTTCAACTGCTGCGTGAACTACGGTATGTGTTAATACATTAACTTCTAAATAGCTATAGTTAAGTGATGCATCTGGGTTCAAAATAAAGTTGCTAGTTATTTGATTAGCTATAAAATCTTCTATACCTGTATCTGCCTTAATGTTCTCATTTGATAATATTATTTTTCTATCAAATATAGTATTTATTTCTTTTAACGAGACTTTGCAGCTCTCGGCATTGGTATTAGTTTTATCTATAGTTCCTAATACAAACAACTCTTCTTTCTTATCTCTGATAAATACAATGCATTCCTCATTATCATTATCAAAAGGTTTTTTATGAAGTTCTACACTAGATTTTCCAGCTGACTCACTTGTCTTTTCTATGCTATAAGATGTTGAATCTAATATATTCTTCACTTTTAAATTTTCTTTATCTAAAAAATATACTTTGCTCATTTTACACCACCTTTAAGTATTTATATGGAGTAAATAATATTTTATTAGCTCCACCAGTTCTAAACTTAATCGTGGATCCATTCTTGTTTAGCTTGTAGAATATTTCTTCATCGGCATTAAATTTATCAAATAAATTCGTTGCAACGCCATTTTCATCTATAAGTTGTACCCTTAAGTCTGCATCTCTTGAAGAGTAAAATATCTTTTGTCCTTCTTCTACGACAACTGGGAATGTCATACTCTTTACTTTAATCTCGTTTTCGTATATATCAAATCCTGGATTAGCTGTATAGCCATATATTTCTAAATCAAATGCTACATCAACTTGATTACCTGGTTTAATTTCAACACTTCTACTTTCATAATCGTTATATGTTGCTGCATAATTAAAAGTGTATCTCTTTTCTCCTGCTGTCCTATCAACATCAAGCGTAACTATGTTATCTTCGTAGAATAAAGTTATAGCATTTAGTTTAACAGGATAACTTAAAAAACCATCTTTATATCCTTGTGTGTAAGCACCTAATTCTACCTCGCATCTATACTCAGCTTCTTCTTCTCTTTCTGGGATATAAACAAAATATAATCTATCAGCTCTTACTAAAAAATCTGATACTATTTGTTCTTTGTCAAAAGCGCTAACTCCTCCCGTAAAGAAGAAGTTAGCATCAAATTCAATTACCTTTTGTGTATCCTCTGTAGAATCATTTGTGAAATAATCTCCTACATGTGTATAGGTGTTATTAATATTCAAGCCAAGTCCTTTTATGTTTTCAGCTAAACAATACTTTTCATCATCTTGCAAATCGATACGTTCGCCTTTTTCATTTTCAATATAAAACTTACTCACTTTTCCATCTCCTTGTCTTAATATTTATCACCTAATTTTCTATTAATCTCATCCACTATGACATCTATGTTGTTCTTATCTACTGACTGAGTATTAATATTCACTTCATTTTTAACATTGTTATTTGTTACAGATGTTCCATTTCCTCCAGCTAATAGTAGCTCTGACTGCTGAACTTGCTTAAGTTCTATAAGGTTAGCTGTTGCTGCACTTACAGCATTTCCAACTCCAATTCCTACTGTATTTGCAATATCATTCACTGCAGCGCTAATCTTTAATGAATTCTTAGCAGTACTTATAATCTGATTAAAGAACGATGTAAGATATGTGCTAAATTCTTCTCTTTCTGATTCAACACCACTTTTAAGACTTTCAACTATCTTTTTACCTATGCTCACACTCTCATCAGCTACACTTACTCCTAATTCTTTAAGCGAATTAAAGTACTCTTTTTCAAGTGTATTCAATTCTGTGTTGGCTGTCTTTACAAGTTCTCTCACTTCATTTTCGCATTCCAGACGATATTCTTGATATTCTTGCACAGCTCTTTCGTCAGCTATCTGCTGCTTATTTGTCCATAATGCAACATATTGTTCAAACTGTTCATCAGTCATAGCTACTATATTCTCTAAATCAGCAATAGCACTAGGGCCTATATTTTGAAGTTCTGCCAATAACTCGTCATTCATTCCATTTCTAGCTTCTAATTGATCTAATAATTCATCCCAATGTGTTAATCCATCTACTTGAGATTGTAAATTATTAAGCAAATCTTCAGATGTCTTATCTGTTGTAGAAGTGAATTCATCAAATAATTTCATCGATGATGTTATTGCACTTGCCCTGGATGCAATAGCGCTATCATACTTATCTGATACTGCTTGAATATCTTTTATCAATGTCTCCTTGACTTTAGTCACGCTCTCAGCATAAGACTTATCTAAATCTTGTAACTGTTTATTAAGGTCTGCTTTAAGTGTTTTTAATTCAAGATTTACATCTTTATATGCTTGCGTACCCTTCTTGGTAGATGCAAGTATCTTCTGCCAATATGCTATCTCTGATGTTAATGACATATCATTATACTTCTTGTATTCCTCAAGCTTAGTCTTAGCAGTATCTAATAATATTTGACCAAGTTCTGCTGATGTCTTCTTTGCAGTCTTGTACTTATTCTTCACACCTTTGATAACACCATTACCAAATTCCTCACCGACTTCTTTTTCTCCTCGTCTTGAAGGACTATGTATATCTAGTGCTTCCTTGGCTCCATCTACTATTCCATTAAAGAAATTCTTTATATCCTTCATAAACTTATCTTTTGCATTCTTAATACCATTCCATACACCTTCTACTATATTTTTTCCGACACTAGCCATCTTATTTGGAAGTTCTTTAACTCCTTCTGAAACAGATGTTAATAATTTCTTACCTGCCTCAATTCCTTTTTTCTTGAGATTATTTCCAAATTCAACAACCTTAGTCGCTGTATTAGTGAACCATGTTGCGAGTTTTGAAGGTAATTCCTTGATATTATTAATGACATTTGTAATGAAATTTTTACCAATAGATATGGCTTTGGTTGTCATGTTCACACCCCAAGTTGTTACTTTGGTAATGGTATTAGACAACCAAGTCCATACTTTTCCTGGTAACTCTTTGAAGAATGTAACTATACTATTAATTATCTTAGGCACATTTACTTGTACCCAATTAATAGCATCTGCACCAAATTTCACTATTTTCCCTAGAACGTAACCTAGCGCATAACCTATTTTAGTCGGTAATTCGTTGAACCATTTTACTATAGAATTAATAAGTGATGGTATAGTCTTTGTAAAAAATGCAACAATATTGTTTGCTCCATTTATGAAAAATTGTTTTATATTTTCTATAAAAGAATTAACAAAATTTCTAAAGCTTTCGCAATTATCATATAGTAATTTAAATGCTCCTGCGAACGGATTTACAATTAGCAACAAGAGTGCTTGCCAATTCTCTGTAAAGAATGTCTTCACCCCTTCAACAACTGATACTGTTACAGATTTAATATTCTCCCATAAATTTATCCAAAAATTCTTAAAGGCTTCACAGTTATTCCATAAATATATAAACGCTGCAACCAGTGCTGCTATCGCTCCAACTATTAATATAATTGGGTTAGCTGCAATAACTGCGTTGAGCGATGCAAATGCACCCTTTACAACATTAAACGCTGAAACTAAAGTTGGGATAATTGTCATTATACTTCCAACTGCCGTTATAATTTTCCCAATTATAATTAACAGAGGTCCTATAGCTGCGACTACTCCAGCAATTATTAATATGGTATTTTGCATTGTTGGTGATAAATCTTTAAACCATGTTGTAAAGGTCTTTATACTATTCACAACTGATTCTGATACTGGTTTCAATGATGCAAGCAATGTTTGACCTAATTCTGATGCGGCTGACTTAAGATTATTAATAGCAACTTTACAATCATCCCATGGATCTAATGTTGCATCAAAAGTATCTTGTACAACAGTTCCGTAGTCACTCATAGACTTCGATAAATCATCTATATTTATTCTGCCTTCACGAATTGCATTTGATATTTCTGCTGCACCCTTGGTTCCGAATGTCTCTTGCGCTAACGCTAATGCTTTTGTTTCATCCTTGGCGCTTTTTATTTTATCAATAGTAAGTTTTAGTGCCTCATCAGTACTCTTCCCTTGGTCAGTATATATCTTAGTAGACTTTCTTAAACCAGCTATAGCTACTTCAGCATTTACACCATTAGCTTCAAACTGTGCTAATAGTTC
The DNA here is from genome assembly GCA_015057455.1 of Lachnospiraceae bacterium. Lineage (GTDB taxonomy): Bacteria > Bacillota > Clostridia > Lachnospirales > Lachnospiraceae > SIG301. The sequence continues at coordinate 31,789 of SVEH01000004.1, read as the reverse complement.
TACAGCTTGTGTCATATTTAGGCCCATCTCTTTAAATGTAGCGCCATTCTGTTGCACACTAGCCATCAACCCATCAACACTTATTCCTGTATCTTGTCCTTTTTTAGTGATAAGTCCTAATACATTATCTGTCTCAGCCATATCTATATTCCATTGTTCCATGATTTTATCAACCATGCCTATAGAATTATTAAGGTCAACGCTATTTATTTCAGAGAATTTAATAAACTTCTGTGATAAATCTTCTAACTTATCTCCTGTTGCGCCAAATCTAGTATTAATTTCTCCAACAGCTATACCTACTGTATTCATATCCGTAGGCATTTTTGTGAATACATTATCTGCTATCTCATTTAATCCTTCTAGCGCTTCTCCTGTTGCTCCTGTTTTAGTAATAATAGTATCATAGCCATCGTCTAATTCCATAGCTGCTGCCACGCCTGCGCCAGCTACCGCTGTAATCCCAGCTGTTAAGGGTAATAGTTTTTCTCCTGCTCCTGATATTTTATCTCCTGTTTCTTTAAACTTTTCTCCTACTTGAGCAATTTTTTGAGCATTAGCCGAACCAAATTCTTTTAATTGTTCATTCAAACTTTCAAGTTTTTGTTCTGTAGATACAATTTCTCTTTGAAAATCTCTGTATGTTTCTTCTGCAATTTCTCCTTTTTCAAATTGTTCTTGTACCTGTTCTTGTACTCCCTTGAGCTGTTCTAATTTTTCACTAGTATTCGCTATTGAGGTATTCAGTATATCTTGTTTCTGATTAAGAAGTGTTATATTTCCTGGATCCATCTTTAACAATGAATTAACACCCTTTAATTCCGACTGCAAATTCTTAGTTTTACTATTTGTATCTTCTAAGGCTTTGCCGAGTTTGGTAGTATCTCCACCTATTTCTACTGTAATACCTTTTATTTTTGTACCCATTATTATTCACCTACCTTTTTTTAAACCTCTTAAGTTTCTCTCTATCTGGTTTTGTCTGTGTTAATCTGTAGGCATTTCTTAGATATTCTCTTCCCTTCTTTGTTTGACTTGCATTATATATAAAGGCATCCCTACGATATACTAGGTAATCTATGTAATATAGTTCACCTACTTCCGTCATAGGAATGCCTACATATTCTGCAACCATATGTTTCTCATAAGTATATATGTCATAATCTATAGAATCCCCTTCATCCTTTATTGGATAATAGGGGATTTCTAGTTTTTTGCTACGGTATTAATCTCGCTTACAAATTCTGTGTATTGTTGAAAGAATATTGTTAAATCTTCAATATCTAATTGTTTACCTAGATATTCCATTGTAATTTTTTTATTCTGTATATTATTGTTCATAATATCTGCGCACATTTGATATACAGTTTTTACATCATCAGTATCTGTATCTCCATTTTGAATATCTTTATTTGCCTTTGAAAACTTATTTGATAATTCTATCAAACTCTCTATATTAACTAACTTAGGACTTCTAATTAAAATTACGTTCCCATCTCTAAAAGATGTTGTTAGAAATTTCTTTTTTACTGTTCTAAAATCTAATGCTCTTGCCATAATGTTTTACCTCCTATAAAAAAAGAGAGGGCATCTAATTGATAGCCCCCTCTCATTAATAATTTTGAATATTAACCTTGTGCTTCCTCTCCTGCTTCCTCTCCTGCTTCTGATTCTGTGCTTAACGCTTCTTTGTATACAATAAGTGTTCCCTCATTATCTACTGGATTAGCTTTAAACTCAGCATCTACAACTGTCTCTTTATCTTTTTGATATGCTAATGAGAATCCAGCCTCATTTGTTCCAACAATTGTAACAGTACTCTTTCCTGCTTCTGGGTCATTAAGTACACAATGAATAACATACTTCTTACCATTGTAGTTCTTAACTCCACCTATCTTAACAGTTCTGATATTACCATCTTCCTCTACTCTTGCTGTAGAGCATAATACTGCAAGTTTCTTTCCATTAAGGGTCATGATTCCTGACTTTAATGTTGCTTCTTCATCAGTAAGTATTGTTTTTGTAGCCCTTCCTGAATCTGACTTAGCTGTATAATATGATGGTTTGTACTCTATAGTAGTTCCACCACTTGTCTCGCCAAGTAAGTTTTCAGGTACTTCAATTGTTTCATCATCTGGCAACTCTCCTGTATACTCCATATAGTACACATCTACAGCACCTAATAAGATATTTTCTTTATCCATCTTAATTCCTCCTTAACTTTGTTGTATAATAACAATAAATTTTAGACATAAATAGTCTCTCTGATTCTATGTATGTAAAAGGTATGGTATCTATTTCTAAGCCTTTATCTATAAACAAAGCTTCCACCTTATCCAAGATATCTCTATCTGCGAATTCCGTATATACTTCTACTTCTAAATCATGTTCGACTATATGTAGTTTTGTATCACTTCCTCGCTTATGTTGCTTATCTATATATACGCCATATGCTTCTGTTGTTGGAGTCTCTAGCCACTGAGTATCTTCAAAAGGTATGCCTGATAAATTAAGCCATTCTTTTAAATTAATATCCTGCATGTTCTATCGCCTCCTTAACACTTTCCTCGTACTGAGCTAAAACAGCCTCTGCATTCTTCGTTATGTGTTCATCTCCTGGTACTCTCTTTCCATTCCTTGTAAGATGTCCATCATTAAGTAAATGTGCTAGCCTGTACTTAGGTCCTTTTACATGCATTATATAAGTTTTATTCGCCGTAGAACCTTGTTCTACGCTATATCCTATCTGTTTCTTGTAATGCTTACCTTTAGAATTCTTATTCTCAGGTGCATCCTTTTTAGTTCTTTTAACTAATTCCTTGATAGACTTTTCTCCCTCTTCGTTAAGAGCTTCAGTTATATTCTTACTGTAACTCAATAGCACATCTTCGATTTCATCTGTTAAATCAGAGATATCAATTGAACCTGACACCACTTGACACCCCCAGTAATTGAATAGTAATGTGTTCCTCTTGATAGTCATCATAATCCTCAATGTTATAAATCACACCATCGAATACAATTCGATAAGATGCTCTTTTAAACTGAATATCTGACAACTCCTTAGAGTATTTCATACTAAACTTTTTAACAACGCTACTTTGTTGACTTGAAGATGATAAGTATTGTGAGCCATCTTTTGCTTTATTAACATTGGCATGAATTTTCTTATTTAGACTTATCCATTTTTTGCTTTCTTTATCAAGCTTCTGAATCATTATTGGACGAATCATCTTTCTTCCTCCTTAATTCAAGTTTGAGCTGCAATACAAAATCTTCTATCATCTTCCTTCTGTTGGTAGATGTTCTATCATTCATACCTCTGTTATCATACAAATCTTCTATAACCAATAAAGCTACTTGCTTGGCTCTTTCGTCATCAGCTGGATAATCTTCTCCTATCATACCTTTTAGGTATACATCAGCTGTTCGTTTAAGTCTTTCAAGCGTTCTATCTGTAGCCTCATCTTCAAAATCTATCATCAAATAATCTTTGATTTCTTCTAAACTAGGCAACAGTATCACCCCCTAGGATAGCCTCAATAATTTGAGCTTTAGTCCAAGAAGTTTTTACCACAATAGAATTTTCTTCAGCTAGTGTTGTAAGTTCTGCCTTAGTCATACTCTCAAGCTCTTCCTGAGTATAATTCATAGACAGACTTGCAACACTAGGTGTATCTTCTATTGTGGATTCTATTCCCCCTCGTTAGTTGCCTCGTTAGTTGCCTCGTTAGTTGCCTCTACTGGTGTGATATCGATGTAACCATTTACCCAAGCATCTTTATCTTTAATTTGAACATCTTCTCTTTCAATTCCTCTGAACAAAGTTAAGTTCTTGGCAAATGCGTTAAGTTGACCTATAGCTGCAACAGATGATGCAAGTAAGCTCATCTTTTGTCTATCAAAGTATTTAACAGCCTCAAATATATCACCAACTATAAATGGTGCCTTGTTATCAACAGTCTTTAATACTTTGTTTGGAATAGTAACTACTTGAACTACAGTAGCTCCACATCTTAATTGCATCTTAGCTGGAGCTGTTGGGTCTGCATTAAGTAATGGTCTTCCATTCTTATCTTCTAATTGATCTAAATAATCTAAACCATCATCGTTAGTTACTATAATAGAGCTTGATTTATAAGCTTGTCCTAGTGTCTTGTTAAGACAACTCTTAATACCTTTTATACCATCAAATGCAACTTCCTCTTTTGATTGCAATTTAGCAAGTATTAATCTGTTAGCTGTAGCTAATGAATTCTTACCGAACCATTGGCTTATAACTTCAACCAAGTTTTGGTCTGAATCATTTAATACTTGGTTAGTTACAGGCATAAATCCTGTATAGTTCTTAATAGCATATTTCATAGTTTCAAACTTAGGTGCATCAATTTCTGTGATTTCTCCATCTTCGTCAGTCTCTACGAATCCTTCTACTTCTGCTTTTGTTTGGTATGTTCTAGAACCTGTAGCTGTAGTTACTGGTTCTACATCTACTAAGCCTAACATTGAGAAGTTAGCGTCCTTATATGTATTAATCTTAGTCTGTACATCTTCAGGAACTACATATCCACCCTCTTCATCAACTGTTGCATTGATACCTACGCCTTTTGCTAATGCTCTTACATTCTTAGCAAACTCTGCTATAGCATCTTCTTTACCTTTTTCTCCTGCCTTTTTATCTGCCTCTTTCTCTTTGGAAGTTATAAGAGGTTCTGCAAGACCTTTTTCAGCCTCAACTAATTTCTTTTCAGCATCGTATTCAGCTTGTAAAGCTTCTACTTCTTTTAATAGTTGATTAGCTTTCTCAACATCCTTAGTTTCTCCATCAGCTAATAATGCTTTAGCTGCTTTAGTTTTTTCTTCGATTTTTGCATAAAGCTCTCTCATTTTCTTATTCATGATTCTTCTCTCCTTCTTGAATTTTTGCACAAAATAAAAAAGCATCTATTGCCTTAACTCTTAGGTCAACTTCTGCTTTTAAATCTTCTTCATTATTTGTTTCTTTGGCACTATCTTCTGATGTTTTAGTGCTTGGCTCATCATCATCTTGTCCTTCTGATAAATCTCCTACTCCTATAACTCCTGCTCTTTTTTGAGCTGGTACTGCTACAAGAGATATTTCATACACATCCTTTACTCCATCTATTGTAAAGGTGCATACTTTTTCGCCATCTTCGGTGTTGTATACTTTACCCCACCAATGTCTACAATAAGAGATCATATTATCGCATCCACAAACTGAACATATCAATTTCTCAGCTCGACAATTAGTTGATACTTCTTTTTTAATGCCAGCTTCTATCTCAGCTCTCAAGTCTTTGTTGCTATCAAGCTTTAACATATAAGCTTTAAGTCTTAATATTTTTAAATCTTCTCCAGCACCTGTCTTTTTCCCGCCATCTACGATTTCACTTGCAAATACTCTTGCTATCTGTCCATCTACATCTCTTGAGTTATGATTCTTGATCATAGTTTTACCTATGTACAAATCTTTCATATTAGATATAGACTTGCTGTTAAATGGCTCATAGTTTCTATCATCAGTTTCATTGTCACAAGCATCTATTGATAATATAAATACTTCCTCTTTCTTAAGTTCTCTTAAACTGAACTTATTAATCGCAACCATATCTTCATCTGTAGGCTCTGTTATACTGAGACTAGATTTTCTCGAAACACCTTGTTTCATCTTATTCTTCAATTCATTTAATTCTTTTAATGTTGGCAATTCTATTCCTCCTTTCCATTGGTTTTTTGATATTGTGTTCCTGCAAGTTCTACAGGAATACTTGCACCATTTCCTAGCAACTTGTCTCCCCCAGGTACTGATGGTAAATCTAGATAAGACCTTGCCTCGTTTGGTGTGTAAATAAAATTAGACACTGCTTTAGACAGTGTCTCAATTTGTGTTTTTAAATCGGCTCTTAATATAACCGATATGTTAAACTTAATAAAATAGCCTTCTTGCACCTCTTCTTCAGAAAGAAGCTTGTATGTCAGTTCCTCTTCATATTGTTTTATGATATATAATAATGTATCAATGTAGAACGATAACTGCTGTGCTTCTGCTGACGAATAGCTAGATTTTTCGTAATCGCCAATTTGATATGGCTTAATACCGAATGCTGACGCTATTTGTAGTGCTGAATATTTCTTAGTGGATAAAAATTCATTATCAGCTAACTTCATGTTAAGTGGTTCAAGTTTTGAACCTACTGGAATAGGTATTAGATTAGATTTTGTTTTCGTCTTACTATCAGCATAATCTTCTATGCCTTTTATGTAAGTTTTAACATTCTCATCATTTAAATTGCCTGTGTATTGTATTACAGCCTTTGATAAGAAACCATTACTATATGACTTGTTAAGCATATCTTGTGCCATAATATTTCCTTCAATGGTAAGTTTGAGAATGTCCTTTACCCTAAGACCTTCTATGCCATTTATAGTTATGGATGACGTCAAGTGTATTATTTCTTCTGACTTAAAAGTATATATTATACCACCATTAGAATATACATAATAAACATCTTCTACATCACCTAATAATTTCTTATCATCATATACTATCTGTACTTTATCAGGTTCTAGAATCCAAAAACTACACTTACTTCCTGCGCCACTTATCAAAGCGTATGCATTCCCCCACTCATTTCTATTGTGTTCCATAATGCCCCAAAACACACTCGCTGTTGTATATGGATTAGGTCTATTGGCCACTCTGTTATATAATGGATGCTTATACGCTTTTGTAACTCCACCTTTTTCATCTCGCTTAAGCACTCTACAAGGTAGTTTCCCCATAGCTTCTCTTAACACTTTTAAGCATGCAAAATATGTAGCTTCATTTATAGCTTCTGTATTTTTAGTATCTATTCCTAAGAATGTTAATAGATCCATGTATTCTTTATCTGGATATACTAATCTCTTAATTCTTCTTGATACTCTCATTATTAATTTTCTTGCCCTATTCACTGCCTCACCTTCTTTCTCATCTTATTTTTTCCAACCCATCGTTTTTAAATATTTCTCCATTTCCGATTCTACATCTATTGTATCTATTTCTTTTTGTTTTAATCTCATACAATGAGCATCTATAGCAGCATCGCAAGGGTCGATACGTTGGGTCAATGCGCGTGGTTCTTTATCAATTTTCATTTCACCGAAAGAGTTTTTGACTATCTTAGCATTGATAAAGCTCCATGTTAAAAGTTCATTTTTGATATTATAATGATACTTCCCACTTTTAACCAGGAGTCTTATATCTTCTGTGGCATCATTTAAGAATTTTGCCGACTGTGTAACCATCATTAATGGTACTCCAAATTCTTCTAGGTCACTTAATATACCATCTATATTGTGTGGATCATATCCTATACCTAATATCTTTAGGTCATATTTCTCTATCTTTTCTTTAATATCTGCAAGGATAAATTTGTAATCATTCTTAAAATCACTTTCTGAACCTGTTACTGTGATAAGTCCTTGTGTCTCCCAATAATCATAAGGTGCTATATCACTTTCTATATGCTCTTGTAGTCTACCTCTAGGCATAAAAGAATGTGAATATATATAATACTCATCTTCTTTACTTTCCTCTTCAAATTCCATTGTGTAGCTTGTTAAATCTCCACCACTAGATAAATCTAGTCCTAAGTAGAAACTCTTACCTCTGTATTTTTCCAGGTCATTCTCTGTTCCGCACTTCTTCCAATTATCAGGATTAATGTATACTGTTTCATAATTCTTAATCCACATATTAAGTGCTTTGACCAAGAAATCTCTCAGTTCCATTCCACCCATCGATTTAGCTGTCTCCATATCAGCAACTAAAGTCTTATACCCTGACTTAGTTCTTGCAAGTAACGGATTCGCTTTAACTAAGTTCTTCGGGTCAAATGGATCATCGTCTTCATTGAGACTATGTATATCAACGAAGAAGTTTTCTGCTGTTGCAGTGCCTCTAAGTATATTAACGCAATAATTATCCATTTCAAAACAAAACGAATTAAGTTTATCACCTCTAGTTGTTATCATAGATATTAATGTCTCTGGTAGTGAACGGGTACCATTATATATAGCCTTGTATATCTTATTATCCCTGTGCTGATGCAACTCATCTATAGATGAACATATACTTCTAAATCCATCATCTAATCCTGCTTCTTTGCTTAAGTATTCTATAGTGCACATAGTATCTAATGCAGTAATTAAACCTTTGTATTCTTTTATATCAAATAACTCTTCAAGGTCTTCGTCTGCTCTAATAAACTTAGCAACTTCATCCCAAGCAAGTTTTGCTTGCCTTTTCTTAGTTGCTACTGTGAACAATTTACCTAATCGATACTTACTAAAATTAGATATATATGATAGTCTTATACCATTTAAAAATGTCTTACCATTCTGTCTAGCCATAGATATATATGACCTTCTGTATCTTCTATATCCATCTTCTTTGTTTATCCAACCCATAGGTACCCCTAGATCAAAGCATTGGAAATCATATAACTTAACAGGCTTATAATCAAATCCTTCTGATATCGTTAAGGTTTCTGCATATTCAATTATTTCATTACTTTTCTTGGCATCCCATCTATAAGGAAAATCATCATTTTGGGATTTTTCCAAATCATCTAAATGTCTTTTACATGCTAACCAATGTAGTTCTCCTGCAACCTCTCTACCTTCTACAACATCAAGAGCGTGTTTAGTGGCTCTATCAATCATCATTTGGTCCTTTTTTAAACTTATCAAATTTATTACTTTTTGGCTTTGGTGGTTCAGGAACTACTAACTTAGTTCTCGATGTTATCGTTAAACCTAAATCGTTAGCACAGTTTCGACACATTTTAAAATACTTATCTAGTATCCTTGTATAGAAGTCAAATTCTGCTGGGTCATTTATAACTGATGGTTTTCTAATCTTCTTAACTGTCTTAATATATAAGCTGTTTGCTACAACATATCTAGCTAACGTATCTACATCTGTCTCGCCCATTATCTTTAATTTTTTCAGTTGGTCTGCTATTTTTACAAATTCTTCTTTTTGGTCTTTCAACAAATAATCAGGTGGAGAAATTCCATCAATTATTGGCTTAATTTCACCTGCTTTTCTTTGCTCAATTTCTTCTTTCGTCAGATGCTTCTTTCCCTTTGCTATTACAAGGTTCACAGGTTCTTTGCGTCTTCCAGCCATGGCATTACCTCCGTTTCCCATTAAATTTCAAAAAGGGAGTTTTTTCTACAAAAGAGCCCATCGCATCCGGTGTTCCCGTAAAGGCTCATAGAATATTTACCACCCCTAGGGTGTTGTGCTTAATTCTCTCTTATTGAAATTTGTTTATAGTGTAACTGTATACCTAAAACCCAAACTCTCTTATATTCGATTCTGATGCATTCTAGACTTATGCGTTGTAAATCTTTTGTGTTCTTCATTGTGGCACTTATCGCACAGAGCTTCTAGGTTATCGATATCGAATCTCTTATTCCAACCTTCATCTGACTTAATATATATCTTGTGGTGAACTTGCGTTGCTATCCTGTTGCATCTCTCACATAGGTATGAACACTTAGACATATATGATGCTGATAATCTTCTCCATTCGTTTGAGTTGTAGAACTTCTTGTACTTAGGATCTCTGTTACTATCATACTTCTTATTACTCTTCTTTTTATACTCAGCTAGTCTTTCCTTCCTATGTTCATCAACAATTTTCTTGCACTCATCACAGTATCTAGCTGGATACACTACTGTCTTCTTACACTTAGCGCACATCTTAATTATCATTTCATCATCTCCATATATACTAAAAGAGAGCTTGCTATCTACAAACTCTCTTTTAGGAGGTTATATTGAGATACTTGTGTATCTCTATGGCAACATTTGTATTATGAGAAGATGTTATCTGCTGCCTTCTTTATAGCTCTAATATTCCCCAACATGATGTGTATCCTTATATTTATTTATAATCAAAAAAGCAACCCGTATGTTTCAACAGATTGCTTACCTCACTCTTCTCAGCATAATAATATCATAGCTTATTACTGACATTCAATGACAACCTCTGCCAAGTTCTGCCATTCACTGTCATTTACTGACAAGCTCTGCCAAACTCTGTCACGATTACACCATGATAATCTTCTCTAATGCTGACGAATAGTATCTATATATGGTTCTCTCCGACATATGCATCTTATTCATTATTGTCCTTATATTGCAGTCATCTAAATACATATATCTCAATACTTTTCTTTCATCCTTATCATTTAACATCGCTATGCTTTTCTTTATCTTACGTCTAGCTTCTATCATTCTGTCAGTATCTTCTTTAATATCCTCTTTAATAACTTCTATTTCATTAATTATTCCCACATAATTTGCATCACCAGTTAAGCTACTGCTTTGTACTTTATCTTCAGAATAATCTATTCCTTTCAACGATTTAGCCTTCTCATACAGTCTCTTAATCTCTTCTTGGTTCTCTATTATCTCCTCATATATTGTCTGAGGTTTTTCAAGGTACGCTATAATTTCTTCTTTTCTACTATCTGTCATTACACCATTCCTTCTTAGATTATTCCCCTATTTGTCAATACAAATAGGGGTAACATTATGCCATTGTGTGATATGAAATATGAAGCATAATTCTATTCAATTCAATTATTATACATAGCTATTTTATAAACCATATTCTTTATCATACCTTAATAATATGGCTTGTATACACATATGCATTCCTGCATACATTCCATTTTGATAATCTAGTGCGTTCATCGACACATCTTTAGGCATACTCTTTTCTATATCCTTTATTATATCATCTTTGAACTTTTTAACGAACATTTCTCTATCTTTCTTAATTTCGTCACTAGTCTTAAGCTTATTATCAATTATCTTGATATTCTCAGGCATTTCATAAGTCATTATACCATCTGTATGATATACTATTCCTTTAGTTACTTTTTTATGTGTTTCTCCTTCCTGTATATCAACATTCTCCCAATTAACAAACTTTACTTCTTCACCTGTATTTTTTAATATTGCATCTAGCATAACTATATCTTCCTTACTTCTTTCTTTTTTTCTTACCTCTATTATGAAACTTCTTATGATTCCAACCACAATATGGACACTTATATTTTATCTCTCCATCAGGTGCTGTTATCATTATCTTGTCATAGAAATCATTTCCGCATTGATGACATATCATATGTATCTACTCCTTTTCTTTCGCTTTATATGCATCTATAACTTTATTTTGTAATAGTGTTCTGGCACTTTGATTAATTGGATGTGCTATATCTCTATACATTCCATCTTCTGATTTTCTACTTGGCATTGCTATAAACAAACCTTTATCTCCTTCAATTACTTTGATATCATGTATTACAAACATATCATCAAATGTTACTGATACCACAGCTCTCATTTTTGATTCTGACATTGTTTTTCTCACTTTTACATCTGTTATATTCATATAATTCATCCTTTCTTATATTGTTTCGCCTTTAGTCTTTTTCTTGTCATATTTTATCTTTATTTCCTTGGCATTATTAACAACTTCTATTTTGGTTTGCTTGTCTATCTGTATAGATAACTTTCTTGCTTTCTCCTCTATGATCATATCTGCTGCTAATATTAATAATTCTTTAACTTCTGGATACTCGTCTTTCAATATCGTATTTACCGAATATTCATACCTTTCTTTTTTACTTTGGATGTTTTGATACCATTTAGCTTCAACGCATTTGCATATAAGTGTTGCTTGTCTATCTCTTTCCTCTTCATCCTCGTGTTCTTCTTCTAATAAATGATACTGGCCACAATATCTACAAGCACCATATAATTTTTCATCTTCTAAATCTCCATATCTTATACACTTCTCATATTCTCCTTTCTTGTATTTCTCGCAATTGCCTTCATCGTAAAATCTACATACTTTACATCTGCTCATTCTTTAGTTCCTCCTGTTTTGCTGCTTTACTTGCTAAATAACCATAATTTCTTTTAAACTTTTGCTTCTATTGTATTTCCGTTCTCATCTTCAGAGTTTATCATTTCTGGCACTAAATACCATCTATCACCATACTCTTTATGATAGTCAAGTTTTCTATTAGTAGGATTTTCATTAAGCCACATTTCAAGTAAAACTGCACAAGCGTGCGCTGTATCAAGTGATACTTGTAACTTAGCTTCTACATTAACTTCTAATTTTTTCTTCATCTACTTTACCTTCCTTTATCTGTTCTATTACCCAGTCTTGCATTTTCTCTATAGCTGTTCTGCATGCTTCTTTTTTGTTATTTCTAAATACTTCAACTACTGGCATATCATTGCCTTTCTTTTTTAGTTTAATAACATATCCTCTATGAGTTGAATATTTAACTTCTAAAGTTATATCTAAATCATATATTTTTTCTATAGCATTCATATACATAAACACCATATCCATATGCTCTATTGTTACTTTACTCATATATTGCCCTCTCCTTATGTGCTTAATAATGCTACTGTTACTAGCCACAAAATTGTCCACATAATCCAATTACACACAAATATTGATAATTTATATGCTAGTGTTAAAATAACAATAGCCCATATTAGTAATGTTATACATCTTTTCTTGAACATATCTTTACCTCTCTTAATATGCTTCTAGTAAAACATCTATTTTGCACTTGAGAGTATTTTTATACATTTGCTTTACTTCGTGCGCCATACCTTTGCAATATCTAGATGTTAGACCCTCTACATCTATCCTTGCATATAAGCATTCATCTACTGTGTTGTATGTAGCGCGTAACGCTACATCATGCTTATCACAAAATGCAATAATAGGTTTAACCATTTTTCCAAGTTTTTCAACATCTTTGATTTTAGTATTTATTCGCAATTCTAATCTGCACCAACTGTTCATTCACTCCACCCACCTTTATTCTTCCCATTCTCTGTGATGTAAAATTAATTCACTTTGAACATATTCAATAACTGTATCTTCTGTAAAACTAGTAATTCTATGTTTACTAAAATCATAACTATTATCTTTTTCCTCCTCACTAATTTTCATAAACACTCTATCATTATATTTAAATACCTCTTCTATGTCTAAATCTTCAAAAGCTATATTTAAACTTCTAGTTTTATCCTTTATTTTCATTGCTATCTATTCCACCATCCTTTCTAAAACCAATTTACCTTTTCGCCATTTTTAATAGCTATTGCCTTTTCTTTTAATCTAATATCATCAAGCTTATTTAGATATTTTTCAAACTTATCATCATCCATAGTTCTTATGCTTTCTTCTGTTCTTTCTATGATGCTAGGGATTTCTTTAACTATATTTTTAATTGCTTTATTTACTTTATTAACTATAATAGGCATTTGCTTTATAGCTTTATTAAGTGCTTCATAGTCCATCTATTCCACCTCACTCAAAAACATTTCATTACCTATTTTGTTATACTCATTAAATAAATCATCAAAAGCTTTTTCCCACACTTCATCGTGGCCATGTTTATTCCCAACACCTGCGTGTGCCAATTCATGGGCAAATATTTCGGTAGCGTTATGTATGCTTAAATTACCATCAACTACTATCACTATCTCTCCGTTATCTTTAAAATCAGTAAATCCACATGCATGCTCACCGTTTTCATCTTTTACTTCCAAATTAAAATAAGCATTATATTTTACATTTGGAAATAATCTTTTAAATGCGATGTTTAATATCTCAAAAGGACTATTTTTAAATATCCAATTATCGTTATTCATTTAATCTACCTACCTTTAATCATCTATTTCTTCTGTCATATAACCTAATAAATCAGCTTCCGTTATATCCCATAGATACATATAATATTCAATAAACTTTTTAAATGAAATATTTCTCATATTATCCAACATAATACTTAAAACACTACTAGCCATTTCTAATTTTTTAGCATCAACTTCTTTCATATTCTCTGTATGGTTTTTAGGTTTTAAAAAATCTTTCTGTTTCATACTTCTATGAATCATATGATGTATATCTATTGATTTAGGTCTTTTTTCTATACAAAAATCATCAACTATTTTATGCAACTTACCAGTATCACATATTAACATCGAATTTCACCTGCCTTGATTTCTTTTCTTTATATTTCTTATATTCGCATTTACCATTTCTTTTACGACAGTACACATAATCATCATCTTATTTTGTATAACAATGCTGACAAGTCATGCATTTATCAAAAAAATCACCATCATACTCATTCATCTGCTCCACCTGCCTTTAAATCTCTAATAACCACTTTATATTTAAATTGTCTGTTGTATAGTTACTGTTATTCTGCACTCTCCTTGCACTTCTTGCATTTTACTTGTTTTAGATCAAAAAAATCTATTGCAACTTTCTTATAATAAATATCATAAGGTTCGAAAATAAATAACCTATTACATTTGCTGCACCTTGTTGGAATTAATGCAAAACTATCATAATTAGTTATTGTCATTCCGCACCACCTTCTAACAACTCTGAGTTCTCAAATATATTACCTATGACTTCTAGTTGTTCACTGTCAAATTCTCCAAGCATATATCCATCTCCAAACTCTGTGGTCAGCATCCAACACCCCCACTTATCAAAAGACACCTTGCATTTTCTTTCTCTATGCCATCCAAGTCCTGTTGTATCGACTTTTATTACAATGTCGCCTTCGTATATTTCTTTTTCATTCTTGTCATTTTTTCCTGCATATTGCATAAACTCATATAAATTATCAGCATATGCTCCACCTGTACAAGTCTCATCTTCTAAATAACCTAATGCGATAGGTCTTGCATTTACGTTATCAAGCATTTTCTTTTCTGATTTATCCCACACTCTAAATTTAATTTTTCTCATTGTTTAATCTCTCCAACTCCTTCTCTGCTTCTTCTTTGTTTAAAAATATTCTTTTACTCTCATATAGACGTCTTCGACAAATAATATCCTTATCTCTCTCTTCGCATATAGTTGTTAACTTGTTCAAAGAATCATATGTGTACTCTTTAATCCTTAATGCCTTGATTACATATTGTGTACAGTCTTTTCTCGGCATATATTTTTTTGCTATCACATAGATTTTCTGTCCTATCTTATAAGGTAATTTTAATAATAAGCCTTGTTCCTCAAGTCGCTTATATTCTTTTAATTCCTTTAGCCATTCTGAAGTCTGTAAATGTTCAAGGTATAATAAACTGTATTTTCCCTTGTCATTTCTGCGCTCCATCCTGCCTAGTTCTCTATTAACACTTCTTTCGCAATGGTCTATTACTTCATCGATTGTTAGTTGCTTCATTCTGCACTCTCCAATCTCTCCACTATTCCATTTTCTAAGTCATACTGTTTCTGTCTATCTTCGCAAAAATCTTTAAACTCTTGTCTAAATTGTTCACGTTCTTCACTCTCTTTGCTCATTCAATCTCTCCAATTCTTTCTCTGCTTCTTCTTTTGTTAGGAATACTGTTTTGCTTTTGCCAAAAACATCAAAATCACACATTGTTTTAAACCATTCAAGACCAATTTCATATGCAACTTCATACATCCATTTATTATGAAGAATATCAAAGCATATACCTATTATCTTGTATTCATATATGTGTGAATTTATTAGTTGATAAAC
The DNA here is from genome assembly GCA_015057455.1 of Lachnospiraceae bacterium. GTDB lineage: Bacteria > Bacillota > Clostridia > Lachnospirales > Lachnospiraceae > SIG301. The sequence goes on along the minus strand of SVEH01000004.1, from coordinate 16,144 downwards.
AGTATCACCAATCTTACAAGGCAACTTTAAAAGTAACCCTTTTTCTTCTAACTCTTCATATTCTGCTAATTTATCTATAGCCTTTTGAATAGCACAGTCTGAACATGTGCCATTAAAAGCTTCTACTGCATCGCAATACTCATCACAAGTCATACAATCATCTGCTTCAATATCAGATTCTCTATCAAAAGTGCATAATTCTCTTAATGTGTTATCTCCATCATATTTACATGTTAATCTGCTCATCTATTTTCCTTTCTGTTTGAAAATTAATTAGTCTAAATTAGTCTAATCTTGAACTAACTCTTTTTAATTCGTTCCGTTTTTACCCTATTCCGTTCCGTTTTTACCTCTGCTGCTATTCTGAATTATCCAACAACCACTCCAACACTCTTACTCCACCTACATACATTACCTCTATCACTATTGGTAGCCATACAGCCGACAGTACCCATATCCAACCTAAATTAATTATCCCTACTATCTTGAGAAATATCGCTACTATAGTTATAATTCCTATCCACTTCATATTATTCTCCATCCGTAACCTTAGTTAATTTTGTAACTTTATATTTTGCCAGGCAATTAATATTCATCTTTGCCAACTCATATCCTATACCCATTGTGTTTACTTGAAGTTGGTTATTTGATATCTTATACACTCCACCTAATGTAGTATGTCCATTATGAAGTTCAAATTCTTCTTCTGGTTCTACTCCGAATAATTTACATAAATCTAACATTTTACACCTCTCTAAAAGTATTTTAATAATTCCTCTATATCATCTTTGTATACAATTTTATTAAATGTCTTATCACATTTTCTGACTTCTAAGATACATTCTTGAATATCAAATTCTACTCGGTATGCACCAATTTCAAAATCCCATAAACCTTCCCCTGTTTTTTTATGAAAATAGAATACTCTTAACTTCATGCACACCATCTTTGTAAAATTTTCTACACTTTTATCTTCTTGTAACTGTTCCAGCCACTTATTGTTCCAATATTCACTGTATCCTTTGATAAATTCAGCTATTTGCCATAACCAACTATAAAACTTAGGTCGCTCTTGCATATACCCGAATATATCTAATTGTCCTTGCATATTATCCATCTTTGATATTACCCTCTTACCACTTTTTCTTTTTCTACTTGTTTTTGTACCTCTAGTATCTTCTCTATCATAACTGCATCAATATCTTCTTCTCTAAGATTCAACAAGTGTTCCATTTGCATTACTGTAACTTTTACATCTGCTATCTCCTCAATTAAGCTTTGTAGCACTTCTTTATGTGTGTACTCACCATACTTATCCCATCTCTTCCATTTATTGATAGCTTGTATAAGTTCTGCAAGTTCTTCTTGTGTCTGATCCAGTTGCCTTTCTTTTCCTCTTGCCCTTCCATTACTCCAATTTATCTCTTTTAATACTTGGTCTATCATCTTCTTATTCCTCTCCTTATTTCATACAACATATTATTGCAGCTAATATAAGTAATGCTACTGTTACTAATCTAAATATATTAAATGCTTTCATCTTCCCTAGCCTCCTCTTCGTTTAATATTGCATCCCATTCTACAGTTCTTAATATATCCCATAGTTTTTCTTCTGCTTTATTTCTCCAGGCAGTCATTGCAAATGTATGAGCTTTCTCACCATAATGATAGTGATTCGCTCTAAGATGTTGCTCTGCTGCCTTTTGTGTCAAGAAAACACCTGTGTATACTTCCACTTCCTCGTACTCTACAATAACTATATCTGTGCAGTCTTTTTCTATTAATAAATCTTTTAATGTTCCTAAGTCGTACACATATTCAAAGTCTTCTTTTTCAAATCCATAGTCCTCTTTGAGTACCTCAATAATCTTATTTAGTTCTATGCCCCCAAAGTTTGATAAACTATATTCTCCTAATTCTGCTCCACCATCATTATCAAACATTACTATTCCATCTGGATTGTTCAAAACCTCTCCGTATATCTTTTTAAAATCTTTAATAGTCCAATACTTAGGATCTGCTTGTCCTAAATCGTCCTGTGTATTCATTTCTTTTTGTAATTCTTTAAGAAACTTTATATCTTCCTGTGATATCTTATGTTTCTTAGTTGTGTCTTCATGGTATTTTAAATGTTTATGATAGTACGCCATCGTTACTTTCTCCTTGTTTTATTTTATTAATTCTTTTTCTATGCACATATTTGCGCAAGTTAGACAATTCTTTCCACAACTTCCTATGATTTTATCCTTAACCCCTCTTTTTTTCTTACTTTTTCGTGGTGGATAAATATCGTCTGCTATGTTCATGTCATCTATTGTATTGTTTATATAATTTTTAATAACTTCCTTGGCTGCGTCTGCTCCATATACAACCAATGCCTTGCCACCAAATTTATTTACTAAGCTTATAAATTCAAGTTGTGCTTTAGTAGCTTTATTGCTTCCTACTTTAAGTTCTATGTAGAGCACATTATACTTATCATTAGCTACAGGAAGGCATATATCACTTACTCCACTAAGTAATCCTTGTTTCTTAAGACTTGCTCCTCCTACTACTGAGCGCTTACCTTCATTGGTTATATGATGTAATAATTTTAACTGCGGGTATTTCGACACTTGGTGTCTTGCCCAGGCGAATATTCTTTCTTGCTCATATGATTCATGTGATGCCATCGTTCTCTCCTTTCATCTCTAACTAACATATAACTGAAATATTCATATCCAGTTTTTTCATGTATGCCCTCTCTTGTATACTCCTTATCCACATGGTACTTACCTTTGTACTTGCGTGGAATAGACTCTACTTTGTTAAACCTATCTTTCTTTTTTATTATTCGCTTATCTACTTTAGGTTCTGCTAAATTCCTTGAGCAGTTCCATCTTCTCTTCTGTAGTTTTCCCTCTGTTTCTTGTAATCTTATATAATTCTTACTTTGCTTTACTAAGTAATTAGCTAGCTTGGTATAATTGCCACTATCATCAAGTGGATGCACATGTACGCGCCCGTATATCCATGCGCCATATACCTCTCTTGTACTTACTCCTTCTGGTATATTGATAACCATATGGATATGTAGTGCTCCCTTCTTACCTACTTCTAGTACTGATATATACTTTAGTTCTTTCTTAACTCGTCTATATATCTTCCTTAACTCTTTAAGGAAGTACTTAAGATTCAATTTCATCTCCTCTATACTCTTTGGTCTTAAATGTTCTTTATATCCACATACTATGTGCGCATCTCCAAATCCAAAATTAGTATTTATCTTACCCCTTAGTATTTTTTCTGCTTGTCTATCATTCACTTCCTCTTGTGATAGTTTGGTCTTATTTATATTCTTGCCCCTCATAGATTTTTTCTTGTATCTGGTTGAATAGTACTTATTAATCTCTATCACTCTTCCAGCTACTATAGTCTCTTCTATATATGGCATATCTCTTATCCTTATCTATCTTATATGAATACCTTGTAATTGGTTCTTAAGTTAATACACTTAACAAGGTATTTAAAGGGTTTGAGCCCTTTTTTATGTTTACTTTTATTTGCGTTTTCATTGTTCATCTGCTATAATATTTATAGTCTTTTTTATGTTTAGGCATTGACACACCTTATGTTATTCGCAGTAACATATAGGTGTGTTATTTTATGTTTAAAACCAATTGCTTATCATTTTGATTCTTAGGTATAGTAACCAATGTTTCATACTTAGTTCTAAGTTCTTCACTCTTCCTATTACAGTCACATCGCTCCCCAGGATCTAAATTACTTCCACATATTTCGCATACATTATAAAATGCCATACTACCCTTCCTTTCTTTCAAAAATAGCGAGGGTATAATCTTACCCTCGCCAAATTATTGCTTAATTCTTGTGCGTCTTATACGGCGCTTATATTCTATAACCTCTACTAATACCTCATTAATTGCCATAAATATAACACTCATAGCTACTCTTCCTAAGCACTGTTCAAACGTAATAGTTTGAGCCACTTCGTATGTCATAAGCGAACTTAGCGCTATAAAATACATAATTGCTGTAATTGTTCTAAGTATCATTTTTATCCTATTTGTTGTCATTTCTCTAGTCTCCATTCTTATAAATGCTACTTATCTACAACTTACTCTTAATCCCTTTTATTAGTTATTTGTATTATTATCTTGTGTATCTACTACTGCTTCATCGGTGCAGACTTCTTTCACTTCTTCAGTCATCTCTTTTTCATCAAATTTCTTTTTATTCTCAATAGCAACTTTACGAATCATTTCTCTTACTTCTTCTGGTGCATCTGTCTTTTCTAACTGCTCATCTAAGTCTTTTTGGTATTCTTCCATGCTTAATCGCATATCCACTTTGATAGCCACTGTACCTTCTGTTTTTACTAACTTCTTTGCATCTTTGTACATTTCTTCATCAAGTAATATACATTTTAATTCTTTAGTTGCACCTTCTTTTATAGCTCCTATCTTCTCTAAACCTTGTATAAAATCAAAACTTTCCTTTGTTATACATTCAGCTTCTATTTTTATTTGTGCTATGTCTGTTATAGCTTTTAATAATTTATCTTTAGTTCCAGGTTTATATTCCTCTATCTTGGAATCAAAGTTCAACTCCTTATCTATTATTCTTAATCCCTCTTGTTTGATTTCTTCATCCATCTTAATTGTTTCCATATCATTGTTCCTTCCTTATATGTATTTAGCACTACCTTATGCTTTTTAGTAATAAGTCCAACTCTTATAACCTAAATATATTCGCCTCAATTAACCATAGTTCTAATTGTAATTAATCTTATTTTTGCCCTGTGGCACTATTTGTTCTCTATATATTAAATTTTCTCGGAGGTTGCATAAGGTAATGCTTGTGTTAAATATGCGCATGGCATAGTAACAACCTTTGTTAATATTTGCTAGTTGCGAGGTATATGGGGTAGTCTTAGGATTTTTACCTCACAACTAGCGTAGCTTAATAAAGTAATGTTGTTTTATTATATTAAGCACTGTGGCGCAGTGCATTAATACCTTATTTACAATTTTATTCCAGTGTATTCCTGAAACTTAGTAGGACTTATATAGTAAGTCCACCTTGAGCTTCCATTTATCTTTGTTGCGTAACCAAATGGAAATACTTTATCTTGTAAACATGCTCTAACAAATTGTTCTGATACATTCATGAGTCTTGCGACATCTTTTACTTTTAGTCGATTTTCCATATAATCACACTCTTTCTCTCTTTGTGTCATTTTATGACACTTAATATTTAAAAAAAATTTAACTTGCCTTGATATCTTGTGTGTCTGGGAAAAAAATAGATATTATTTCATTCTCAGTCAATTGATATCTTATAGCTATTCCTCTAATCTCGCTTAATGTAAACTCACTTTTCCCATTAATCTTATTCGATAATGTTGCTGCATTAATTTTTAATGCTTTTGCAAGTGTGACTATGTTGTCAGAAAAATCTAACATCTTATGTTTTAATTTCAAACTATCCATTCTCACATCTCCCTTGTGTTGTGTGTCATCAAATGACACTTATCATTATACTAATTCTTTCCTCGTTGTCAATAATTATTTTTATATTTTTTTATATTTTCGATTTTTGTTTTATTTTTTATTACTTTAACTTGTATTTTTTTAAGTTCTAGTGTATTATTATTACACAAAATCATCCGATATTTTTTACAGAAATTTACAAAACATGGAGGCATTTTATGAAAAATATAGGTGAATCAATAAAGAAAGCTCGTCTAGCTAAAGAGATGACTCTTGAACAACTAGGAGAGAAGTTAGGACTTCAAAAGTCTGTTGTTGCAAAATATGAAAAAAACAAAGTTGCAACTATCCCAAGGGATAAAATTAAGATACTTCATGATGTATTAGGTATATCTTATATGGATTTATTAGGAATATCATCTAATGACACTAATAACAATGATATTATGCTAGAAATAGAAAATCTTAAACTAGATGATAAATCATTAAATCGTTTATTAAGATATGCTAAATTGTTAAAAGAAGAGGAGAATGATAAAAAATAACGATTAAAAAATGTACAACAAATGGTTATATGAAGTTGGTGATTACTTATGAAAAAGAAATATATATATGAAATATCTATTTGTATCCTAGCCATAATATCTGTGGTCTTTGCTGTAATTGATATCACTAAAGGCTTAGAATCTATACAAAAGAACATTGATACTGTCATTTATATCATATTTGTTATCGATTACTTTGTTAGACTAATACTGGCTAACTCCAAAAAAGAATTTATTAAGTTGAATATCTTTGATTTAATAGCAATTATACCTTTTAACTCAGCTTTTAGAATGTTTAGAGTATTAAAGTTCACTAAATTATTAAAGCTAACTAAATTATTTAGACTAGGTTCTGTTTCAATTAGATTATTAACTAAGGCAAAAAGATTCCTTAATACTAATGGATTAAAATATGTAATAATTTTAGTTATTTTATCTATAGCTATCAGTTCACTAATTATAACCAAAGTTGAACATATGCCCTTACCAGACGCTATATGGTGGGCATTCGTTACTGCAACTACCGTAGGATACGGAGACTTATCTCCTACTACTCCACTTGGTAGGATTATAGCTGCGCTATTAATGTTGGTTGGTATTGGATTAATCGGTTCGCTAACAAGTAGTATTACTTCATTTTTCTTAAATGAAAAAGAGGAACCAACTTATAACAATGATAAGGTTGATATGGTGCTTGCATTATATTCAAGACTGACTGATGAAGAAAAAGAGAGTTTTAAAAATAATATAGAATAACTCTTCCCGACATTGATGTCGGGAGCATAAATCAAACCCCAGGCACGCCAATGCCCAGGGTTCTGATGATACCAAGATGTAACTCTTGATACAATAATTCAATTACTCACATATTATATCAGAATTGTAACATCTTGGCAAATTATTTAACCATATTGTTAACCTTAACAACATGGTCTATTGTTACAAGGTGTTATTTTTGTACGCTTTTTTATAATGTTATCGATTTGTTGACCTCAACAAATTGCAAGAAAGGATGATATAATATGAAAATGCCTAATGGATATGGTAATGTATCTAAGCTTCCAGGCAAAAGACGAAATCCCTGGAGAGCTAGAAAAACTACTGGATGGAGATACTTTGATAAATATACTAATCTTCCTATAGAATCATCTGATATAACTGATTATTCTAGAGTTGTCAGAAGGCAACAGTATGCTACTATAGGATATTATGCGACCAGACAAGAAGCCTTGCAAGCTTTAGCAGATTATAATGAACATCCTTATGATGTTAGTACTACCACTATAACTTTTGAAGATGTATATATTAAATGGTCTAGTGAACATTTTGAAACTATCGTACCTTCTGCAATTCGTACTTGGAAGAGTGCATACAGTTATTGCATTCCTCTTTATAATATGCGTATGAAAGATATAAGAGTAAGTCATTTAGAAAGTACTATAAAAAATGCTGATGTAGGTAGTTCTACTAAACAGCGTATTAAGTCGCTTTTTAATATGATGTATAAATATGCTCTTAAACATGAAATAGTTGATAAGGATTATGCTGCTATGTGTAACAGTGTAAAACAAGATAAACCTACGATCATCCGAACACCTTACTCGGATGCAGAGATAGAACTTCTATGGAATAATATAGATTTACCTTTTGTAGATATGGTTCTTATCGGTATATATACAGGATGGAGACCTCAAGAACTGTCTATATTAAAAGTATCTGATATTGATATAGATAACGAAACTATTAAAGGTGGACTCAAAACAGATGCAGGAAAAAACAGATTAGTTCCTATCCATCCTAAAATAATACATCTAGTTAAATCCAATATGGAAAAAGCTAAATCTATGGGTAGTAATTTTCTTTTTAATGATTCTGATGGCCAGCAAGGAACTTATATGACTTATGATAAGTACAGGAGAAGATTTGAGAAGATTAATAAACGATTAAAGTTATCTCATAGACCTCACGATACTAGACATACATTTATAACATTGGCTAAGCAGTCAAATGTTGATGAATATATCCTTAAGTTGATAGTTGGTCATTCTATAAATGATGTTACCGAAAAGGTATACACTCACAGAACTATCGAGGATTTGAAAAAAGCTATACAAAAAATCAAATAAACCTTTTAAAGGCTAGTCTTATGACTAGTCTTTTTGTGTCATACCGTTGTGTCATACCTGTGTCATACTTGTGTCATACGCATAAAATTTTATATGTTTTTATAGCTTTTTTACAATTATTTACATTTGTATTTTCACAAAACAAAAAGTGGCTTAAACCTACTGTCTAAGCCACTTTTCTTATAATTCTTTTATATCATTCTTAGAATTTTCCGTTATCTGAAGCCTCTTGGATAGAAACTGCTACTGCAACTGTCATACCAACCATTGGGTTGTTTCCTGCTCCAATAAGTCCCATCATTTCTACGTGAGCTGGAACTGATGAAGAACCTGCAAATTGAGCATCTGAATGCATACGTCCTAATGTATCTGTCATACCATATGAAGCTGGACCTGCTGCCATGTTATCTGGGTGAAGAGTTCTTCCTGTACCACCACCTGATGCTACTGAGAAATACTTCTTACCTTGCTCTATACATTCTTTCTTATATGTTCCTGCAACTGGATGTTGGAATCTAGTTGGGTTAGTTGAGTTACCTGTTATTGATACATCAACTTTCTCTTTGTGCATTATTGCAACACCTTCAGTAACGTCATTTGCTCCATAGCAATTAACTTTACTTCTAAGTCCATCTGAGTATGATTTTCTAAATACTTCTTTAACTTCTCCAGTGCTGTAGTTCATCTCAGTCTCAACATAAGTAAATCCGTTAATTCTTGAGATTATTTGTGCAGCATCTTTTCCAAGACCATTTAAGATAACTCTTAAAGGTTGTTTTCTAACTTTATTAGCTTTCTCTGCAATACCAATTGCACCTTCAGCTGCTGCAAATGACTCATGTCCTGCAAGGAATGCAAAACAATCAGTCTCTTCTTCAAGTAACATCTTTCCTAAGTTACCATGTCCTAGACCAACTTTTCTTTGGTCTGCAACTGAACCTGGAATACAGAAAGCTTGAAGACCTTCTCCAATAGCTGCTGCAGCATCTGCTGCTCTTCTACAATCTTTCTTTATAGCAATTGCTGCACCTACAATGTATGCCCAACATGCATTCTCAAAACAAATTGGTTGAATACCTTTGATTTGGTTGTATACATCAAGACCAGCATCTTTTGTAATCTTTTCTGCTTCTTCAATTGAAGCTATTCCGTAACTATTAAGTACAGAATTAATTTTATCTATTCTTCTCTCATATGATTCAAATAAAGCCATTCTTATGCATCCTCCTTCTTATTCTGCTCTTGGATCAATAATCTTAGCTGCATCTGCAACTCTACCATATTGACCTTTAGATTTTTCTAATGCTGTAGCTGGATCGTCACCTTTCTTAATGAAATCCATCATTTTTCCAAAGCTTACAAATTGATATCCGATAATTTCATCATCTTCATTTAAAGCTATTCCAGTAACATATCCTTCAGCCATCTCAAGGTAACGAGGACCTTTCTTTAATGTACCATACATAGTACCAACTTGGCTTCTAAGACCTTTTCCTAAATCTTCAAGTCCTGCACCTATTGCAAGTCCATCCTCTGAGAACGCAGATTGAGTTCTACCATAAACGATTTGTAGGAATAATTCTCTCATTGCTGTATTTATAGCATCGCATACAAGGTCAGTATTCAAAGCTTCTAATATAGTTCTTCCTGGTAAAATCTCTGATGCCATTGCAGCTGAGTGAGTCATACCTGAACATCCTATTGTCTCTACTAATGCTTCTTGAATAATACCTTCCTTAACGTTAAGTGTTAATTTACATGCTCCTTGTTGAGGTGCACACCAACCGATACCATGTGTAAAACCTGAAATATCAGTTACATCTTTTGCCTTTACCCATTTTGCTTCTTCTGGGATTGGTGCAGCTCCATGATTAACGCCTTGAGCTACAGGACACATTGTTTCTACTTCATGTGAATAAATCATTTTGAAACTCCTTTCAATATATATAATGTATATTTGCTTAAAGCCCTCCAAATTACTACTAACTATAGTTATTTTATTATAACATTTTAAAATAACACTCTAAGCAAGTTTGTGTATTCATTTATCAATAATAAAGATGATAACTCATCTCTAACTCCATATAAAATAAAAAAACACACTAAACCATTTTGACATAAAACGCCAAAATAGTCTAGTGTTTTTGTTAAAAATCTTTAAAATTATTAATTAGAATCTGCTAATATTTTGTATCATTTTATTAAATTCTACTGTTAACTTTAAAAATGTAACCAATATATATCTCCTGCAGCTTTATTATTTGTCATTCTCTCCACTATTCTATTAGCTAAATATGCATCATCATATGTTTTAATATCTTCATCTTCTCCTATTGTATTTCTTCCAACTTCGTTGTTATGAAGATCCATTTCATAATGCATATATTCAGGAAATCCATCACTTGCTATTACTTGCAAATCCTCTTGTGTTTTACCACTTTCATGAGCTGTTGCAAACTTTTCCGCATATTTCTTGCCTATTTCTCTTGTCATTAAACAATTCCACATAGAATGTCTAAATGCATCTGTTTTATCTCCTAAACCATTTACACCAAATATCATAATTGTAAGTTCTGTAGCTCTATTTGATGTTGCGTTAACAGCTAATGCCTTAGCAGGATGAGTTACAACTAATTTCTTTTCATCATCAGTTAGTTCTCCCCACACTTGAAATGCTGTTGCAGCTAATTGAGAAATTGGACCACCTGTTGACTCGTCATTTTCTAATTTCAATGCAACTTGTGCTTGCTCATCAATATCTTCAACTATATTATCTATAACTTGTGAAACCTCTTCATTTTCACTATTGTCTTCTTCAACGTCTTCTGATTCTTCAACATCTGGCAAATTATTGTCTTGAATCTCTTCAACTTGAGTACAAATATACAATAATTCAAAATCTTCTTCACTATATCCATGTTCTATCAAATGTGATTTCATTTCTTCTACTGATATATTTTCATCATCACCTTGACAATGATTTTTACATGAAGTTTCATTGGCTTCTATATTTTTATTAACAGTCTGAACATCTTGAATATCATTTGCTTTTGAATTATTGTTACACACTGAAAAGCTTCCAACTATTACTGCTAACGCCATTGATATAGCTAATAATTTAACCATATTCTTATTCATTATATTCTTCCCCTTATTTTAATAATGCAACCAAATCAATCCAGTTTCTTTAACTCCTGTAAGTTTATTTAATACCTTTTGAGCTAATACTGAATCTGGCACTGTTTCTTTAGTATCATACTCAGAAACAACTCCCATACCTACTGCATTATTGTGGAGATCCATTTCACGATGATAATCTAATTTAAATCCATCTGCACATATATCACTTTCTCCTCGTACTGGGCCTGTTTCATGTGCAGTAGCAAATAAATCACTATATTTGTGACCTATATCTCTAGCCATTAGTGCACACCACATACCATGTCTAAATGCATCTGATGGATCACCTAATCCATTTATACCAAATATCTCAATTGTATAAAGTGTTGCATCTTGTCCTAATCTATATGATGCAAGTCCTTTTGCAGGATGCATTACATATGCACGTTTCTCATTATATTTAAAGTTATACCAAATCTCCCCTGCTTTGCTTTTTAAATTATCCCATGGATTACTGCATGTTGAACCATCTTCTATAACTTCTGACATCCATTCTTCAATTGTTTTATCTACTTCTTCTATTACATCTTCATCTTCATCACAATCTTCTTTTATCTCTTCTATTGTTTCAAATAAATATGCAATCTCCAATTCTTGTTCATCATATCCTAATTCTAAAAAATACTCTTTTACATCTTCTACAGACATATCATCTGATAATATACCTTCAGAATCTTCTTCATCTTTATCTTCTTTAGAATCCTCATCTTTATTAGGTGTTTTTTCTAATTCAGCAATGGCTTCTTCATACTTAGCTATTTCTTCATCACTTAACATTTCCTCCATACCTGTCACATCTGCAACATCTGTAGTATCTGCAACATCTGTAGTAACTGTTTTGTTAATGTCTGATGCCTTTGATTGTAAATTCATTGCAACTACACTTCCAATTACTGCTGCTAATGCCATTGATGCAATAGCTCCCCTTACTACCATTTTTTTCATTAATTACCTCTCCCTTTTTCCCCTTTATATTCTTCTTATTCACTTTTTATAAAACTATATTATAAATTTGTTTTATAAGCAAATAAAATAAAATAGTTGTATTATAACTATTTATACTTATTTATTGAATAAGTACTCCATAATTATACTACAACTATTTTTTACCTGCTATATATTAGCTACTTATTTAATTCCTAGTTATTACTCTTTTTATATTAGACTATTTTTGTTTATTTTTATTTATTTTTATTTATTTTTGTTTATTATATTTTATCTACTACTTCATTCTTGTTCTTGTATATACTTTTTGCTGGTACAAATCCTCTAACCATTGATAATGGATATATATTAGATTCTTGTCCTATAACTGTTCCTGGGTTAAGAACACTATTACAGCCAACCTCTACATTATTACCTAGCATAGCTCCCATTTTCTTAAGACCAGTCTCTATCTTATCAGCACCTATCATTATAGTAACATTTGTCTTATCTGACTTAACATTAGATGTAATAGAACCTGCTCCCATATGTGCCTTATAACCAAGTATTGAATCTCCTACATAATTATAATGTGGCACTTGAACCTTATTAAATAAAATAACATTCTTTAGCTCTGTTGAATTACCTACAACAGCACCTTTTCCTACTATTGCATTGCCTCTAATAAATGCACAATGTCTAACCTCTGCTCCTTTATCAATAATACATGGACCATTTATATATGCAGTTTCATATATTTTAGCGTCCTTTGCAATCCATATATTATTGCCTTTTTTCTCATACTCATCTTCTGACAATGTATTACCTAATTTTACTATAAATTCAGATATCTTAGGAAGTAGCTCCCATGGATATCTAACCTCTTTAAATAATTCCTTAGCAATTGTTTCATCTAGGTCATACATATTATTTATCATCATATTCTCTTTCATAATTACTCTACCTCGCTTCTTTCACTTGTGCTTTCTTCATCTTTAGGCAATACAGCCACAAAAGAAGTTATAGCGCACTCTATCATATCATCTGTTGGCTCCTTAGTTGTAATTCTTTGAATCCACAATCCTGGTGCTGATATAATTCTTACAAATAAATTATTCTTACGACCTGCCAACTTTATTGCTTCATAACCAATTCCCATAATTATAGGAACACATAATATCTTTATTCCTGCTCTCAATAGTGTCGGTATATTATGTGGTATAAACAAACCTACCGCTATCCCTACTATAAGCATTAAAGCAAGAAATGATGTTCCACATCTAGGATGAAATCTTGTTTGTTTCTTTACATTATCTACTGTTAACTCTAAGCCATTCTCATAACAAAATATTGTTTTATGCTCTGCTCCATGATACATAAACACCCTTCTCATATCTTCCATCATTGAGCACAATGCAACATATACTATAAATATAATTATTTTTACTATTCCTTCAAAAACAGATTGACACATTCTTGTATTAATTGCAGGAATAATGCCTTTTAAAATGTTAAATAAAAATGTCGGCAACCATATGAATAATGCTACTGATAAAGCAACACCTAACAAACTACTTATAGTCATTATAATATTCATTATAATACTTGATTCTTCTTTTTCATCTGCTTTTGACTCTTCTTGATGTTCTTTTTTCACATCGTTCTCTTGTGCTATATTCGTTTCTGATTTTTGTTCTACACTTGAATCTTTATTTTCTTCTATAACATCTGAGTTATTAGCTTCTAAGTTATTAGCTTCTGAATTGTTAGATTCTTGTTTTTTATAATCTGGGTTATTCTCATCCCCTTCATCATACATCATTGCAATATCTGCCGAACGCATAAGTGTCTTATAACCAATCTTCATAGAATCTATAAAATTAAATATTCCTCTTATAAAAGGTATCTTAAATACTTTAGGCTTTTTACTTACTTCATTATCCCATTCCTCGGTAACTAATGTACCTGACGCATTCCTAACTGCAATAGCAACTTTTTTAGGACCTCGCATCATTACTCCTTCTATTAGTGCTTGACCACCTATTGAATACTTTGCCATATTATTCTCCATTTCTAGTGCATTTCCATATTCTGTAATTTAACATTCATATTGTACTATATAAACTAATTTATTACAACTCAAAATAGAACTGGTGCTGTGAAAGTTTTTCACAGCACCAGTTCTATTTTTACCCTACTAAATCATCTGCTAGTTTTTCTATATTATCCATCTTCTCTTTAATATTTCGAGTTGACTTATTCTGTTCAGATATACTTGTTTGCATTCCAAATAATTTATCTAGATTCTTTTCAGAGAAACCATATAAATTAATCATTTCACTTGAAATTGCACCAAATTCATTCTCAAGATTACTAACCATTTCATTCTCTTTTACAATTACTTCTTCAAAACCATTAGTTTCATCATTTATCTTTTTTAATATATTAACAACTTCATCCATTTCTCTATATCCACGTTTAGATGCTTCTGAACCATTTCTAATCTTAGATGAAACTTCATCTACACGTTCTGTTAATGTATCTATTATTTTTTTAATATTATCAGATGCCTTTGAACTTTCATCTGATAACTTTCTTATTTCCTCAGCAACAACCGCAAATCCTCTACCATGTTCTCCTGCTCTTGCCGCCTCTATTGACGCATTTAGAGATAATAAATTTGTTTGACTAGATATATTATTTATCTCTTCTAGCATAGTATGAATTTCATCCATTTGAGTGGACAAGTCATTAGATACCTCTGCTGCATCTGTAACCGCTTGTTCCATTACTTCCATTGTATCTCTTACATTTCCTATACGCTCATTTCCTGATTGTACTGTAACAACTATATCCTCATATTTACTTCGTAATTCATCAGATATTTCTGTATTTTCTACAACAACTTTCTCTGCCTTTGTTATACTACTATTAACATTGGATATACCTTGTGTCATTTCCATAAAGCCGCTAGTCATATCTGATGATGTTTCCTCAACTCTATTTACCTGTTCAATAACAACAGAAACATAATTATTACTATCTACTACTGTACTTTTTAATTCCTTAGCTATTTTATTTGATTTATCTACATTTTTCTCTACTTGCTTTAAAGCTATTTTTGCTTCGTGATTAATTTTCTCTCCTCTTTGAGTTGATTTAACACTTATAATTGTTGATACTATAAAAAATATTGTCTTTGTTAAAGCCTGTGATATGCCTGCCCCTTCACCTGATATTGCTTCTGGCCAAATTAAATTAACTATTAATGCCATAACACTCAATGGATATGTAATTACCTTTATCATCTTACTATCAAAATATAATGTTGATATTGCCAAAACTAAAAAGAATACATAAAAAGCATTCGTACTTCCACCTGATGCAATACCATATGCTAAGGCAGCAACACCAAATAATATATTTATTCCAATTGCCTTTTTATCCCATTGTAGTTTTGAAAAATATATGGCAGATGAACCAAATATTCCTATTACAAATGCTAAAATTAATGTTAAAATTCCTCTATATGTAAACCCATACTTTACCAAATTCAACAGCACAATAGCAATAATACTTGTAACTGCAATTCTATAATTATATTTAAGAATATTCTCCATAAACCCACTCCTCTTTATGTCACAACACCTTTTGTCATTTACAAACTCCACTAAGAGTATCGTAATATTTATTGTAAACATTTATAAGAAAAACAAACTCTTATTTGTCGAGCTCTTATTAATTTGAGCTTCGCTCAAATTGGGAGTTTTTTAGCTCCGCGAAAGTTTTAGACTTTTATGCTAGTTTCAAATTTAAGAGAATATAATATATTTTTCTCACCGCTTGCGCTCCGTTGCAAAGCGTAACGGTCGTTAAG
>SVEH01000041.1 GCA_015057455.1 Lachnospiraceae bacterium | reverse complement strand
TACAGTTGCACTTGATTTGATAGTTAAGTTACTTGCAAAAGCAGCGAAACCTAATGATAAACCAATAACACCTGCACATAACGCAACAATAGCGATTACTTTTGATCCTCTCTCTCTTTCCATATATTTCTCTCCTTCCTTATTGTCTTACATTTTAATTTTATATTTTTTCTCTCATATTGTCAATAATTTATGTTTTAATCGTAATAATATACTGTCACTTTAGATGGACTTAACATTGTATCTACAATTATCTCATTAACACCTTTTACTAAACTAACAGCAGGTAATGAAATAGGTTCTATTAACGGAGTATTTAAAACATAAAACTTTTCATTAATAACAGTTGAATTAACATTTGTATTTACTCCTACATTTCTTATTACTTGTTGTTTTTTAAAATCAATATAATCACAAGTATCTCCAACACATCTTAATGGTTCATCTAAATATATACTATGAACTATAGACTCTTCATACGCTCTATATGTTGTATCTGGTGACTTACTTAGTAACATATTACTTATATTAAGTTCACATCCATCTACACGAAATTGAACATAACGGTTTGTAATATTAGAAACACTACTTCCTAACGTTACTTGACCTTCATATCTTCCTGTTGTTGCGTTTTTTTTAATGCTAAATGTTTTTCCATCAATTGTTGCCCTAAAATAACTAGTATCCGTATTGTAATAGTTAGAAATTACATCTATATTGCACGAAAAATAATATGTTGTACCTGCTTCCCATTTCTCTGTTGTACCTATGTATAAGAATCCCACAGCAGTTGATCCTTTTCCAGGAGTGGCAGCATCATTTTTACCTAAAATATTTATTACACCATTGTTTAATGAAAATTTTTGATTATAATTTTTATAATAGTTCTTTGAGTCTGAAGTTAATATTGTTCCCTCAACATAATCTGCTTTTGCTAAACCTCCACCTTTATAAAAATCATTTATATTTATTAAATTCTTCATTCTTAAAGTAAGAGGAATCTCATACTTTCCATAATTAGAATTATTGGTATCTACTACCAAATCTCCAACACTCTGTATTTCTTTTGATAATCCATTTTCTAAATAATCTTGATATTTATCTTCATCGTATGGCCTATAATCTGTAATCTTATTTCCAATCTCAATTTGCAAATTTTTAAATGTTATATAATTTCCGACAAGTTCATTACCACTAAGTATAAATTGTATACTATGTACATCAGCACTAGCACTAGTAATTAAACCGTTGTTAGTCAAGTCACCACCTGATACTTCTTCTCCTGAACTATCCAACAACATAAATCTCAAGCCCCCGTATTGAGTACCATCATCTATAATATCCACAGACATCGCAATAGTTGTACCTGATGCAATAAACATTGGAACAGCCTGTGTAAAACGATAGCCTTGTGGCAATTTCTCAAGTGTATAACTTCCATCTTCATTTTTACTTAATGCATCACTCCACTCATTGATTACACCATCATTAACTGCAGCATCTACATTAAATAAGTTTACTGTTTCATTTTCTACAACGCTATTTCCATATATTTTGTAATCTAACATATCACCAGCGTGTATATCTATAACATCATATATATTATTAAGTAACACTTTAGAATCAGTTAAAGTTTTTAATATTGGAATTCTTCTCATTACCTCTAGATTTCCTGTTACATTGTTGATTGTAAAGATTCCATTTGAATATGCATAATCTTCTACTTCTCCACCATTTATTTTTACTCTTAAGCGTTCTGGTGCATTATCATCAAAGTCTGCAACTACCGGATCACCTTCCATAACCTCTAATTGATATACTCCCATTTTGTCTATAGTCCAATTGTTTTGAGAAATTGTTATTACAGGTCGAATACCAGCAGAACTAAAGTAATCAAGATAAGTGCCTTCCACTCTCCATCTACCGCCACCCAAAGATTCATTATCTGATGTGTAATAATACCCTTCTAACCATGAGTATAAAAGTTCGCTTGAACCCCATTCATTGGCATCATATCCAGTCAATTGCTCAGTTGTTGGCAAAGCAATACTACTAATTCTAGAATCAGTCCAACCTGCTGTTTTTTCTAATAATGCCTCATCTACTTCAGCACCATCATTAATAGAGTCAGCAGTTAATAACTCATTATCAATATTTTCGCTCATAATTAAGGAAATATTATCTCCGGTTTCTAACACATAGAATTCTCTATCACCATCACCAGGATTACAGCTATATAAATCCCCAACTGATACTACCCCATTACCATCTGTATCATTTTTTAAAGTACATACTGTTCTATCTATTCCTGTATAAGTAACTTTATATATTGGTTTAAACTCAAAGTTTAATAAAATGTTATATTCTGTATCATTACTGTTATAGCCTTCATCTTTATATTTAACCCTAATTAATATATCTTTGCTTATTCCTAAATTACATTCTCCAGAAGCATCACATATTTTATCTTTAAAACTGTAATTTAACAATTCATATTCTAAATTATCTGGTAAACCTGTAATATTTGCTATCGCCATTTCTTGAGCTTCTATATTAGTAACTCTTACCCTAAATGTCACACTTGAGTTTTCACTAGGAAGCCTAATTCCTGCACTTATGTTATTGACATTATATTCTTGATATATGCTTTCTCCATCATTAGCGTCAAGGGTTTCAACGGTTATAACAGGTCGAATACCATCTAATTCAAAGTAATCAATATATTCTCCTTCTACTCTCCATCTCGTACCACCTATAGGGTCATATGTTGAAGTCCAATAATTACCGTATAACCAAGAAGCCTTAGGACTAAAACCAATACTATATGGATCTCCTCCAACAATTTGTTCTACCGTTGGTAAAGTAATACTACCAATTCTAGAATCGGTCCAACCTGTTGTTTTTTCTAATAATGCAGCATCTGCAGCAGCATCTTCATTAAAAGTTTCATCATCTATGTTTTCACTCATAATTAAGGAAATTTCATTTTCTATTTCTAACACATAAAAATCTTTGTATCCATCTCCAGGATTACAGTTATATAAATCTCCAACTGATACTGCACCATTACCATCGGTATCTTCTTTTAATGTACATAAAGGAGATGTTTCTATCAAAGTTTGAACACCTGTAATTCTTATATCTTTTTTTATTCTTACCTCTCCAGAAATCCCACTTATTCTAGAATTTGAAGAAAATGCCGAATAACCTATACTTAATAAAAGAACAGTTAATACCATAACACCTGGTATTAACTTTGTTCCCTTATTTATTTTATTTATTATTTTTTTTAAAAATCTCATATTATCCCTCTAAATCAACAGCTTTTATTATTAGCAAATAGATTGTATTATCTTTTTCTATATAAAAGTAACATTTTTGATGTTTTGTAACTGTGTGATACATAATAGGTCTTTTTAAATTATCTCTCGCATCTAGCAATTCTTCGAATTTCCTTATTTTAATTATTTCTTTATTTTCTAATCTTGGCTTTGTTTCTGTTTCTACAATCAATCTGTCATATTCTGTAATTATTTTTTTAACAAATTTATCATATTTATTTCTTTTTGGTTTTATCATAAACAATAGTTCTAAAAACCATAATACTGATGCTACAAATAGAATAAAACTGATGATAAATAATACACCATATACAACATTTCCAACTGACACGTGTGAATCTTTTACTATCTCATCACTACTATTTATACCTTTATCATTTATTTTTACATCTAAAGTCTTTTGTGTTAAAGGTATTTCTACAGTCATTTGTTTTTGTCCTTTTACATTTACATTTTGTTCTTCATTGGTTACATTTTTATTTACCCTTATATATATTTGTAATTTACTTTCACCAACTACTCCATATGTAGATTTAAAACTATTAGCTAAATTATTATAATAATCATAATCAATTGTTAAATTATCTTTTATATGATATATACTTTTGTTTTTTAAAGTCTCTATTACTTTTGTTTTTAACGTATACTCTTTTTCAAATAATTTATTTTTTCCTGAATCATCTGATATTACTAACTTACCAACTATGTCATAATCAAATGTCATATCTGTTGGAACTCCTATCACAAACTTGTAATCTAAATCTACGTAGATGTTTCTAATCAGGCTTGCAATATAATACATTCCCTTACCCAAATAATCTGTTTCGTAAAATTGGTTAGGTTTTAAATATACCTTATAATCTATGCTTCCTGTTTCATTATATTTTATCATTTGTGCTTCTTCAATTTCTAATGATTTGTATAAAAACGTTAACCCTAAACTAAGTAACAACACAAAAGAAAGACCGCTTAATACAAGTCTTTTAAAATAACTAAAATGAAATTTTTTTAATTTCTCCATGTATTTTCCCAATTTATTCACCTTCTATTCGTTAAGCCATATTGTTGGTAATCCTGCATATGGAACAGCAAAATCAACTGTACCTATTATCTCGTTTTCTTTTACAACATAATTATCTACATGATTGTTCGCATCACCCTTTGTATAAAAGAATCTTTCATTGTCTTCTTCTACAATTTTATTTATTCTATGAACAACAACCACTTCGTTATGTTTGTAAGCTATAACTCGTCCTACTTCTAATTCTGCTATTCTATCTTCTATCTTTTCAACTATTACAATATCTCCCCTACTTATTTTAGGTTCCATACTTCCTGTTGCGATTGCTAAAGCATAATAAT
>SVEH01000040.1 GCA_015057455.1 Lachnospiraceae bacterium | reverse complement strand
ACACATTAGCAATGGATTTAGGTGGAGGACATGAGAAAGTATCAGGAAAAATAAATCTAGCGCAAGGTAAGTCAGAAGTATCAATGGTAAAAAACAATTCAGTAGCATTTGCATCAAGAGATAGAGCATTATGTTCAGGAATTACAAGAAGTATTTCAAGTATAACAAATTTAAAAACTTTAACTGGTAGTAAAACAAATCTTAAAAAGTCACTTGGTGAGGAAATAGCAACAAAATTAAAAGATACTACAAAGGTACACTACTTAACAGTATTTTACTTAGAGAGAGGCGAGAGAGAATCTAATATGAAGATGAAATTCAACTTGCCAGAACCAAACAATGTAACAGTAGTAAACCATGTAGCACAAAACAAAGTAAACAAAACTTTTAAAGAAGAAGCTAAGAAAGTGGCAGAAAAAGATGAATTTATAGTAGGAATTACAGATAAGAATTTATATGAATATGATGAGCAAGTATTGTTAAATAAGCAATATGTATCATATACAGATGAATTCAAGTACAATGATACTATGCAAATTAAGTTAAATGGTTTAAAAGATGTAACAAGAAAGTTAGATGCATTATATAATACATCATATGAATTAACAGATGCAAAAGAGACAATTGCAAAGAAAAATGGAACAGTGGTATATGATGATAGAGCACAGACAAAAGATTGTATAGTATTAAGAAATAAGAATAATACTAAAACACCATTTTTAATGAACGAATTCAAGAATGAAGTAGCAACAGGAGAATTAGTTATAGTTAACTCAGTAGCAACTGTAGCAGATAAAGATGACAAATTTGAATACGTAGTTGTTTATAATAGTGTATTTGGTGGAGATAGTAAGGCAAAATATTATGAAGGAACATACACAGTAGTAAATGAAGATGGAAAGAAAGCAAAGAAAACTGCAAAAGATGGAAAAATCGTTCTTAAAGCAAATGAAAAAGCAATAATAGAAGGAATACCAGCAGCAACAAAGGTAGCAGTACAACAACAAGAGATGAAAGAGTTATATAATGTAGAAACAATTGATACAACAAATAACTTTGAATCAGATGATAAGAAAGAACTTGCAGTTGGAAGTATTGTGAAAGAAGCAGATGAAGCTACTAATGAGATAATATTTGCAATAGAAGCAGATGAAAATGTAATTGAAAAAGTAAATCCAGATGCATTGGATGATTCACCAGATACAGGAGATACAACAAATTTAGTGTTATTATTATTAGGAACACTTTCAATGATTGGAATAGCAACTGTTACTGCTATAAAAAGAAAATTGGACATTTAATTATTTAATAAAAACAAAGTTAAATAATACTTAGAAGATTAAAAGGGACCTTACAAAATATGAATAGTATTTTGTAAGGTCCTAATTTTTTGCTTTGCAAAACTAATTTGGTGCACAAAGATGTAAAGTCCTTTATGAGTGAGGGATATAGGGAACTATGACTTGTTATCTTTGTACTGTAAAAAAAGGTATTTATTTAGCTATAGTCATATGTATTTATATAAAGGAATACAAAATATGAACGATAAATAAAATGTAGTGCGAAAATATGAAATTATAAAATGTAATAAATAAAAATGATAAATATTTAACCAGGAGGGAAAATCATGAAACATTTTGTTGGTACTGGAAAAGGAAATACTAAAGATGCTGTTAGTCAGGCAATAAAAGGATTAACTAATCCGAAGGCAATTATATTTTTTACAGATTACAAAGAAATTAAAGAAGTAAATGAATTAGTAGCACAGAAATATCCAGATATAAATATTTTAGGAATTGCAGGATCTTCATTTTACAATGGGAAAGCATTAGATTCAGCAGATCAATATGGAGATAAAAAAGAAAATAGTGTACGCGTAATGGCATTTTTAGATGAGTCAGAAGTAGAGATGGGGGTTATAAGAGATGTAAATGATACACCAATAGTATCTTTGCGAGAGTTCGATGAAAAAATTAGAAAAGTTGATCCTAATAGAGAGAATACAGTATGTATGACATTTAATCTTGGTGAAGAGGAAGCGGTTGTGTCTACATTAAAACCTATACTTAAAAAGTATAATGTACCAATGATGGGAGGTACTGTTGGGGGATTTATGGGAAAAAATGAAGAACCATTTTTTGTTTTAAACGGAGAGGTGTACAAGAATGCATCAGCTTATGTTTTAGTAAAGAATAAAGCAGGTAAGGTAAAGATATACAGACAAGATATTTATGAGCAAGATGGAGATGAAATGTTAACTATAACTAAAGTTGCTAATAGAATATCTAGAGAAATTAAGCAAATTAATGGAGGAAGACCAGATAAATTATATTCAGAGAAATATCATATTGATATTTCAGATCTAAAGAAAAATTTAATAGGTTATACATTGAAAAATCCATTGGGGGCTGTTATTGGTAGTGAACATTATGTTATTTCAATGGCAGACTATTTAGCTGATGGTACTGTTACAACTTTTAAAAAAGTTAGTGAAGGTGAAACAATAGTACATATGAAAGCAAGTAATCATGACAAAAAAGAAAAGGATCTTATAGAAAAGATAAAAAGAGAAATGTCAAAAAGAACTCTTGTATTTTCTGTAGATTGTTTGTTTAGAGTAATTTATTACAATAATGAAAAGTATTTAGATACTTATTTGAGCGGCATGGCATCATTAGCAGACCATGTTGGAATAATAGGTGTTGGAGAGCAAAGCCAAGATCAGCATTTTAATCAAACAATGATTTGTGCTGTGTTTGAATAAAAGGATAGAATAGACAAATAGCAATATTTTAAAATGTATGTGATAAATTACTTAGAGTAGGAGGATATTAATATGATTTTTAATAAAAAAGGAACTCAGGATGTATATGAAATAGAAGAGGAAGATGGAGTTATAGTAAATGAAGATAAATTATTTGCATTAAAAGCGGCTAATGATTTTAGTATGGAAATAACAAAGAATTTATTAGAGGAAGAACAAGGTACTGCTAATGCAATAAAAAAAGTAAAAGATACATATAATGAAATAATTACTAATTCAAATATGATTAGTGAAACAGTAAATTTAAGTAAAACAGACTTAAAGAATGTTATGGAAATTTCTAGAGATTTTGAAGAGAGTGTTATAGGAATAAAACAAGTATCAAGTAAGACAGTTAATAATATGGATGAAACAGTAAAAAGTATAAAAGTTGTTGAAAATAACTTTAACGATATAAAAAATATTATGAAATCCTTTATGGTAAGTTTTGATGAAATTAAGGAGACTATGGGGAATATAATTGGTATAGCAGAACAAACTAATTTATTGGCCCTTAACGCATCAATCGAGGCATCAAGAGCAGGTGAACATGGAAAAGGGTTCTCAGTTGTTGCAGATTCTATTAATGAGCTAGCAAAACAAACAAAAGACCTAGTTGGTAATGTTAATATTAAGATGGATTTGTTACAAGATAATGTGGATGTCCTTAATAATTCTATGAAAGGTACATATAGTGTGTTAGGAAAAGCTAATAAACAAGTAGAAAACGCAAAACAGGTTATTAAAGAAGTTGATGACTATGTAGGAGATGTATCTGGAGTAAATGAAAAAATAGTTTCAGCGATAAGAAAATGTGATCAACAATTTGAGAGAATGGTTGCAGATGTTAAGGATTCTAATAAAAGTTCAGAGCAAATGTTAGTGGATATATCAAATTTATCTAATCAATTAACTAATAGAAATGTTATGTTCGAGGACTTAACAGAGATGCAATCACAAGTAAAGAAACTTCAGAAAAAACTAAAAAGAGTTTAAAGTTATAAATACGCCAGCTTCTTTATAATTTGAGCTATCGCTCAAATTAGGGATCATAGGCTCCGCACGAGTTTTAGTTTACAGTTCTAGTGACGCAATAATACGGGTTCGAATATATATGTTTAATGGACGTTCTCACTTGACTTCAAACCTAATGGATACTAAGTTCTTTCTGCGCTAACGCTTGAAATCACTAAGTACCAAGGTTCTCAGACACCTTTAAACATATATATATTCGAGCCCCTTTATTATATGCTGTGTACTTAGAGATTTAGATGCATTTATTCTACATATTCATTGTGCTATTAACAATAAAAACTATAATAATTATAAGCAAGGGTTAAAATTTAAGAGGAATATAGTATATTTTTCGGGGTTTGCAAACCGTCGGCGTTTAGTGAATACGAGCATAAATTATGCGAAGTATGAACTTAACGACCGTTACGCTTTGCAACGGAGCGCAAGCGGTGAGAAAAATATACTATATTCCTCTTAAATTTGAAACTAGCATAAAAGTCTAAAACTTTCGAGGAGCTAAAAAAACACCCGAATTTTGAGCGAAGCTCAAAATTAATTAGGCCTCTGTCAGAATGACAGAGGCCCTAGAGCCCGACAAATTAGAGTTTGTCAATATGGGGAGAGGTTAAAAAAATATAAAGTTTATTAATATTATTAAGGGAAAGATAAAATAAAAAGCAAAAGGTTAAAACAACCGTAACATGTATTGCACAGGTTTGTAACAATGTGGTAATATTTTCTTAGGAGGTTCATTAAATTAGTCAAGGCTGGATACCTTGTTAGTTTTAAGGGGGATTATAATTATGTGTTTAAAGTTTATTAAAGGAAAATTCAAAAGAACAATTGCCTTTTCATTAGCATTGTTAATGGCAGGCATAAGTGTAGCACCAAGTGTAGCGTTAGCAGAAACAACAAAAGGAATCTATGGTAAAGAAGTAAAAATTACTCACGAAAGTAAGTCAAGATATGTTGCTAATGCGACATTTTATGATTACTATTCAGATTCACAAGTAGGAAGCTGCAACAAGGCAAAAGATATTACAGACGCATTAAAGAGTGCAGGAGAGTCAGGGGAGGTTAATACTT
>SVEH01000039.1 GCA_015057455.1 Lachnospiraceae bacterium | reverse complement strand
TGCTTTATATTCCTCGATTAATTTTAATTTTTCTTCTTTAGTTCTCATTATAGATAACACCTCCATGTCAAAGATTATAGCTCTTTAACTGAAGGTATTAAATGCGTGCTTGATTTGACGCTTACAAAAAAGCCCATTTAGGCCTATACAAAAAGCGTACATTTACCTTTTCACAATAAATGTACGCCAAAAATCAAATAACTTTTTCTTTATTCTATTAAATACTATATAGTAAATCCATCTATTCTACATATAGTTAACTGTTATTATCTTTTCCTCTGTTTTAAATGTACCTGTTTTTACTACCATCTTTATTTTATTTATCCCTTTATTAAGTTTTATACTATAATCAAATTTCATTTCATAAGGATTATCTTCTACAGTAATCTTATAATCACTTGAAGCATACACTTTATTACCATTTATCTCTATTCCTAATACAGTTGAATATGATTTTATAATTCCTGTTAGGTTAAATATTTCATTATCTGTATGTATCACTTCATCTATACCTATGTTTAATCCATCTATAGATATAGTTATTTCTTCATAATTTATTTGACTACCTCTAAAATACTGTATTCCACCTATTGTAGCTTCTATGCCAATAAAATTTTGTCCTTTTTTAATATTTACATTATATCTAAACTCTAATGTTTCTGGATTTACTTCTACTACTTCTTCGTTAATCGTTAGTTTTTCTGGCATTTCATATATTTTCCCAATTACAGACAATGTGCCATCTTCATTTAACATTGTATTATCTATTGTGCTAATTCCTTCTAAATTAGAATCTATTTTTACAACATTATTATCGCACATCTCTTTATAACGAATTTTACTAGTTGTAATATTATAAGTTTTTGAATAATTTGAAATATCCGATTCCCATTCTATGGATAATATAGTCACAGCTGGTATATCTTCCATTTCAATAAAAATAGTATTATTATTTTCATATTTAACCTTAAATGGTACATTTATCATTCCATGCTTAGTTTCTGGATCATCTGTCTCTACAAATATATGAAATAACTCTTCTATATTGTACTGTGAATTTTCTCCATTTACTTTAATCTCAAAAGTATATGTATCATTTTCTTTTTTGTCCACAAGAACTATCTCTTCTGTCTTTTTTGCGTACTCAGAGGTAGAATATGGCTTGCTTTTAAGATTATATGAAGCTTCTGTCATGCTAAGTTCAACTCTATCAACATCTATTTGAGTGCTATCATCTGAAATACTATCATCTTTATCTGTCAAATCCACATCTACTACTGGTTTTTCTTCCTCTACATCCAATTCTTCTACTATACCTTCATATTCTTCAAAAACCAGATTACCAGCCATATCTTCTACTAATAATGTTATTTTTGTAGCATCTAAATTCCCCAAGTTTAACACATACTTACCATCATCAGTCAAGTTTGTTTCTAGATATTTTTTTTCAAAAGTATATGTATCAATACCCTTTTGTGTCCTTTCCTCAATGTCTATAAAATAATTACTTTTTAAACTATGATTATCATTTGCATTAAACTCAAGTATAGTATCATTATTTACTTTAGTTACACTAAAATCTCTTATTTGTGGCTTTATGTTGTCTATTTTTACAGGCATCTCCATAGTATAAGGTTTAGCATCATCAGCTCTCTTTGCTATAACTTGAATGTAATACTGTCCCTCATCAGCATATTCATATTCACCTGTTTGTTTATTATACAGTTTTCCATCCCACACAGCATAAGTATTTTCAATATTATTGTATAACAAACTTTCATGTGGACGCCCTACTAATCCATCAAATGCATATCCATCCATTCTAAAAGTAGTCTTTGCTACATCCTTTACATCAGCAATGGTTCTAATTATATCACGATTACTATCTAATACATTAACTTGAATTTCCTTAGCACATCTTAACATAACTAAACTAGGAGTAACGCTATCATTTATATTATCTCCATTTGGGGAAAATGAAGACAATTCACCATCATATACATATTCAGTAGTATAGGCATCGTCTCCATTAGATTTGTAAAATTTAATACTACCTTGTGTTATAGAATACAATCCCTTCTTTAGCAAATGTAATTTTAGTCTATATTTTCTTCCTTTATATAATCTAACTTCTTTAGATAGATTTCCCATTCCTTTTATCACAAATGTGTTATCATAGTCTCCATATTTCTTATCATATTCTTGTTTAAATGTGATTTCTGATAATAAAGTATCCTTTAATTCAAATGTATAATACCCATCTTCCTCTACTTCTATAGAAAACTCTGCAAGCATACTTTTGTATTTTATATCACATTCCATATTCTCTTTTAATGGAACTAAATCAAAATTTGTAATATTATATTCTAGTTTTTCATCATTATTATTTTCTACATCTTCTTGATTATCATCTATTCTTCGCACTCCTAAACCTGCTTTTTCTACAACATCTTCATTTATAAGTGCTATATAAGAGCCTATTTCATTCTTTTCATAAGTTAAATTAGTGTTAATAACCGACTTTTCCTCATCATATAAACTTCTATCTATAATAGGTTCTTCATCCCAGTCACCATAAAAACCAAGTAGTGGAAGACCAATATTTTGACATTCTTTACCTTCTAATACGATAAATGCTTCTACAAAACTATTATGAGCATAATTATCTGATAAATTAACTGTTGCCATAACACTTACACTTTCACCCGGTTCAACAACTATTTCATTCATACTATATGAGATAAATGCACTTTCTACTGGTTGTATACCATATGCCCATCTAGAATTATCTGTATAATCAGCATAAACTTGCGTGTTATTTAATGTATAGGTACATGTTTCATCTCCATAGTTTCTTATCTCTAAATCAAAAGTTATATCTTCTTCAAAATCACCTAATTCAACTTTCGCTTCATCATTATATGTAACTAAAACATCATTATCTACTGCTCCATACACATCAACCATTCCTGCACCTTGGTAACGAACAGAATATGGGATATTATTAGAATTATCAATAATCACATCTGCTGTATTCATAAGAGAGTTTTTCAAAAATCTAGTTAATTCTTCGCCTTCTAAATCTAATCCTCTTTCTTTAATAGCGTTAAGCATAACCGCTTGACTACCTGCTATATACGGTGATGCCATAGAAGTACCACTTAAAACAGCGTATTCATCTTCATATTTGCAAGCAGCCTTAATCTCTCCTCCAGGAGCAGTAATCTCTGGTTTTATACCAAGTTCGTTAGTTGGACCCCAAGATGAAAATTGAGACATCCTTACATTTTTATCTTCTATAAAACTTTCATCATTATCATTATTAATTCTAATGTTTTCTGCTGATGCAACTGCAAGAGATGAATTTGTAACAGCAAGTGACCCTACCATAGCTGTATCTTTAAGATTTAAAAGATTCTTAGGCCCACTATCACTTGAGCTTGTTGCACTATTACCTGCAGCAACACAACAAATAACACCTTCTTGTGTTGCATTATCTATAGCCATCTGTTCATAATCATTAGAGACTACTGACATATCATATCCTAAACTTAGATTAATTATATCCGCGCCTAATTTTACAGCATCCTCTATAGCTGCAACAATATCGTCACTTGTTGCGTATCCTCTTTTACCAAATACATTTAAACCTAATACTTGTGCATTCTTTGCTACACCATCTATACCACCATTAGCTGCCGCTATACTTGAAACATGATATCCATGTTCTCCTTCTGAATTAAGACAACTATCTTCACCAGTTACATAATTATATCCAAATGGAACTTTATCAGACATATAGCTACCATATCCAAGTAACTCTATCTTTTGCTTCCATTCCTCCTCAGAAAACTTTGTAGTAACACCTGTATCTAAGGCCATATCTTGATGTTTATAATTAACACCTGTATCAATAACAGCTATAACTACACCTTCACCTGTATACCCATATTTCGCATCCTCTAACTGTGCCTTTACATTACCTTCTACAACTGCAGAGTTCATATATGTTTTATATGTTACTGCCTCAGTTACACTCTTTACACCATCTATCTTAGAGATACTTTTCATATCTCTTCTTGTAGCATCAATGGAAAATGAATTAATCAAATATCCTGTTTGATTAATAACCTTATTACCAGTTATTCTCTCTACCTCTTTTATAATATAATTTTGGTCCTTAATAATTTCATTTTCTTTGGATTTTAAATTAGATGTATATTCAGATACATTATTATTGTCTGCAACAGCTTCATCTTCTAAAGTCACAATAGCTCTTACTTTTTCATCGAAAGCTATACTATTCTCACCCTCTTCACCGTATAACTCAGACTGCACCTTATCTCTACAAGCTTTTAATCTTTCTACAGCTATCATCTCTTCTTCAGAAGCTTTAGACTTAAAAGAATAAATTAAACTAAACCCTACTATTGAAACTAGCATAACAAAGCTAGCCACAATAATGATATTTTTCTTTTCTTTCATTAATTTCCTCATATTAAACTTTCTCCCCTAATAAAAACACTAATTCTTCCTTACCAAATATTTCTTAATAATTATATTCATAGTAAAAATAATTGTAAATATATATAATATAAAATATTATAAAACATTTATAAACTATAAAAATTAGCAAATATACTCATTTTTTCCATACCACACTCAAATTTTCTGTTGTCTCGACTATCTTTACAAGACAATTATTCACTCATTGCCAACAAAATCTATATTTGCTAATTTTGCCTGTCTGGTCAAATCCTTTGTCTGTATTTTATATTTCTTACCCTCTTTCACAAAGTATGTTCCACACTGTCTGAATTCAAAACTGACATTTTTGTTTACACATTGTTTCCTAATATTCAATACCCAATCGTAGTAAAGTGGTCTTGCGTTTATGTCAGATTCTCCACCTACAACAACCAATTCTATTCCATCAAGGTATTTTTCAATTTCAATGTTTTCAATCAAAGGTTGTGCAGTAATGCATTTATGCTTAATAGGCAGTTTTTGAAAAATGGACAATTTGTAGTCTGCATTTCTCTGATTTTCAATCGTGCAACAGATAACTACATTATCATAGCCGTTCTCCCAATCTTTTGGAATACAATGCGAAAATCTGTCAATTCTCTTAGTTAAGAATAAAAAAGTGCAGTCTTGCCTTTCTCTTATCATTTTCCAACACTCATCAGTAAGCGTCAAATCTAGCACGCATAGAAAAATCACAGCACAAGTAGTATAATAATTACTTTTGTTGTGATTTCTTTACTTTGCAAGATTCTGGTATTTGGTCTGACCATGGTAGAAGAATTGATGC
>SVEH01000026.1 GCA_015057455.1 Lachnospiraceae bacterium | reverse complement strand
CGAGGGGCTCAGACACCTTTAAACATATATATTCGAGCCCCTTTATTATTTGCTGTGTACTTAGAGATTTAGATGCATTTATTCTACATATTCATTGTGCTATTAACAATAAAAACTATAATAGTTAAAAGCAAGGGTTAAAATTTAAGAGGAATATATTATATTCTCTTAAATTTGGAACTAGGATAAAAGTATAAAACACTTGCGGAGCTAAAAAACTCCCAATTTGAGCGAAGCTCAAATTAAAAAGAGCCCTACAAATTATAGTTTGTAAAAGATTATTTTCTAATATTATATAATAGTTTTTCTTATTTTTAATGCATAGAGCAATATATTAAATGCCATATGTGTAATAAGTCCCAAGAATACATATAATATATAGTTAAGTATGCCTAGTGGATATACTGCCCACACTACTAATACGCAACCTATTATTGAGTCACATTGGTCTATTATCATAAATACATACTTTAATGCACTTTTATTCTCTAATGAGCTTCCTGCGCCGATTCCTAGTCTTCTTTTTATAAAACTATTAGGTAGTTCAAAAGCTGCATAAGCTAATCCTATTAATAATCCCATTATTACATTATACACTACTGTATTTTCATATTTATAATATAAATAATTAAACTGTTCTAAAACTTCTATATTGCCACAAATTATTCCCCATATAACATTACATATACACCCTATCACTATATATCCAATAAATCCTTTTATTGTTTTATTATCACCAAATATTCTTTTACCATCCTTTAGACATTTTCCACCATCTATAGGAACACTAAGCCTTTTGCAAACATTCATTTTACAAAAAATCATATTAAAAATCCCTGTACAAATTAAAGGGATTAGGGTTACATACATTGACTTTATTGTATCTATCATATTTCTTCTCCTTAATATATTTATATATTTATATATTTATATATTTATATATTTATATATTTTTATATCCTTTTTTACCTTATATATAAAGTATAATATATTTTATTATACTTTATATATATTATACATGACATATATTATACTTGAACATACTACAAAAAAACAAGTAATATCTAAATTAGAGTTTGGGGCTTTGGGAATAGAAAGAAATTAGGTAAATAGTCCCAGATAGGTGTATATAATGGAAAATTTTGTAAAATTAAAGGTTCTAAAGTCGATATTAATATGTGACTATGTAGAAAGATGAGGTGAAGTGTAATGATTTATGATTTAGGAAAAATTTCGGTTGAAAGTTCAATGAACAAGGCAAATTTTGATAAACTAAATTTAAATAAAATGGGTAACAAAGCAAAAGAATTACACTTCTTAAAGAATATTGGCGTAAATGTGCCAGGTGGATTTATTTTAGATGTAGATGTTTTTGATGAAATTATTAGTTACAACGACATAGAAGAAGAGTTAATTAATTATATAGATGATATAAAAGAAAGCAAAGTAGATGATTTAGAAGAGGTAAGCAAAGAAATATGTAGTTTGTTTAATAATGTGGCATTTCCGGAAGAAATATCATGTAAGATTAATACATATATAAAAGATGATAAAAAGTATGCTGTAAGAAGTAGTGGGACAAAAGAGGACTTAGATGACCATTCTTTTGCAGGCATGTATGAGACATTTCTTAATGTTGAAGGTAAAAAAGGAATAAAAGAGGCTATTATAAAATGTTATAGATCTTTATTTAGTGTAAATGTACTTACATATTTAAAAGATAATAAAATTGAATTTGACGAATTAAAGATGGGTGTTGTTGTACAGGAAATGGTTGACTCTCAGTATAGTGGAGTTATGTTTACTATTAATCCTATTACAGGAAAAGACACAGAGATAGTAATGGATGTTGTAGAAGGATTGGGCAATAATTATGTAGATGGAAAGTCTAAACCGGAGACATATTATTATGATTGGTTTGTAGATGAATATAGAATTAATAAAAACAATAGGATGTTGAATAAAGAAGTATTAGAAAAATTAAGTGACTATGCTCTTAAAATACAGTTATTATATGGGAAACCTTGTGACATAGAATATGGAATTGTAGATGGGAATGTGTTTATATTACAGGTTAGAAGTATTACTAAGATTAATTATGGTGCACTTGATAGAGTTTGGACGACTGCTAATTTCAAGGATGGTGGTGTGTCTTCAAGAGCATGTCATCGTTTTATGTATAGTTTATATGAATATGTGTGGCAACGTATTATGGGCAAATACTTAATAGCAGCAAAATTAAGAACTAAGAAACAGGTGCCTAAGAGATTAATTAATATGTTTTATGGAAAGGTATATTGGGATTTAACAACGGTTAAAACTGGTGTTAGTATGATACCTGGTTATAAAGAAAGAGAGTTTGATTCAGAATATTCAATAGAGATGAATTATGAAGGTGATGGAGATACAACGGAGTATAATTTTTCATCATTAAAATATGGAATAAAAATATTATTGGCTCAATCAAGAATAGTAAAAAAACTAAATAAAAATATGCAAAGTCATATTGATAAGTGTATGAATATATTTAAAGAATATGAGGCTAATATAGACAAAGATTATTCTTTAAAGGATTTAGAAAATAAATGGACAGAATTGATAAAGGAATATTATTTAGATGAAGAGTCTACTTATTTTTGGCAGATATATGTAAATACAGTTGAGCAATCTATCCATAAAAACTATTTATTAAAGTATGCAGATGAAATGGAATATCTAGATTTGCTTGGAGGAATGAATGATATATCTCATATGAGATCATTTACAGAATTATGGAATATATCAAGATTTATAGTGGATAATGATGAATTGTATAAAGCATTTAAAGCATATACTAATAAAGAGATTGTAGAAAAAATATTAAAGAATGATGATGAGAGTTATAGAGAATTTAATGATAAAATTAATGAATATTTAGAAAAGTATGGTTATCATTCAGAAAGAGAAATAGATGTCACATATCCTAGTTTTAGGGAAAAGAAAGAAGATGTAATAAAAGTTATTAAGGAATATATGGAACTAGATGAGGAACAATCTCCTTTTGGTGAAAAGCATGATAGGTATAAAATATACAGAGAAAAATTAAGCCAAGTAAAAGGTAGAATGAGTAAAGGCAAATATAAAAAGTATATAGGTAAATTGAATAAAATAAGAATGATGTTGTGGAATCGCGAAGAACTAAAAGATATGTCCACAAGATTCTATTATATTATTCGTATTTATACAATGAAATTGGCGGGTGCATATGTTGAAAAAGGTATATTAGAGAAAAATACAGACATATGGCAACTAGAGTTAGATGATATATGTGGAATAATAAATGGACAATATGATGCTAAGTATATAAAGGAAAAAGTTACTCGTAATACAAAGTATTATAATTCATTTATTAATTATGAAAATGATAACGAAATCGGAACAGTAAAGAGAGTTATATCAGATGCTAAGGCAAGTATAGAGGATAAATATATTATAAAAGGTGTAGGATGTAATAGTGGTGTTGTAACAGCCAAAGCTAGAGTTATAAAGGATATAAGTCAGTTAGATACAGTAGAAAAGGGAGATATATTAATTGCCAAATATACTGATACAGGTTGGACTCCTAAGTTTGCTAAGTTAGCAGGAATTGTAACGGAATTTGGCGGGATATTGTGTCACGCGGCAGTTGTATCAAGAGAATATGGTATTCCATGTATTGTTTGTGCCCATAATGCCCTTAAGAAAATTAAGGATGGAGATATGGTTACAATTGATGGAATGACTGGAAAGATTATTATTAATAAATAGGGTTAAAGTGGGAGAGGATATAAGTGATTAAAGTATATGATAGGGAGAAAAAGGATTTCTATGTTGAAGATGAATATGGAAAAGAATCCTTAGAACTTTTGTATAACACTCTAAGAGGGAGAATTTTGTTAAAATTATTCTTTTCTAATAGACTATATTCTAAAATGGTTGGTATGTTTGAAAAAAGTATATTTTCAAGAAAAAAGGTAAAGAAGTTTATTGAAGATTATAATATACCATTAAAAGAATATGAAAAAGATAAGTTTAAATCTTTTGATGATTTTTTCATAAGAAAAAAGAATAAGAAGTATCTAGAAGTAGATATGGATAAGGATACTTTAATTGCGCCATGTGATGGAAAAGTGCAGATGTTTAAAATAGATGACGCATTAAGACTAAAAGTAAAGGGAAGTATGTATAATTTAGCAGAATTGTTAGAAGATAAGAAAATTGTAAATAGGTATAGAGGTGGAACTTGTCTTGTATATAGGTTATCTGTTGACGATTACCACAGGTATTGTTATATTGATAAAGGCAAACCATTATTATATAGAGAGATTAAGGGAAAGTTACATACTGTTAGACCTATAGCTAAAAGATATAACGTTTTTGCTAGAAATCAAAGAGAATATATGGTGGCAAATACAGAGAATATAGGTGAAATAATCTATATGGAAGTTGGAGCTATTCAGATAGGAAAGATTAATAATTTTAAAGTAAGAAAGTTTGAAAAAGGGCAAGAAAAGGGATATTTTAGTCATGGAGCATCCACTATTGTTATTATATTGCAAGAAGATATGGTAAAAATAGATGATGATATTGTGGAAATGAGCAGAAAAAATATAGAGACTAAAGTAAAGTATGGACAAAAGGTTGGAGTAATTGTTTAGTAAATTATACATGGAGGATAAAGTTATGATTAAAAGATTACATATTTATTTTAAGGAGATGTTTCCATTCTTTACAAGAATGTTGTTGGCATTTATTTTCTTTCTAGAAATATACTTTATGATATTTCTAAATATGGTGGAGTCAGATGCTTCTTTTAAACCTTTTAAATTATCAAATTTAGGTATAGAAGAAATTGTAGGTGGCTTTACAATTTTTTGTTTTATGATGTTTCTTAGAATAGCAGATGATTTTAAGGATTATGAGCTTGATTGTAGATTATTTGCACATAGACCTTTACCATCTGGTAGAGTAACAAAAAAGGATTTGAAAATTTGTTTGGCATTTTTTACAGTAATAGCTATTGTAATTAATATTGTATTTATGCATGAACATAACTTGGTATTTTTCTTTGTGTTATACATATATGGGTTCTTAATGTCTAAGTGGTTTTTTGCAAAGGCAAAAATACAGCCATCATTGCCACTTGCCCTTGTAACACATAATCCAGTTCAAATAATAGTAAATTTATATATAATTTCATATACACTTGCAAGATACGATATAAATTTTCTTGAAGTAGGGTTAGATATGCAAATAAAGATTGTATTTGCACTACTTACTTTGTATTTCCCAATTCTTATATGGGAGATTGCTCGTAAAATAAGAGCACCTAAGGATGAAACAGAGTATACAACTTATTCAAAGTTATTTGGATATAAGAAACCAATTAAATTTATAATGATTCTTACATGGGTTGATATATTCACAAACTTTGTTCTTGTATGGTCATTAAATAAAATATCAGTAGTTGTTTTATTGGTTTTAGTTATTTGGATGACTATGCAATTTGTAAAGTTTATGAAGGATCCAGAACAATTTAAGATAATAGATAAGGTTGAAAGATATACATATTTTCAAGAAAGTATTATGTTAATAACAGTAGCATGTTATTTGCTTTTTGGAGCAATTTAGATTATGAAATAAAATATTTCCTTGAGAACGGAGGAATAATATGAATTTAGGATCTAAGGCAGAGAATCTTATTACAATGAAGGCACATGGAATACGTGTGCCTGATTTTGCTACAATAAAATGGGAAGATTTAGTTGAAGATATTAGTGAATTAGAAGAAAAATGTAAAGATATAGACTTTAATGATTTGCAACAATTAGAAGTACTTAGTAAAGAATTAAAAGATGATATTGAGGCTATGATATCTGATAATTTAAGTGTTATAGTTGATGGCATATTAGAAAAGCTTGAAGGTAGAGGTGGAAAGAGATATGAGTATTCTGTGCGTTCATCCACTGCTAATGAAGATGGGGCAGATACATCATTTGCTGGTCAATTTAAAACATATCTTAATGTTAATTCACTTGACATAGAGTCTTATGTAATTCGATGTGTTAGGTCATTATATAATGTTAATGTTTTAAAATATTGTAGTGAGCAAAATGTTCCAATAAAAGATTTGGCGATGAATGTTATTGTTCAAAAAATGGTTAATCCTCAATACTCAGGAATTATTTTTACAGCTAATCCCCAAGGAATATTAAATGAAAGTGTTATTGTTGTAGGAGAAGGTGTTGGGGCCAATGTAGTTGAAGATAAGGTAGAAACAACATCATATTATTATAACATTACAGATAAAGTATATTATTATGAACCTCAAGGAAATGGAATTATATTAGAGCAGAAAATAATAGAAGAATTAATGAAAATTGCAGATAAATTAAAAAATATATTTGGTGAGTATATTGATATTGAATATGCTATCGACGAAGGGAAAATATATATTCTTCAAGTAAGACCAATTACAACAATTGATGGTTCGCGCCCATTGGTTCTTGATAATAGTAATATTGTAGAAAGTTATCCTGGAATAACACTTCCGCTTACATCATCATTTGTAAATATGTGCTACACAGGTGTGTTTAGGGGTGTTGTAAATAGAATTGTTGATAATGAAGAGATTGTTCGTGCTTATGAGCCTGTGTTAAATAATATGGTAGGTTGCTGTAATGGAAGAATGTATTATAAGATAAGTAATTGGTATAGTATACTAAGACTTATGCCATTTAAAAATAAATTTATAAAAGTATGGCAAGAGATGTTAGGAGTAAAGAATACAAGTTATAGTTATAAAAAAGTTAAAATGTCGCCATTTGAAAGAATGAGTGTATATACTAATCTTTTCTCACAAATTAGGAAAATTCAGCCTAATATGGATAAGTTGGAAAGGGATTTTAATGAAATTAACGAATATTTTAAGAAGAACTATAATGAAGAATTATCTAATAGAGAGTTAATTAAATTATATCAAAGTGTAAAGAAAAAGGTTTTGTTTGGTTGGGATATTACACTTTTAAATGATGCATATGCATTTGCATATACAGGTTTATTAAAGGCAATGTTAAAGCAAAGTCGAGTAAAGGATTATGAGAAGGTTGCTAATGAATATATATCAGGTATTACTAATATTGAAAGCATGAAACCTGTTAGGGAAATTTTAAAACTTGCAAAAATGTATTTAATGGTTGGAAAATCAAGTGAAGAGGGCGGTTGTACTAAAGATGAGTTTAATGATGCTTTCTTTAAATATATAGATGAGTATGGAGATAGGGCATTAGAAGAGTTGAAATTAGAGAGTAAAACCTTCCGTTCACATCCAGAGCTTCTTATGGAGAAAATCGTTAACTATATTGAAGATGAAGAAAAATTAGATTCTATGATTCAAGCAATGGAAGTGCCTGAGGTAGAGATGACAAAGGATAATTTAAAAGGTGCATGTGCAATAGATAGAGCAATTATTAGAAATTTTGGTAAGCATGCAATGCAGGGAATTAAAAGTAGAGAAAGTTCTAGACTTAATAGAAGTAGGATATATGGTTTTGTAAGGAGTATATT
This sequence comes from Lachnospiraceae bacterium, assembly GCA_015057455.1. GTDB lineage: Bacteria > Bacillota > Clostridia > Lachnospirales > Lachnospiraceae > SIG301. Next base: position 35,552 of record SVEH01000026.1, on the reverse strand, counting down.
TACACAGATTGGTCGTAATATGCATAGAGATGGCATATTAGAGCAACCAGAAGATATATTCTACCTTTATAAAGAAGAGATTATGGATATGATTGAGGATAGTATTTATACAGCAACAGAATCTTCAACAAAAGAACGCATAAAGAATAAAGATAAAAAAATAGCAGCAGACAGAGAATTAATTAGGGAGAGAAAAGAGGCATATGAAATATATGCGGAGCTTCCAACCTATTCAAGAGTTGTATTTAGTAATGATATTATTAATAAAACTCATGTTAGGGTAAATAATGTTACAGCATATGAAAATGCAAAAAATCTTAAAGGAATACCTTGTTCATCAGGAGTTGTAGAGGGAGAGGTATTGGTTATAGAAGATGTGACAAAAGTTAAGGATGTAAAAGATAAAATTTTGGTAACTAAAATGACAGATCCAGGGTGGGTATTTTTGCTTGTAGAAGCAAAAGGAATAATTACAGAAAAGGGTTCACTACTCTCTCATACGGCTATTATTTCAAGAGAACTTAATATTCCAGCTGTTGTAGGCGTGGAAAATGTTCTTAATAAATTAAAAACTGGGGATTATGTAACTTTAGATGGAGATACAGGAAAAGTTTCAGTAGAGGAAAGAAGCGAAAATTAATGAAATGTATACAATTTGAATATGAAAAAAAATATATAAAGGATTTTTTAAAGCTTCCTAAAATGCTTTATAATAAAGAAAATAATATGGAAAATCTTAAGGAAATTGAAAGTATATTGAAAAATCAACATGTACTAATGAAGTATATAAAGAAATTATATAAATTTATTGTTTATGATGACAATAATAAACCAATTGCTAGGTTTGCAATAACAACTACTAAAGAGGATTTGGACATATGTTACATAGGCTTTTTTGAATGTATTATGGATGAAAAGGTTGCTAAGTTGGTTTTTGAAACGGCAGATAAATGGGCAAAGGACAATGGATATAAAGAAATTATTGGTCCAGTTGATTTGGGAATGTGGCATAAGTATAGGTTGAAAATTGATAATTTTGATAAAAGACCATATGTAGGAGAACCTTATAATAAGGAGTATTATTATAGAATGTTTACGGACAACGGCTATGTGGTTAAAGATAAATATACTTCTGATTCATATGATAAGGTAGAAGATCCACGTTCAATAGAGAGATTTAATAAAAGATATGATTATTTTATTGAAAAGGGATATGAATTTAAAAGTCCTACATTAGACGAATGGGATAAAGCTATAGGTGAAGTTTATGAGCTAATTATGAAGTTATATAGAGGATTTAATACATTTGTAGAGTTGGAAAAAAATGATTTTCTAGAAATATTTGGAGCGTATAAATCAATACTTGATTTGAATATGGTTAAGTTAGCTTATTATGAAGGTAAAGCGGTAGGATTTGTTATTGGTATACCTAATTATAATAACAGAGTGTATCATCTAGGAAATATAAAAAATCTGTTAGATATAATGAAGATAAAGAAGAGAGCTGATGAATATATAATTACCTATATGGGAGTGGATAATGAACATAGAGGTTTGGCAAGAGCATTATCTAGATTGTTGCTTATAGAACTTAAGAAAAAGGATGCAGCTTTTGTGGGAGCATTAATTAGAGAAGGTACAGCAACAAGTACTATTGTAAAAGAAACATTGAATTTTAAGTATAATTATGTTTTAATGAAGAGAAGATTGTAAATTATTTACAATTTATACAATAACTTGACTTAAAATGGACAGAAAAAGTTTAGTGAGGTTATTTTAAACTATAATATACAATTGGTAGAAAAATAGTAAAAAAATATGGCGATAAAGCATAGGATGGAGGATTTTATGAGTTTTGAATTTATACAAAAGTTACCAACACCAAAGGAGATAAAAGAAAAATATCCAGTGCCTAGAGAGGCTCTTGAAATAAAAGAGCAAAAAGATATGGAACTTAGAGATATATTTATGGGGAAGGACGACAGGTTTATTGTTATAGTTGGTCCTTGTTCAGCTGATAATAAAGAAAGTGTATTAGAATATGTAAGAAAGCTAGGAAAGTTAAATAAAGAGTTAGAGGATAAATTATTTATTATTCCAAGAATATATACTAACAAACCACGAACTACTGGAGAAGGGTATAAAGGTATGTTGCATCAACCAGACCCACATAAAGAACCCGATACACTAAAAGGATTAATATCAATTAGGGATTTACATATAAAAGCAGTAATTGAAGGTGGAATGATATGTGCAGATGAGATGCTTTACCCTGAGAATTACAGATATTTGTCTGATATATTAGGGTATGTAGCAGTTGGTGCACGTTCAGTAGAAAATCAACAACATAGATTAACTGTTAGTGGAATGGAAATTCCAGCAGGAATGAAGAATCCAACTAGTGGAGATTTTTCAATTATGTTGAACTCTGTATATGCAGGTCAATTAGGTCATAACTTTATATATAGAGGATGGGATGTTACAACAGATGGTAACGAACTTGCACATGCAATTGTACGTGGTTCAGTAAATAAATATGGAATGTGTTATCCAAATTATCATTATGAAGATTTGGCAAAATTATATGAGATGTATATAGAGAAGGAATTGGATAATCCATCTTGTATAGTAGATGCTAATCATGCCAATTCTGGAAAACATTATAAAGAACAGATAAGAATAGTGAAAGAAGTACTACATTCACGTTCTATATCAGAAGATTTAAATAAGTTTGTTAAGGGGGTGATGATTGAAAGTTATATAGAAGAAGGAGCACAAAAAATAGGTGATAATGAAGTGTTTGGTAAGTCAATTACTGATCCGTGTTTAGGATGGGAAGATACAGAGATGTTATTGCGTGAGATAGCAAAGAGAGTTTAGGAGAGTACAGGTGGAGGTAGAATATGAATAATTGTTTATATGTTGTAGTTCCATGTTATAACGAAGAAGAAGTATTAAGAGAAACAGCTAAAAGATTAAAAGAAAAATTTAATGCTTTAATTAAAGAAGGTAAGATTGATAAGAATAGTAGAATTACATTTGTAAATGATGGTTCTAAAGATAAAACATGGGAAATAATTAAGGAGTTACATAAAGAAGATAAGATTTTTAGTGGGGTGAATTTAAGCCGTAATAGAGGACATCAAAATGCTTTGCTAGCAGGCCTTATGACAGTAAAAGACCTTGCAGATATGGTTATTTCTATGGATGCAGATTTGCAAGATGATATTAATGCAGTTGATGGTATGGTTGAAAAGTACATGCAAGGAGCAGACATTGTATATGGTGTTCGTAATAAAAGAGAGACAGATACATTTTTCAAACGATTTACCGCAGAAGGATACTATAAGGTAATGAAGAAAATGGGAGTTGATTTAGTATTTAATCATGCTGATTATCGTTTGATGAGCAAAAGAGCATTGGCTGGTTTAGAAGAATTTAAAGAGGTTAATCTATTTTTAAGAGGAATTGTACCTCAGATAGGATATAAAACGGACATTGAAACTTATGAAAGAGGAGAGAGATTTGCAGGAGAAAGTAAATATCCCCTTAAGAAAATGTTAAGTTTCGCATGGCAAGGAATAACAAGCTTTAGTGTAAAACCTATGGATGTTGTATTGGGGTTAGGAGGATTTATATCTGGAGCAAGTTTTATTGCTATGATTGCTATGCTTATATGTTTTTTGTGCGGCATATCCATAAAGAGTTGGATGGTTGTGCTAGGTTCAATATGGCTTAGTTGTGGCTTGGTTATGTTTTCTATAGGTATTGTTGGTGCTTATATAGGAAAGATATATATGGAGAGTAAGGAAAGACCAAGATTTATTATAGAGGAATTTATAAATAAATAATTATATTTATTATAGATAAAATTTCTTATAAAAAATTTGTAGGTATATTGTAAAACGGATTTAAATAAAGTGTGTTTAGATATATATTGTTTAGATAAATATTATTGTAAATAGATTTAAATGAATCATATATAGAGGGAGATAAATATGAAGAAAATAGAGGAGTTAATAAACAAAGAAACAATTATGTATTTAGTATTTGGGGTATTAACTACGGTGGTCAATTTTGTATCGTACTGTATATTAGCGTACATAAGTATATTTCCTAAAAGTATTAATACAGTTGTAAATACATGGATTGCATGGTTAATATCTGTTGTTTTTGCCTATTTAACTAATAGAAAATGGGTTTTTGAAAGTAAGGCAACAGGAATAAAGGCAATTATAAAGGAAATAGTAGCATTTTTCGCTTGTAGAATAGCAACAGGCGCAATGGATGCTGTTATTATGTTTGTTTTTGTTGATAAGATATATCTAAATGATAAAATTATTAAGTTAGCTTCTAATGTTTTAGTGGTTATACTAAATTATGTTGGAAGTAAGTTATTTGTGTTTAAAAAAGGTAAGGAATAGTTATTACTTTTATTTGAAATATTACTTCTATATTTATAGGGGAATTTAAGAAGTATTATTAAGAATAGTGGGATATAAAAAAGGAAGTATTTATGAAAAAAGATGATGGTTTAAAGAAAAGATATATTGAATTAGCTAATAAATCTTATAATCAAGGGATTTATACTTTTACAGAGTTTTTAGGGCTAAGCGAACAAAGTGTATTGTCAGAGATTGAAGATGAATTAAGATATGTAGGTGTAAGTAAATGGGGTGGAATCTCTGATTGCGAGAGAGTAGTTGTAAGGTTTGGTAAAGAGGAAGATATGGGATATGAGGAGAAGTATCCTATCGTTTGCTTGATTATAAAACCTGTAATGCAAAAATTTGCAGATGATTTAACACATCGCGATATACTTGGTGCTCTTATGAATCTTGGTATAACAAGAGAAAAATTGGGAGATATTATTTTACATAAGAATGAGGCATATGTGTTCTGCATAGATAAAATTGCAGATTATATTTGCGACAATTTAACAAGAGTAAGACATACTACAATTAGCATTTTAATAGAGGATGAAGTAGAGAAAATAGAGAATTTGAGTAGAGAAAATTATAATAGTTGTATTATTACAGTAGATTCAAAAAGACTAGATGCTATTATAGCAAAAGTATATAAAATATCTAGAAACACAAGCGTAAATTTGTTTAAATCAAAAAAGATATTTGTAAATGGTAAATTATGTATGGGTAATAGTACGATAATTAAAGATGGGGATATAGTATCTATAAGGGGGAAAGGTAGAATAAAATATATGGGGAATGAAAGTGAAACAAAGAAGGGGCGTATTAGAATGGAAGTATGGAAATTATAGAATGAGATTAGGGTATATGTAATTATGCAAATGATAAATTATGATAATATGGTATAGAAAATTGATTATTAAATGTTAAAAAAAATAATTGCTAGTGGAGGCAAATTATGGGAAATACAAAAGCAAATGTTGATTTAACAGATAAAAAAATAGCAGAGGCACATAAGAATTTTATTGGTTTAAAGGGTACTGTTTCAATGGCTCTTTTAATTGGTGTGGCGTATTTTTTTGAAATATTAAAAGGAGATAGAACTGTTTTATCGTATATGTTGATGTTAGGTTTAACTGTTATACCTACATGTATTTCAATATATATATACAATATGAAAGCAAAAGATGCTAAATCTATACGTTATTTAACAAGTTTAGGGTTTATGGCTATGTTTACATATCTTACCTTAACAGCAGAGAATCATTTGATTTTTGTATATGCTATTATAATCTGTATATTATATAGTGTATATACAGATATAAAATATTCCTTATTCTTAGGGATCTATGCAACTTTAGTAAATGTTATAGATGTAGTGGTGTTAGCTATGACAAAAGGACTTGCTGGAGAAGATTTAACTGCGGCTGAAATAAAGATTGCAAGTACAGCTATTATGACATATTTTATGTATGAAACAATTAAGAAAACTATAAACATTAATAAAGCTAATATGGAACATTTAGAAAAAGAAAAAGAACAAACTACAAAATTATTAACTGTAGTTTTAGAAGTAGCAAATTCTATGATTGACAATATAGGTAATGCTAGTGAGCAAGCAGAGCAATTAAATAAAGAGATAGATTCTACGCAAGAGTCTATGAAAGAATTATTTGCAGAAACTAAAGATGCGAAAACAGCCATTAAAGATCAGCAAGAAAAGACAAGTGAAATTAATAGTTTTGTTGGACAAGTTGATGTATCAACAGATAGAATTATTAAAGAAATTACTAATGTTGAAAATAATCTAAATCTTGGTGGAGAGATAATGCAACAACTTATAAAACAAGTTAAAGTATCAGAAAAATCAAGTGAGATGGTTGCCAAGGAGATGGAAGGTCTTAAGGTTAATGCCAAGAAAATGCAAGACATAGTTGAAATAATTAGTGATGTTGCTAACCAAACTGTATTACTTGCTTTAAATGCCAATATAGAGGCTGCAAGATCAGGTGAGGTTGGAAAAGGATTTGCTGTAGTAGCATCAGAAATATCAAATCTTGCTACTCAAACAGATGATGCAACTAGTGAGATTAATAAAATATTTGAGAATATTGCTAATTCTATTCAAGAGGTTGTTAATTCTATAAATATACTATTTGAAAGTAATAATAATCAAAGTAAATACATTGAAAATACAGCAGATAACTTTGATAAGATTCATCAGAATACACAAGTAGTTTCAGAACAAATTGATAATTTACAAGTTATAGTACAATCTGTTTTAGAAGCTAACAAGAGAGTTGAAAGTAGTATAGAAAATGTATCTAGTTTAACTGGCGAGATTAATAAAAATGCAAGTAGTACATTAGATAGCTGTAATATGAATCTTGATGCGGTAGCTAAGGTAAAAGAAATAATTGGAAGACTTAGTGATAATGTTCAACAGCTAAAACAGAATAATAAGGAAGATTAAAAGTGGTGATTAAGTGGAAATTACAACATTGTGTTATATAGAGAATGAAGGCAAATACTTAATGCTTAATAGAAACAAGAAAGAAAATGACATTAATGAAGGGAAATGGATAGGTGTTGGAGGACATTTTGAAGAAGGTGAAACACCTAATGAATGTATAAAACGAGAAGTATTAGAGGAAACAGGGCTTACTCTTACATCTTTTAGGCTTCGAGGGATTCTTACATTTGTTCAAAATAAAAATTTCACAGAATATATTTGGCTATATACAGCAGATGGTTATAAAGGACAGATTAAAGAATGTAATGAAGGTGACCTTAGATGGATAGACATAGAAGACTTGGAAAGTGTTAATCTATGGGAAGGCGATAAGGTATTTTTAAAATTACTTAAGGATAGGGAGGATTTTTTCTCCTTAAAACTTGAATATGAGGGAGATAAGTTAATAAATACTGTACTAGAGTAATGTTGAGAAATAATGTAGAACAATATTGAAAAGTATATAATAACATAAATCATATAGGGTAAATTTAAAAAATTACGTGATTTGTAAAAATATGGTTTATTACTTGATATATTATTAAGATTGTGATAGAATCGATATGTATTTTTAGTACAAGAAAGGTTAGCAGTGAAATTATGAATGCTTATGTAGATAATTTTAAGAAGTATAGAGGGTTATTGTGGGAGCTCGTAAAAAAAGGAATTAAACTAAAATATCGTAGATCATATTTAGGAATTGTATGGACATTGTTAGAGCCAATTTTGACAACTATGGTTTTAGTGTTTGTATTCCAAAATTTATTTAATAGAGATAATGTGAATGGAGTGCCATTTGCAATGTACATATTATCAGGAAGATTATTGTATACATGTTTTTCTGGCGGCACGAATGTTGCACTTAGATCAATTAGAGCTAATTCTGGTATGATTAAGAAAGTTTATGTACCAAAGTATTTATATCCATTAGCAGGTATATTACATAATTTTATTATTTTTGGTATTTCATTAATTGTATTAGTATTAGGTATGATTGTATTTAAAGTAAAACCAACATGGCATGTATTTGAAGCTATTATTCCATTGTTTTTATTATTCCTTTTGGTACTTGGAGTGGGAATGATATTGTCAACAATTGCAGTTTTCTTTAGGGACATGGAGTATTTGTGGAGTGTATTGCTTATGCTTGTTATGTATGCAAGTGCTATATTCTATGATGCAGAGAAGATTTTTGCCAATGTGGCAGAAAAAGGACAAGGTTATATAGCTACAATATTTAAGTGTAATCCATTGTATGGAATTATCTATGCTTTTAGAAGAACTGTTTTATATGGAGAAGGTATTAATTATACAGATGCATCATTTATAGCTTGTGTTTGCGTAAGCGTAGTATCTGTTATTATAGGTTTTGTTGTTTTCTATAAGAAGCAAGACGATTTTATTTTACACATATAGTTAGTGTATATGGAGGTATTATTCATGGCTAAAGACATTATTAAAGTTGAAGATGTCGGAATGAAGTTTAACTTAAGTAAGGAAAAAGTTGATAGTCTTAAAGACTATATTATAAAATCAATAAAAGGCGAGATTTCATATAATGAATTCTGGGCATTAAAAGATATTAATTTTACATTGCAAAAAGGAGATAGACTTGGAATACTAGGACTTAATGGTGCTGGTAAAAGTACTCTTCTTAAAGTAATTGTAGGTGTATTTAAACCAACAGAAGGAAAAGTTACTAAAAAAGGTAAGATTGCTCCACTATTAGAGTTGGGTGCAGGATTTGATCAACAATATACTGGAAGAGAGAATATATTCTTATATGGTGCAGTATTAGGTTTTAGTAGGAGTTTCCTAGAAGAAAAATACGATGAGATAGTTGAATTTGCAGAATTAGAGGAATTTATAGATGTTCCACTTAAGAATTACTCATCAGGTATGAAGGCTAGACTTGGTTTCGCAATAGCAACTATAGTTGAGCCAGAGATATTAATTTTAGATGAAGTATTATCTGTTGGTGATGCTAAGTTTAGAAAGAAAAGTGAAAAAAAGGTTATGAGTATGTTTGATAAAGGAGTTACAGTTTTATTTGTATCTCATTCTATTGAGCAAGTTAAGAAATTGTGTAATAAGGCAATATTACTTGAGAAAGGTAAGATTATTGCACAAGGAGATATAGAAGAAGTAGCTAAAATATATGAAAGTAAGACTAAATAAAGTGTTTTTTGAATTTGATGGGCTCCGCGTAAGTGGAGCCTTTTATGTTAGTAATTATTGCTGTTTTACTTTCATGGGTAGATTTTTAAAACATAGAATGAATTTTTTTTATATACCTTAGTAGAATTTAAAGTTGAAATTTACCATATTATGATGTAAAATATGTAAGATTTAAGTATTATAAGATTTTAATTTAAGATACAAATTTAATAAACAAACTATATAATAAATGATAATTAAGATGTTTTTATATAGTGTTATTTGTGGTTAGAATATATTTTGGGGAGAAAGAGTATGAAGAAGATTTTGATTTTAACAACAGGGGGAACTATTGTTTCTAAGGCTAGTGAGAATGGCCTTCAACCTAAGATTACAGGTAGTGAACTTCTTGATTATATAAGTTCTATGACACAGAAGTATGATATTACATGTAAATCTATTATGAATCTAGATAGCTCCAATATACAAGTTGAAGAATGGAAGAAAATAGCTCATTCTATATATGAGAATATAGATGATTATGATGGAATTATTGTAACACATGGGACAGATACTATGGCGTATACAGCTTCAATGTTATCATTTATGTTAAATAATTTAAATAAACCAGTTGTACTTACTGGTTCACAGATGCCTATTTCTAATATGCTTACTGATGGGAAGATTAATTTGTATACAGCATTTGCAGCTATTGATTGTAATATTGTAGGTGTAAGTATTGCTTTTAATCGTAAAGTTATTAGAGGTTGTAGAGCAGTTAAGGTTAGAACTATGGGATTTGAGGCGTTTGAGAGTGTGAATTCACCTTATTTAGCCCAAGTGTATGCAGTTGGAATAAAAAAATATGGTGATGAACATGAATGTGTAGATCAGGTTGAACCTAGAAGAACTGAATTGTTGGATGCTGTATCAACTAAGGTGTTTTTACTAAAACTTATACCTAATACTAATCCTGAGATATTTGATATGATTCAACAAATGGGATATAAAGGCATAGTAATAGAAGCTTTTGGCTCTGGTGGTCTTCATTTTGAAAGAAGAGATTTAATAGAGAAAATTAGGCAAGTAACAAGTAATGGTATGGTTGTTGTTGCATGTAGTCAATGTTTATATGAAACAAGTGATTTTACATTATATGAAGTTGGAAGAAAATTATTAGAATGTGGTGCTATACCAGGTAGAGATATGACAACAGAGGCAGCAGTAACTAAGCTTATGTGGGCGCTAGGACAAACTAATGATGTTAATGAGATAAGAAAAATATTTGCTACAGATTTAGCTGGAGAAGTTTGTTTATAAATATGTAAATTATATTTTAACTTATAGTTTATGAGATTAGATGGTATAATAGGTGTAATGTGAATTATTTTATAAAAACAATAAAATAATTATAAAAACAAGACATATACTTATATTTATATGTTATAATTTCATTGTTACTATGAAGTAATGGGTGAGTTTGTAGTAGCATTTGATATGTGTGAAATTATTTCCATAGGCTTTAAATTATAACTTAGTGAACTTATAGTAATATCTAAAGGTAAGATGATATGGAATTAATATGATAGGATGTAGTAGGGTGAGAAGTTATTAATAATTAAGAAAGATGAGGGATTAAAGTAATGAAGAAAAATCCAAATTTAAAAAGAATCTGTGCGCTTATTTTAGCGTGTTCGATGGCTGCAACTATGTTAGTAGTTAATACTTCTATAAACAATAGTAAAGAATCTGCAGCATGTTTCAAAGGAGATACAGTAATCAATATACTACATACCAATGATATTCATGCAGATGTAGAAAACTTATCTTATGTTGCTGAATATAAAGATAGGACTAAGAACGCCATTTTAGTTGATGCCGGTGATGCGACACAAGGTCAACCATTAGCTACATATACTAAAGGTGAAGCTATAATAGAGATTATGAATGCAGCAGATTATGATGTATCAGCTGTTGGAAATCATGAATTTGATTATGGTACAGAACAGTTTCTCAAGAATATTAAGAAAGCTGATTTTCCATTTTTAGCTGCCAATGTAAGAAACTATGATGATGGAAGTACTTTTATAGAATCAAAGAAAAATAATGGTGCTTATACAATTATAAAGAAAGCTGGTAAAAGAATAGGTTTCTTTGGAATTACTACAACAGAAGCTGCATATAAAACTAATCCAGCTAATGTAATAGGTATTGAATTTGAGGGCGAAATAGAAAGAGCTCAAGAAACAGCAGATAAGTTAAATGCAAAAGGTTGTGATTTTGTTGTTGGTGTAATTCATGTAGGAAATGATGAAACTTCAAAACCAACAAGTATAGAAATGGCTGAGGAGTTGGAAGGTGTAGACCTTTTAATAGATGGACATAGTCACACAGAGTTACAATATACAGCAGCCAATGGAACTCGCCTTGTGCAAACAGGAACACAACTTAGTACATTAGGAAAAGTTACAGTTACATTTAGTAATGATGATACATATATTAATACACAATTATTATCAGAGGAAAAATATCAAATGTATGGTAAGGATAATAATGTTAGTAAGCTTTATGATAAGGTAACTAAGAAACTTGAGCCAATTTTAAATCAAGTAATAGGTAAAACAGATACAGATTTAATAGCTAATGAAATAGATGAATCAGGAGAAAGTGTTCGTATAGTTAGAAATAGAGAAACATCTATGGGAGATTTGGCAGCAGATTCAATGTTATGGGGAGCTAATGAGTTTTTAGCATCAACAGATTATAAGGAATTACCGGTGTTTGCTATGACAAATGGTGGTGGCGTAAGAGCTAATATAGAAGCAGGAGAAATTACAATAGGAGATGTATTCTCAGTTCTTCCTTTTGGTAATAATTTATCTATTAAAGTTGTAAATCCAAGTGTTATATACGAAATGTTAGAATTTAGTATATCTGGATTATCTCTAGATGAGAATAATAATGTGACTGGTTTAGTTGGATCATATCCACAAGTGTCAGGTATAAGATTTGAAATGGATTTAACTAAAGAAGCGTATTCTGAAGAGAGTAAAGGTAATAGAGTTGTAGCAGTTTACTTAAAGAATGAGGATGGTACTGAAACATTACTAAATAGAGAAGATACAGACACAGAGATTGCATTTGCATCTAATAACTTCCTAATTGCAGGTGGAGATGGATACACAATGTTAACCAATTTAAAGCATATTGCAGAAGGTAATGTTCTAGATGAGATTTTAGCTGACTATGTTACAATTCTTACAGAAGAAGCAGGTGGTTGCTTTACATATGTAATGGATGGAAACCGCTCAGTAGAAATTAATGGAAAGAAATAGTTTCTGGTGTATTTAAAGAAAGAATACTGTAAAGATAATTAGCATTGTAAACTAATCATTTATTAGTAAAGAAGAAGGGATTGTAGTGAATAATTTATTTAATCAAAAAACACAAAAGATAAAAGAACATAATAAAAAGAGAAGAATAAATTTATTGAAGAAAAGTGTTGTTAGTATATTAGTTGTAGCAACTATAGGTAGTGTTGTTTTAAATAATAATTCAGCACTAGGTAAGGTTGAAGCAAGTAGTAAAAAAGATGTAATTGAATTTGAGTATAGTTCAACTGCATTAGATGATAACAGTATACATTTAAGAAATAAAGGAGTTTTTAAAACAGAGTATTTTTCTAAACCTAGTACAGAATATAATCATGACTTAGCAGTGTTATCTTTGAATATGGCACTTGCATCAAGTACAACAGCAGAGTCATATAATAACTGGGGAGATGATTATGTAAGTGTTCTTGATACATTTAATTGTCCAGATGATGTTGATTTAAGTACGGCTAGAAATGGATATATTGTAGATACTTATAAAAAACTTGGATTTACCAATGATGTATATGAAAAATATGAAGTATCATTAAATGATACAAGTGATACAATTGCATTTTCTATTGCTACTAAAGAAATAAGAGTAGATGGGAAGAAAGAAAATTTGGTAATTTGTAATGCAAGAAGTGTTAGTTATGGAGCAGAATGGGCAAGTAACTTTACTATGAGTAATGAGGAGAACAAAACAGGATTTTTTGCAGCAGGAGAGATATTTTATGATGCTATAAAGAAATATATAGAAGAATATGATTTAGGAAAGAATACTAAGTTTTGGTTTCCAGGATATAGTAGAGGTGGAGCTGCAGCTAATGTGGCAGCAGCATTGTTAAATAGAGATATAGCAAAAGGTAAATATCAGTTTACAAATGAAGATGTATATGCATATATATATGCGACACCACAAGTAACAACTGATAGTGATTATAATAGTGAAATTCATAATAATATATTTAATATTGTAAATGAGGCAGATATTGTTCCAAGAACAGCTCCTAATATGTGGGGATTTAAGAGATTTGGAAAGGTTTTAACTATTCCACAAATATATGCATCTAAGAAGGAGTTAACTAGAATTGATGAAGGCAAAAAGGTAAAATTAGATGCAGAAAGTGTTGAATTAATAAAGAAGATTAGTTCAGAGTATAATGAAATAAGATATACTAACTGTGTTAATTCAGCGTATGATATAGACCCTGATAAAACTTACATTGGCTTTGCTATAAATACGGAATTTGTTCAATTTTTTGATAATATATTTTATACTATAACGGGTGGTTTAGAAGAATATAAAGAAAAGTATCAAGGTGTAACTAAGGAAATAGTACCATTTTTGATTAGTTGTTCAAGAACTTACGATGTAGAACAAGGTAAATGGGTAGCATATGATTCATTAGCAGATTATTTATGTGAAAAATATGGAACAGAAATTTTTAATGAGGCATCAGAAGCAGGTGTATATTCACAAGCAGAGTATACAGAGAAGATGACAAGCATTCAAAATATGCGTAAATATAAGTTGATAAGTGAAGATACAGTTTCCCTATTAGAATACTGTGTTAATACATATTATGGTGTAAGAATTATAGCTTATAAGTATGGAATTGATATAGAAACAATTAAAGAATTCACAGGAAGTCTATTAGATACCGTATGGCAAAATATAAGGAAGTTTAATGTATCAGATCCATTTTATTGTAAATATGTTCACTATGCAGAATTTTATTTGGCATGGATGAGAAATTATAATCCATATACACAAATGATAATAGAGTAAGAATATAGGTTAATAGTGACTTTTATTAATAGCAAAAGTAGCAAGTGGTTGATATCATTTGTTACTTTTGTTATTTCTTAAGATGGAAAAGGTTAGAATAGTAAAAATATTGTGAAATAAAGTACGCAATTAAAGTAATATTCTAGGGAGGAAATATGAAAAAATTTTTAACTAGCTTGTTGGTAGTAAGTATAATAATTGGTAGTATAGGAATATATAATAATAGAATTCAAGTGAGTGCTAAAAGTGTTGAAGATGAGGTTATTAATTTTACAGTAAATTCAACTACTATAAAAAAGCAGGATGTACATACAACTCATGAAGCAACATATAAATCTAGTTATTTTGCAGGAAATAGTACATTGTATAATAATGATTTGGCAATATTATCCACTCAAATGTCTTTGGCAGCATCAAGCACAGCAACTACATTTCATAGATATGGAGAAGCTTTAAAATTAGCCTATGTTAGTAATAAAAAAATAGATTTTAATGAAACAAGGAATGGATATTTGGCAAAGGCATATAAAGATTTGGGATTTGCCAATGATGTATATTATAAGTACGATAAATCTTTAAACGATACAAGTGATACGGTGGCACATGGTATTGCTAGTAAGAAGATAATAGTTGAGGGTAATGAATATACATTAGTGAATGTTACTGTTAGAGGCTCTGCATATGGTGGTGAATGGGCAAGTAATTATAAAATTACTAATGAAAACGGAGTTGCAGGAGCTTATGATGCTGGAAGGGAAGTATTTAAACATATATGTGAGTATGTAGAGAAATATAAATTAGGAAAGAATACAAAGTTTTGGATATGTGGGCTTAGTAGAGGGGCTAGTGCAGCCAATACAGCAGCTTCATTTGTAGATAGAATGTGTAGAGATAAAAAATTTAAATTTACAACAGATAATGTATATGTATATGGAATTGCTACTCCTAATTATGCAAATGAATCATACGAGGAGGATGTAAAGTTTAATGATCCTTTATATGATAATATCTATAGTATAGTATACGAAAATGATATAAGTGCTATGACGGCTCCACAAAAGTGGGGGAATGGAAGATATGGACAAGTAGTT
Source organism: Lachnospiraceae bacterium (assembly GCA_015057455.1). Taxonomy (GTDB): domain Bacteria; phylum Bacillota; class Clostridia; order Lachnospirales; family Lachnospiraceae; genus SIG301. Next base: position 20,202 of record SVEH01000026.1, on the reverse strand, counting down.
ACCCTTCCAACAATATATATATCAGGAAAAAATATAGATAAGATAGAAAAAGGTAAGAAGATTAGTGAAAAAGAGGTTAGTAAAAAGCAACTAGAATTAGCGATAAAGATAAGCAAGGAATATAATGAGATTTTATATAGATTATATCCAGAAAAATATGAAGAAATGAAAGATAAAATATTTAGAGGATTTGCGGTAAATAAAGATTTTTCTAAGGTTTTGGATAGTGGTTTTAGAATACTTGGTGAAAGTAATGCTGAATATAAGGAACTTTGGCAGGGAATAGCAACAGATATAATTCCGTTTTGTATATCTAGAGCAAAAAAATATGATACAGACACAAATGCCTGGGTTAAGTATAACAGTTTTAAGGAATATTTAGTTGATAAATACGGAGAGGATATACTAAATAAAGCTATTATTGAAGGTGTTTATTCTCAGGATGAAGAGACTAAAAATAAAACCAAGGTTAATAATTTATATAACAAAGGAGTTATTAAAGAAGAAAATAGAGATAGATTATTACAACTTGTTGATTTGTATTATGGTGTAAGAATTGCTATGGTTAATTATAATATGGATGGTGATTTTATTAAGTTGGTTACAAAAAGAGTATTTAGTGAATTGTGGGAATTAATAAAATATTCATATCCTATAGGTGATGCAACAGATTGTACAAGGACCCATGATGGTGAGTTCTATTTAGCTTATTTAAGAAATTTTGATCTAATGGTAGGTGATAATTATTAAAAGAATATAAAAATATTACAGAAATATTGCAAAAGTATTACAAAGGTAGTAGAATTATATATAGGGGAAACTTAATTCAAATATAAGGTAATTGAGGGGGCTTATATATGAAAAAGGGAAAAATATGTGTTGCAATAAGTATGGCAGTAATATGTGTATGCGCTATAGGAATAGGACTAGTTAAAACAGTAAATATGTCTAATGCTAATCCTAATGAGAACTTTAGCGTGGAGTTTAAAATAAATGCACCAGCTACTGAAGCGGGGAAAATACATTTATTATATGATGCAAAATTTGATACAAATTATTTTGAAAAACCTAGTACAGTTTTTAACAAAGAATTGGCGGATATATCAATAAGAATGTGCTCAACAGCATGCACTACAGCAGAAAGTTATGTTAATTATGGTAGTGCTTTATCTAATGTATCATATGTAGAAGATGATAGAATAGATACAAGTATTTCAAGAAATGGGTATTTGACAGATACATATAAAAAGATGGGATTTTCAAATGATGTTTATTATAAATATGATGAATCATTAAATGACGCAACTGATACAGTTGCTCATGGAATAGCTTCAAGGGAAATAACTATAGATGGAAAGAAATATAATTTAGTTAATATAGCTATTAGAAGTAGCTCTTATGGAGCAGAATGGGCTAGTAACTTTAATTTATCTAATGAAGCGGGAGTTACTGGTTTTGAGGTTGCAGCTAAGGATGTATATAAACATGTAGTACAATATTTAAAGACAAATAGATTAGGTAAGAATACCAAAATATGGATTAGTGGTTTTAGTAGAGGTGGTGCTGTAGCTAATATTGCAGCAGCATATATTAACAGAGCCTGTGAAAATGGAACTATAAAAGTTGATAGAAAAAATGTATATGCATATACATTTGCAGCACCAAATGGTGTTTTTGATAAAGAAGAAAAGGAAATACATAAGGAGATATATAATAATATATTTAATGTAACGTATGAAGCAGATGTTGTTCCTGTTGTTGCTCCAAAAGTTTGGGGATATAAAAAATATGGTAAGGAATACATATTAGATAGTATACATTTAAGTGCAAGAACTAAGAATAATATAGAGAATGACTTTGAGGAATATATTGATGAAATACCAAGTAGTCAAGTAGAATTAGTTAAAAGAATAAGTGATGATTATTATAAAATGAGATATGGGGCTAAATCAAAAGCTTATAACGAAAAAAAAGGAAAAGTATTCGAAGGATTTACAGTAGATAAAACGTTGCTAACGGCATTTGATGATATATTCTTGGCATTTGGCGATACAGTAGATAATTATGAAAAATCATGGCAAAGTGTTTTATTAGATATAGTGCCATTTATTACGAAAAAAGATAAAAAATATGATGAAACAACAAAACAGTGGGTAAATTATGATAATTTGAAAGAATATATTGAAGAAAAACATGGAGAAGAAGTTATTGAGAATGCTGTGGATAAAGGTTTATATTCTCAAGAGGAGCATGATGCTAGTATAGAGAAAATTGAAACGCTAGAGAAAACTAAAGCTATATCAGAAGAGACAAGTGAAGTATTAGAAGATACATTAGATACATATTATGGTGTTAAAGTAATGGCAGCAAATCATAATTTATCAAAAGAAGAAATAGTAACTGTATCAGAAAACCTATATGATAAAATGGATGAAATTTTATTAAAGGTAATGCCTATTGGAGATACAGCAAATTGTGTAAAAAATCATTATATGGAGTTTTATATGGCATACATGAATAACTATAATGTAGCTACAAAGAAGATAGTAAAATAAGATAAAAGTACAATAAAATATAAATAATTCAAGAAATATATAAATTAAATTTAACTTTACATTAAATGTAAAGAGTGATATATTGATACTCGGATGGTATTCTTTAATAAGAAACTGTACCGAGTATTAATTTTTGTATGCTTAGTTTGTATAATAAGTGCGTTTTCATAGGAAACTACAAATTAAGTTGATTGGTTTCTATATAAAAGAAAAACGTTTGAGTAAATAAGCATATTTTAGATAGGAAAATGAAATTCTATTACAGCTGACATCTAAATTTAGAGTTAGACCGTTTTAATAGACCGCTATAATATATTGCTACAGATAAGATATAGTATATAGTATGTAGTATGATATGGAGGTGGTACTATGAATATAGGATTTATAGGTGCTGGTAGAGTAGGTGTTACATTAGGTAGATACTTTACTATGCAAGAAACGTTTAATAAGCAACATAAAGTAATTGGTTATTATGATATTGATGAAACAAGTTCAGCAGAGGCTGCTGAGTATACAGATAGTAGGGTATATACATTAGAAGATGTAGTTGCTAACAGTGATATTATTTTTATAACAGTAGTTGATGGGGCTATTAAGACGGTTTGGGATAATATTATTAAGTTTAATTTAGAAGGTAAGATAGTATGTCATTGTTCTGGTGCATTATCATCAGAGATTTTTTCTATTGATAAGTATAATGTTTCAAAGGAAGCACAGATTTCAAAGAATTCTAAGAATAGAAACATATATACATATTCGGTTCATCCTTTATTTGCTTGCAGTAGCAAAGAGAGTTCTTATAAGGATATTTCCACAGCATTATTTACAATTGAAGGAAGCAAAGAAAAACTTGATTTAATAAAGGAATTAGTTGAAGCTTTAGGTAATCCTGTTGAGGTTATTGATGCAAGTGCTAAAGTTAAGTATCATGCAGCAGCTGTTATGGCTAGTAACCAAATGATAGGTCTTATAAAGTCGGCTACAGATTTATTGGCTGAAAGTGGTTTTAGTAAAGAAAATGCATTGATGGCGATAAAACCACTTATATATGGCAATATTAATAATGTATATAAGCAAGGACTTAAGGATGCACTTACTGGTCCAGTTGCAAGAGGTGATATGGGGACTGTTAGTAAACATATTAATGCATTAGACGGATCCACTAAGGAGGTATATCAAGTTCTTACAGGTAAATTAATTGAGCTAGTTAGTGAATAAGAAACGTGTATAGAATAAAGAGAATAAATATACTTATAAATAAATAGAGGTTAATAAATCAGTAAAAAGTAGTAGAAAGTTTTATAGGTAATCAAAATTATGAATTTATGGATAAAAAGGAGAGAATATTATGGCAGTTACAGTTACAACACTTATGAAAATGAAAGAAGAAAAGAATAGAATTACAATGCTTACAGCATATGACTATTCAACAGCAAAGATAATGGATGAAGTAGGAATAGATATGATTCTTGTGGGAGATTCATTGGGAATGGTTATGTTAGGATATGATGATACATTATCAGTAACTATGGAAGATATGATTCATCACACAAAGGCAGTTACTCGTGGAGCAAAAAATGCATTAGTAGTAGCAGATATGCCATTTATGTCATATCAAACTTCTGTATATGATGCTATGGTTAATGCTGGAAGACTTATGAAAGAAGGAAGAGCAGGTGCTGTTAAACTTGAAGGTGGAGTAGGTGTTGCACCACAAATTAAGGCTATAGTAGATGCAGGAATTCCTGTTGTTGCACATATAGGATTAACACCACAATCAGTTAATGCTTTTGGTGGATTTAAGGTGCAAGGAAAAGATGAGATTGCAGCAAAGAGATTAATAGAGGATGCTTTGGCAGTACAAGAAGCAGGTGCATGTGCTGTAGTTTTAGAATGTGTGCCAGCAAAACTTGCTAAGATAGTTACAGACAAGTTAGTTATACCAACAATTGGTATAGGTGCAGGTGCAGATTGTGATGGACAAGTTTTAGTATATCAAGATATGTTGGGAACATTTAGTGGATTTAAGCCTAAATTTGTTAAAGAATTTGCATCAGTTGGAGAATTGATGAGAGAAGGTTTTGGTGCATATATAAAAGAATGTAAAGAAGGAACATTCCCAGGACCTGAGCATACATTTGCAATAAGTGATGATGTTATAGAGAAATTATATTAGTCTATACGCTAATAGTTTATTGTATAAGGTGATAATTTATAGGATAAGGAAGTAAGAAGATGAAATTAGTAAAAACAATAGTAGAGGTAAGAGAACAAGTAAAACAGTGGAAAAAAGAAGGGTTTACAATAGGGTTTGTACCAACAATGGGATATTTACATGAAGGACATGGAAGCTTAATAAAGAAGGCACGAGAGAATAATGATAAAGTTGTAGTTAGTATATTTGTTAATCCTATGCAATTTGGACCAAGTGAAGATTTAGAAAGTTATCCAAGAGATATTGAAAAGGACTCAAAGTATGTGGAAGAGTTAGGTGGACATTTAATATTTAATCCAGAACCAGAAGAAATGTATGATGATGGATTTTGTTCATATGTAGATATGTCTGTGCTTACAGAAGAGTTATGTGGTTTAAGTAGACCAACACATTTTAGAGGTGTATGTACTGTTGTTAATAAGTTATTTAATATAGTACAACCTAATAATGCATATTTTGGTGAAAAAGATGCACAACAATTAGCTATAATTAAAAGAATGGTTAAAGATTTGAATATGGATTTACAGATAGTAGGATGTCCAATTGTAAGAGAAGAAGATGGATTAGCAAAAAGTTCTCGTAATACTTATCTAAGTGAAGAAGAGAGAAAAGCAGCATTAGTATTAAGTAAGTCATTAAAGATAGGAAAAGAATTACTAGAGTCAGGCTGCAAGGATGCAGGTAAGGTAAGAGATGCTATTGTAGAATATATTGAAAAAGAACCGCTTGCAAGGATAGATTATGTGAAAGTAGTAAATGCATTAACAATGCAACAAGTACAAGATATTAAAGGTGAAGTTCTTGTAGCTATGGCTGTGTATATAGGTAATACACGCCTTATTGATAATTTTATGTACTAGCAGTTCATTTATTTTACAGATAGGAGGAAGGAATATGTTAAAAGGTAAAACTGTTATTTTAGGTGTAACAGGAAGTATAGCGGCATATAAAATTGCTAATTTAGCGAGCATGTTAGTTAAACAACATTGTGACGTTCATGTTATTATGACGGAAAATGCAACAAATTTTATTAATCCTATTACATTTGAGACATTAACATCTAATAAGTGTTTAGTAGATACATTTGATAGGAATTTTCAATATAATGTTGAGCATGTGGCGTTGGCAAAACGTGCATCTATAATGATGGTTGCACCTGCCTCAGCTAATGTAATTGGGAAAATGGCTCATGGTATTGCTGATGATATGTTAACAACTACAGCTTTAGCTATGCAAAATAGAATTATAGTTGTTCCAGCTATGAATACTAATATGTATGAGAATCCTATAGTACAAAATAACATGGATATACTTAGAAAGTATGGTATTCAAATAGTTGAGCCAGATACAGGAAGACTTGCATGTAATGACATAGGTAAAGGTAAACTTCCTAAAGAAGAAGTATTATTTGAACATATTCTTATGAATACAATAGATAAAGATCTTAAGGGTAAGAATATATTAGTAACGGCAGGTGCAACTATGGAGGCTATTGATCCAGTAAGATATATTACTAATCATTCTACAGGGAAAATGGGATATGCAATTGCTAAAAGAGCTGCTTATCGTGGTGCATGTGTTACATTAGTATCTGGTAAAACAAATATAGACAAGCCTATGCTTGTTAAGTGTATAGATGTTAAAAGTGCCAATGATATGTATAATGCAGTAGAGGAAAACTATAAACAGCAGGATATAATTATTAAAACTGCAGCAGTAGCAGATTATACTCCAGTTGTTACATTAGATAGTAAAATGAAGAAAAAGGATGAAGATTTATCATTAGACCTTACAAGAACAAAAGATATATTAGGATACATTGGAAGCAATAGAGGTAATAATCAATTTATTTGTGGATTTTCTATGGAAACAGAGAATCTAATTGATAATTCAATGGCTAAATTAAAGAAAAAGAATGTGGATATGATAGTAGCTAATAATCTTAATGATAAAGGTGCTGGATTCGCAACAGATACTAATAAAGTTACAATTATAACAAAATCAGGTGCTAAAGATATAGAGCTTATGACAAAAGAGCAATTAGCTGATGTGATTTTAGATAATATAAATGATGAGATAAATAAAGGGGCGCATATAGGTGAATAATGTACTTGAGTATTTAGAGAAAAGTGCAAGGAAATATCCTCACAAAACAGCTGTAATTGACGAGAATTGTAGTTGTACCTATGAGGAACTAATGGAAGATACTGTAACTATAGGAAATAATCTTAGGGAAATAGATAGACTATGTACTAAAAATTATGATTATATTGAACAATGTAATTCAAGTAGAAGTTTTGGTTTTGATGAACAACATAGTTTGGGGACAAATAAAGAAGAGAATTGTAATAAACAGAAACATAGTCCAGCAGTGGTTGTTTTTATGGATAAAAGTGTAAAAACCTTAAAAGCCTTTATGGGAATTGTATATTATGGTGGTTTTTATAGCTTAGTTGACCCTTCATTTCCAATAAGTAGAATACAGCAAATATTTGATATATTAGGTCCTTGTTGTGTAATTACTAACGCAAAGAATAGAAATATATTAAATGAAATAGATTACAACGGATGTATATGTGACATTGATGAGTTGCTTGTTAAGAATGAGGGGACATGCAGTTATGATATGGGAAATGATATAAGTAGCAATATGAGAAACGCTATAAGTGCTAACATAGGCAATAATATGAATGGTAATAATTTAAGGCCACTATATTGTAATTTTACATCAGGTTCAACGGGCGTGCCAAAAGGAGTTTTAATTTCGCATAAGAGTGTAATAAGTTTTATTGATAATTTTGTAGATACATTTGGAATAGATAGTAACGATGTAATAGGTAATCAAGCGCCATTTGATTTTGATGTGTCTGTAAAAGATATATATAGTTGTTTAAAAACAGGAGCAACATTAGTTATTATTCCTAAATCCTACTTTATGTTTCCTAACAAAGTTATGGATATGCTGGATAAGTATAAGGTTACAACACTTATATGGGCTGTGTCAGCTTTAGTTATGATTAATAGATTAAAGGGACTTATGTACAAAACACCTTCTAGCATTAATAAAATTATGTTTAGTGGTGAAGTAATGCCTATTAAGCAGTTAAACAAATGGAGAGAGTATTACCCTAAGGCAATGTTTGTTAATTTATATGGTCCTACAGAGATAACATGTAATTGTACCTATTATATAGTAGATAGATATTATAATGAATATGGAGGATTACCATTAGGCAGGCCATTTGCACATAATAAAGTCTACTTATTTGATAAGAATAATAATGTTATATTAAAGAATATGGTTGATAAAAAAGGTGAGATATGTGTCTGTGGAGATGGACTTGCTATAGAATATATAAATAATAAATCTGCAACAGATAAAGCATTTGTTACTATGAGTATTAACGGTGAAAATGTAAGATTATATAAAACTGGTGATTTGGCTAGTTATGGTGCAGATGGGTATATGTATTATGAAGGAAGAAAAGATTTCCAAATAAAACATATGGGACATAGAATTGAATTAGAAGAAATAGAGAATGTGTTAGGCAATGTTCCTGTTGTTGAACAAGCATGCTGTTTCTTTGATGAAGACAAGAACAAGATTGTAGCTTATATAGTTGGAATTGATAATAAAAGAGAAATAATTGAACATATGAAGAGAAGAGTTCCAGAATATATGGTGCCTAATATATTTAGACATGTGGATAGGATGCCTCTTAATAAAAATGGTAAGACGGATAGAAAGTTATTAAAGACATTGTATAAAGAAGGATGTAATAAGAATTAGAAAAACTTATTACATAATAAATATATGTAGTTGAAGAAATGCTAATTAATAAAATTAGTGTAATGAGCTAATTGATATTTTATGAAAGGAGAACAGGGATGAAAGATATAGTAACATTAGTGCAGGAAGATATGTTTAATATAAAAACACCAAGCTATATATTTGATATTTCATTTATAGAAGAGCATTTATGCAGTATGAGAAGACAACTTAAAGATATTGGTATATGCTATGCTATAAAGGCTAATCCATTTTTGGTTGGTGACATTCATAATATAGTAGATAGATTGGAAGTATGTTCTCCAGGTGAATATGAAATATGCATATCTAAGGCTGTTGAATCAGAGAAAATTATTGTTTCTGGAGTTAATAAAACTTACGAATCTATAAATAGAATTCTTCAGTATAGCCAAGGAAAAGGTATATATACAATAGAGTCAAGGAAACATGTTGATATATTAAGTAGATGTGCTAAGGAAAATAGCATGGTGTTAGATGTTATTATTCGTTTAACATCGGGAAATCAATTTGGTGTAAGTAAGAATGAATGCGAAAGTATTATAGACAGAATACTTAATTGTAATAGTTTAAAATTAAAAGGCATTCATTATTATTCGGGAACTCAAAAGAAATTGCCTAAGATTGAAAAAGAATTAAAGGAACTTGATGAGTATGTAGCAGAATTAAAGAGAGATTTTAATATAGATGAGATGGAATTGGAATATGGTCCGGGAATGTTAGTCTCTTATTTTGAAGATAATGATGTTGTAGATGATATAGAACAAATAAAATGCTTGAATGAGTATGCTAGTAAGCTTAAACATTTTGATAAGGTAACCTTTGAATTTGGTAGATTTATCGCTGCAAAATGTGGATATTATGTAACAAGAATTAATGATATTAAGAAAACAGATAAAACTAATTATATTATTGTAGATGGTGGAATACATCAAGTGAATTATTATGGACAGATAATGGGGATGAAGAAACCATATCTTACGCATATAAGATGCAACAAAAAAGATATTATTAATAATATAAATATTAATAGTGATATCGTTAGTAATATAAATATTCAGAATGAGAGTAATAATAGTATAGATAGCAACAGTGATAATATTATAAATAGCAAAGGTGATAAAAATATAGATAGTAAGCGTGATAATAATACAAAATGGACGATATGTGGCTCACTATGTACAGTGAATGATGTTTTGGTAAGAGAAAAATATGTTGATAATCCTTGTATTGATGATATAATTATCTTTGAAAATGTTGGCGCTTATTCAGTAACAGAGGGAATGTCTAGATTCCTATCTAGAGAGTTACCAAGCATTTATATGTCTAAAGATAACAGAATTGAATGTATTCGAGAACAAGAAGAGACATATAGATTTAATATGTAATACAGAAATGGAGAAAGATTATGAAGCTAATGATAGCATCAGATATACATGGTTCAGCATATTATTGTAAGCAAATGCTTCAACGCTTTAAAGAAGAAGAGGCAGATAAACTTATACTTCTTGGTGATATTTTATATCATGGTCCGAGAAATGATTTGCCAAAAGAGTATGAACCTAAAAAAGTGATTACAATGCTTAATGATATAAAAGATGATTTGTTATGTGTTAGAGGAAATTGTGATACAGAAGTAGACCAAATGGTATTAGATTTTCCTATACTTGCAGATTATAGTATATTGTATGTAGCAAATAGAATGATATATTTAACTCATGGACATAATTATAATAAGAATTCGTTGCCACCAATAAAGAAGGGTGACGTACTATTACATGGACATACACATATACCAGTGTGCGAAGAAGTAGGTACTACAGGAATTATATATATGAACCCAGGATCAATATCTATTCCTAAGGAGAATAGTAGTCATAGTTATATGATTGTTGATGATAGAGAAGTTGTATGGAAAGAACTAGATGGTGTGGAATATAAGAATTATAGATTATAATACAGTGGGTATGCAAAATATAAGGATGTGAAGATAGAATGGGGACAAAAAGGGCAGATATTGTTATAGTAGGAACAGGAGCAGCAGGATTGTTTGCAGCACTTAATTTTCCAAAAGATAAGAAGATAATAATGATATCCAAGGATAGATTTGATAAGAATGATTCATATTTGGCTCAAGGAGGAATATGTGTTTTAAGAGACGATGATGATTTTGATGGATATTTTGAAGACACTCTAAGAGCAGGTCATTATAAGAATAATAAAGAAGCTGTAACAATAATGATTAATGAATCAAGAGAAATAATTAATGAATTAATCGATGTTGGTGTTGAGTTTGAAAAAGAGAATGGTAAGCTTAGATATACATTAGAGGGAGCTCATTGCGCTCCAAGGATTTTACACCATGAAGATTTGACAGGTAAAGAAATAACAAGTAAGTTGTTTGCAGCAGTTGAGAAACGAGATAACGTTGAGATGTATGAATATGTTACTATGCTAGATGTTATTTCTAAGGATAATGAATGTCAGGGAATTGTTGTTAAGGACAAAGATGGTAATATTAGTGAAATGTATTCTGACTATGTTGTATTAGCATGTGGAGGAATAGGTGGCTTGTATGATAGTTCAACTAATTATCCTCATCTTACAGGAGATGGGGTGGCTATTGCACTTAATAATAATATAGAAGTACAAGATTTGGACTATGTTCAGATTCATCCTACATCACTATATTCCAAAAAGAAGGGAAGGCGTTTTCTTATATCAGAGTCAGTAAGAGGAGAAGGTGCTTTATTATATAATGCCAATATGGAGAGATTTGTAGACGAGTTATTGCCTAGAGATGTTTTATCCAAGAAGATAAAAGAACAAATGGACATAGATGGTACAAAACATGTGTGGTTATCAGTTGCTCATTTAGATGATGATATGATAAAGAACAGATTTCCAAACATATATAAAAGATGCTTAGAAGAAGGCTATGATATAACAAATGAACCAATTCCAGTTGCACCAGCCCAACATTATTTTATGGGTGGTGTAAAGGTTGATATGAATAGTATGACATCTATGGAAAGACTTTATGCAGCAGGTGAGACAAGTTGTAATGGAGTGCATGGAGCTAATAGATTAGCAAGTAATTCATTATTAGAAACATTAGTATTTGCAAGACGCTGCGCTAATCATATAATGGATAATTATAAAGAAAGTAATTACGATAATGTTGAGAGCATATCTGCCAATATAGATTATGAGAAGTATAATAATGCAGAAGAGCTTAAAGATAATTATAAAAATATTGTTATGGAAGAAATTCATAGGATGAAAAAATCAAGAAAGAAATAATAAAGATGCTAAATAATCTTTATTATTAGATAGTATAACTTAACATAGAAAGGATAATAGAACAATGAATGATTTTGCAACACAAAAACTAAATATAGATAATTTAATAATACAAGCATTAAGAGAGGATATAACTAGTGAAGATATTACCACAAATGCAATAATAAGAGAACCAAAGAGAGCAAAGGTTAATCTTATATGTAAAGAAGATGGAATCCTTTCAGGTTTAGATGTGTATAAGAGAGTATTTGAATTAATAGATGAAAGTGCTGTTTTAACAACTAGTTTTAAAGATGGAGATGAAGTTAAGAATGGGGATCTTATTGCTGTTTTAGAAGCAGATGTAAGAGCGGTTCTATCAGGAGAGAGAGTTGCGCTTAATTATCTTCAAAGAATGAGTGGTGTGGCAACTCATACTAATAAGATTGTTAAAATGCTAGAAGGAAGCAAAACTGTATTACTAGATACTAGAAAAACAACTCCGAATAATAGAATATTTGAAAAATATTCAGTAAAAGTTGGAGGAGGAAGTAATCATAGATATAATCTTTCAGATGGAATATTAATAAAAGATAATCATATAGATGCAGCAGGAAGTATAACGAATGCAGTAAAACTTGCTAAGGAGTATGCTCCATTTGTTCGAAAGATAGAGGTGGAAGTAGAAAATCTTGACATGCTAAGAGAAGCATTAGAAGCAGGTGCTGATATAATAATGTTAGATAATATGTCAGTAGAAACAATGAAAGAAGCTGTTGCTATAATTGATGGAAGAGCGCAAACAGAATGTTCAGGTAATGTTACAAAAGAAAAAGTAAAAGACCTTATTGATATAGGAGTTGACTTTATTTCTTGTGGAGCATTAACCCATTCATCTCCTGTATTAGATTATTCTATGAAAAATTTAACAATTGTATAAAAAATATTCAATTGAAATAATGTGAATGTTTGATATAATTAAAGTATAGAAAATTAAGTTTGCCTAGAAAGGAGATAGTTCAATGAAATTTTTTATTGATACTGCGAACGTAGATGAAATAAGAAAAGCAAATGATATGGGAATTATTTGTGGAGTAACAACTAATCCTAGTCTTATTGCTAAAGAGGGCAGAGATTTTAACGAGGTAATCAAGGAGATTACATCAATTGTTGACGGACCAATTAGTGGTGAAGTTAAGGCAACTACTGTTGATGCTGAAGGAATGATAGCAGAAGGTAGAGAGATTGCTAAGATTCATCCTAACATGATTGTTAAGATTCCTATGACAGTTGAAGGATTAAAGGCCGTTAAGGTTCTTACAGCAGAAGGAATTAAGACAAACGTAACTTTAGTGTTTACAGCTAATCAAGCATTACTTGCAGCTAGAGCTGGTGCAACATATGTTTCACCATTCTTAGGAAGATTAGATGATATTTCACAACCAGGAATTGATTTAATCTCATCAATTATGGAGATTTTTGAAATTCATGGAATTGAAACTCAGATTATTGCAGCTAGTGTTCGTAACACAATTCATGTTACTGATTGTGCACTTGCAGGAGCAGATATTGCAACAGTGCCATATGCTGTATTAGAGAAGATGACAAAACATCCATTAACAGACCAAGGAATAGAGAAGTTCCAAGCAGATTATAAGGCTGTTTTTGGAGAATAGATGAAATGGTAATAAAATAATCTTAAAGATAAGGTACTTGCAGGGATGATAGTAACATTCTTGTAAGTATCTTTTTATTAAGGAAGATTATTAGATTAAAAGTAATCTATAATTTAGTGATGTTAGTGCAACCTCGACACATAAGTGAACATAGAGTGTAAGTTTTGTGTCGTTAGGTGGTACAAATAAGCCATAAGGCAGTCACTAAATTATAGATTGTTTTTGCTTGGGCATAGAAACTTAAATAATTTAATTTAAAGTGGTTTTATTGGAATGAAACCTAATTTTGTTAATTTAAACAAGAACTGGCTGAATTTGTTTGTAATTTAGGGCGAGTTCAAGTGTTGGTTTTATTAAATCAAAGTGAGCAACCATTGAGTTAGGTTTAATTACATGGTTATCTTGGCCAAATGGAACAAAGTATATGTTTTTCTGATTCATAAGATAACCGATGTTTTTAAAGTTATTGGCAAGGGCATCGTTAGTAGATATTGCTATTACAACAGGACGATTATTTCTTAAATGACTTTTTACAGCAAGGGTGACTGGCGTATCTGCTATGCCTGCATTTAGTTTGGCAAGTGTATTTCCTGTACAGGGTGCTATTAGTAAGATATCTATTAGCCCTTTTGGGCCGATTGGTTCAACATCTGTAATTGATGAAAAAGGCTTGTGGCCTGTAATTTCAGTTACAAGATTTCGAAAGTCATCGCATTTAAAAAATCTTGTGTCATTAAGGTCTGCAGAGTAAGAAAAGATGGGAATTACTTCAGCACCTTCTTCTATTAAGTTTTGCATTTGTGGATATATTGTTTTAAAAGTGCAAAATGAGCCTGTTACGGCAAAACCAATTTTTTTTCCTTTTAAAGTCATATTTTTCCTCATTTCTAGATAGATATAACATCATTGATATAATCATAAAGTATTATAGCAGACGAAAGTGGCGATACCTTGCCAGGAATACCAGGAATTGTCTTTGCTTTAAGATTAATCATATGGGCATATTCTAAATCTATACCACCAGGCGAGGAAGCTATATCAATTATTACACAGTCTTTATTTATTTTCTCTAGCATATTGGGAGTTAATATAGTGGAAGGTATTGTATTAAATATATAGTTAAAATCTTTTATGCGTGATTCTAAATGACTAATATTTATATATTTAATGCCTTCACTTATAGCACAAGCACCTTGATATGGTTTTCTACAAGCTATGGTAACATAACTATTTAAGTTGGATAATTTATGAGCTAAAACACTTCCACAATTTCCATAGCCAAGAACAAGAGAAGATGCATTATGCAAATTGTAGGGGCTCATTTCAATAGCTTCTTTTATACATCCTTCAGCTGTAGCAATAGCATTTAATCTAGTAATATAATCCACTTTAAAAAAGTCATAGAATTCAATTTTGTTCTTGAAAAAGAATTCTATAAAATCATTAGAGATATTGCCTCCAAATATAGTTTTATTTTTAAAATAGGATTCAGAAGAAAAAAATTCATCGATAGGTATATCTCTGATTTTAAATGGAAATACTACAATATTACAGTGGTTTATTGCTGATTTTAAATCTTTACATTTTATACAATTGTTAGATAATAAAGGAGAGTCTATATTATAGGTATATACAATCCAACCGTTTTCAGAAAATAGATTGGCTAAATATATTTGTCTATTATCACCACAAATAAATGCTATCTGTTTTTTTGAATGCATATATGCCTCCATAATGATATAGATAATTATTTTTTTAAAATAGTATATGTATTATAGTTTCATGTGTGAGAATATATAACAATGGAAGATAGCAATTTAGAAAATATGTCAATATGTAAAAAATGACAAAATATATAAAAATCTTTGTTAAAATCAGATAATAATATACAAAAATATACAAAAATTGTAAAGTGTGTTGCGAAATTAGGACAGTTTTGTTATACTTCTCTATGTAATTGATTAAGTAATCAAATTAATAAAATTGAATATAGAATGTTGTTTTTAGCCTGTATATTATAAAGAAAAGTTGCGTTGGAGGTAATATTCTGTGAAGTATAGGTTTGGTAAAGGTTACTGGAGAACAGTAGAAGAAGGTTCAGAAAGAGAATGGCTTATAGCTAATGGCATAGGTGGATTCTCTAATTGTACGGTAGTTGGTAATTTGGTAAGAACTCAGTCTTCATATTTAGTGGCTTCACTAAATCCACCGGTAGATAGAATTAATGTTTTAAGTAAAACAAAAGAGATGCTTGTAATGGATGGTAAACAATTTAATTTAGATTGTCAGACATATAAGGATTATAAAATTGCTGGATGTAAGTATTTAGAAAGTTTTGATATGGATATAGTACCAAGATATATATATCAAATTAATGATGTAAGAATAAAGAAAACTATAGCTATTGAGAGAAATAAGAATACAGTGGTAATAGACTATGTAATAGAGAATGGCAATAATGAAAGCACGCTTTTAATAAAGCCTGTATTTGCTTGTAGAGATTTTGGTTCATTTGTTGAACATGGTGAAGAGTTAACGTTAGAAGCTGAAATTAATGGAAGGGATGCAACAATCGTTAATCATAACGATGATAGATATACAGTTAAGTTTTATACAACAGACGGAGACTTGGTTATTAATTCAAGGAATAATTGTTTAGATGATCCTAAAGTGTATTTGATGGATATGAAGAATGGTTATACTAAGTCGGATATAGGGTATATTCCGTTTATTGTTAAACTAAATGTTAAGCCTCATGAAGTTAAACATTTTTATGTAAAATGTACTATAGAAGATATAGATGATAGGACTTCAGATGAGATAATACAAGAATGTAGAGATAGAGCTAAAGATGTATTAGGAAAATTAAAAGTAAGGGATAGGTATATTGATAGATTAGCTTTATCAGCTGATACATTTATTGTAGACAGAAAGTCAACAGGTTTGAAAACAGTGCTAGCTGGTTATCCTTGGTTTAGTGATTGGGGAAGAGATACTATGATAGCATTACAAGGTTTGACTTTATGTACAGGAAGGTTTAAAGACAACAGAGAAATTTTGCAATCTTTTGCAATATATATTAAGAATGGGTTAATACCGAATATGTTCCCAAGTAATGATGACGAGGAGCCTATATATAATACTGTTGATGCATCAATGTGGTATTTTTACTCTGTCGACAAGTATCTTAGATATACTGGAGAGGAAGAAGATTATCAATTTGTAAAAGAGAAATTATATGATGTACTTAAACAGATTATTTATGCATATATGGAAGGGACAGATTTTTCTATAAAGATGGATGATGATGGTTTGATTATGGCTGGTAGTGGACTTGATCAAGTTACATGGATGGATGTAAGAGTTGGCAAATGGGTCGCAACTCCAAGACATGGTAAACCAGTTGAAATTAACGCATTGTGGTATAACGCATTGAAAGTAATGGAAGATTTGTCAATTAGATTTGGTGAAGATAGTAGTGTATACGCTAATCTTGCCAAGAAGGTTAAGAAGTCATTTAATGAAAGATTTTGGAATGAAGAAACTGGATGTTTATATGACGTTGTAGATGAGAATGACGCTAAAGTTAGACCTAATCAAGTGTGGGCTATATCATTGCCATATACAATGCTAGACAGAGAGAAAGAAAAGAAGATAGTTAATAAAGTATATGAACATTTATATACTTGCTATGGTATGAGAACCTTAAGTTATGCCGATAAAAATTTTAAGGGCACATATAGAGGTGACTTATCTGCAAGGGATGAGGCATATCATATGGGAACTGTTTGGCCGTTTTTATTGGGAGCTTTTATTACAGCATATTGTAAGGTTAATAATCATTCAGAAGATGCGGTAAACAGAGCTGAAGAAATGTGTGAAGCATGTTTTGACCATTTAGAAGATGGTTGTCTTAATGCAATATCTGAAGTATTTGATGGAATGGATACATGTACAGGAAATGGTTGCTTTAACCAAGCATGGAGTGTAGGAGAACTATTACGTGCATATATGGAAGATGTTAAGATGAATAAATAGACTGTTTTAAGAACGGTTGTGATAGATGTGTTACGATATTATAAGAAGAAATTTGATATAGTAGCAGCACTGTTCGTGGTTAGTTTGTGTGTACTTGTAGTTACAGTAAGTATTTTATTGACATACTTTGTACAAAACAAACTTAACCACGACAAAATTGATGAATTGAATAATATTGTTGAAGAAGAAGTAGAAGTCGATGAGGATAATAAGATTGATAGATATGCTAAAGTTAGGGATAAATATCCGGATTTAGTAGGGTTTATAACTTATTATTACTATAATAATAAAGTTAAGCTCCCTCTTATGCAGACAGGAGATAATGATTATTATTTGTACAGAGACGTTGAAGGAATAAAATCTAAAGCGGGTACACCATTTATAGACTTTAGATGTGATATAGAGAATTCACTACTTCTTGTTTTGTATGCCCATAATATGAAAGATTTAAGTCAATTTGGAGCATTAAAGGAATATAGGAGTGAATCTTATCGAAAGTCTCATCCTTATCTTTATTTTGAGACAAAGTATCATAAGGAAAAGAAATATGAGGTTGTGGCTGCATTTTACTCTGAGGTTTACCCACCGGGGATGGACGTATTTAGATACTATGCGTATTTTGATTTACCCAATAAGGCAACATATGATTACTATATGTATAATATAAAAAGATTAGCAGAGTATGATACGGGAATAAAACCTAAGTTTGGTGATAAATTAATTTTATTATCGACTTGTGATTATACAAAGAAAAAAAAGGATGGAAGATTTGCTGTGTTAGCAAGAGAAGTAATAGCGGTAGATATTCCAAAAGGTACTGATAAGCCAGTAGTGATGGTTACAGCAACGCCAAAACCAGTACCGACGGCATCTAATAGTAATCCTGTTAGAACAGATAAACCAACGACTAGACCGCAGGTTTCACCGACAGTAAAGCCAACTATTAGACCGACTGCAACACCGAGGGTTACTGTAACTCCAATTCCAACACCACGAGTTACCGTGGCTCCACAAACTATGGCACCTACTAACGAACCAGTTACACAGGCACCTGAGCCAACTATGCCAACATTATAATTATCATATGACAAGTTTTGTTTTATAGGAAAGTACAATTTGAGATTGTTATTTCCTATAAAACAAAACTTGTCATCTTTGTTCTATGGTAATTTGGTACTAATATAGAAGTGTACAGATAGTAAAACATTGATAAAAAATGTAAAAATATGGTATAATATAATTGGGTAGGCTATGAGAATGTATACATTTTTAGCCTATTAAAAAGCCTGTTTAGGGGACAGGAGGGGTGAAGTGCTTAGATTTTATAATAAAAAAGATAATGGATCGTTACATATAGTCTTTGCTATGAGTTTAATGGTCTTTTTGATATGCGCATTATATTTAGTAGATTACGCAGTTGGCTCTTATAAAGCAGGTAGCAAATCTAATAAAGCATTAGAAGACTTTTCTAACGTAGCAAGTGCAGGTGGCGAATTAAAAGATAAATATGCAAGTATGAGAAAAGAGTATCCTGATGTAGTTGGAAGGCTTATTTTTGATAACAATTCAAAGAAAATGGAATATCTTGTTATGCAAACAGGAGCAGATAACCCATCTAAGTATTTATATGCTGACCCTTGGGGGAAATATTCACAATGGGGAAATCCATTTATGGATTACGAATGTGGAATAAAGGATAGTGGGAAACTAACAGATAACTTTTTGATATATGGACATAATATGAAAGATAACTCTCAATTTGGTAGTTTGGATAATAACTACAAGAAGAAAAGCTATTGGGAGGAACATCCTACATTGCAATTTGAAACTATGTATGATGATTTGGCGACTTATGAGATTTTTGCATGTTTTTATTCGAAAATATATAAAGTTAAGGATAGAGTTTTTAAGTATTATAAATTTAAAGATGCTAATAACCAAGAAGAGTTTGATAATTATGTAAATAATGTAATTAAATTAAGTGTATATAAAACCGGCATTGTTCCTAAGTATGGTGAACAGTTGATAACATTGTCTACATGTAGTTATCATGTTACAAATGGTAGATTTGTTGTTGTCGCAAGAAGAAAAGGTGGTCGTTCGCCGGTAGAGAATCCAATGAATGCTGAGGGTGAGGTTGAAGAAATCGTAGTTGAAGAGGAAGAGGAGCCAGAAATAGAACAAACTCCAACGCCTACTAAAAAACCTACCAAGGCACCAACGCCAACACCAGAACCAACACCAGAGCCAACACCGGAACCAACGCCAGAACCAACGCCAGAACCGGAACCAACATATGAATCTATGACTATGACACCTAGTCAAGAACCATCATATGATTTTGACGGTGGAACATATCCAGGATATGAGGACGAATATTATGACCCAGGTATGGGCTGGTAGATAATGGATTTTGAATTGAGAAAACTCTAATTTGTCGAGCTCTAGGGCCTCTGTCATTCTGACAGAGGCCTAATTAATTTTGAGCTTCGCTCAAAATTCGTAAGTGGTAAACCATGAGTACCTTAAATTTTCCTAGTTTTTCGGATAAACTATACTAAGTCGGAAAAATCTAAAAAACTAGAAAAATTATAAGGAGATTTTAAACATGGATCAAAAAACACATGA
>SVEH01000038.1 GCA_015057455.1 Lachnospiraceae bacterium | reverse complement strand
ATCAATTCTTCTACCATGGTCAGACCAAATACCAGAATCTTGCAAAGTAAAGAAATCACAACAAAAGTAATTATTATACTACTTGTGCTGTGATTTTTCTATGCGTGCTAGATTTGACGCTTACTTACGAACCTATAGTATTTATGATTATATTTCTAGGATTAGCGGCATTTATTGTATATAAGGGAGTAGATAAAGGAATTGAAAAGTATTCAAAAATATTAATGCCAATATTGCTAATTCTCATTGTTGTTATCGCTGTTATTGCAATAACAACAAAACATACAGATGAAGATGGTAGTGTACGTACAGGAATGGAAGGATTTTTAATATATTTAATTCCTAATTTTAAGGGATTAACCGTAAAGGGATTTTTTAACATACTTCTTGATGCAATGGGACAATTATTTTATAGTTTAAGTGTTGCAATGGGAATTATGGTTGCATATGGTTCGTATGTGAAAGATGATGCAAAGTTAGTTAAGTCAATAAATCAAATTGAAATATTTGATACTGTAGTTGCATTTTTAGCAGGAGTTATGATTATTCCAACTGTATATACATTTATGGGACGAAGCGGAATGGACTCATATGGACCAAGTTTAATGTTTGAGTCACTACCAAAGATATTCTATTCAATGGGAGTAGTAGGAACGATATTAGGATGTTTATTCTTTGGAATGGTTTTATTTGCAGCACTTACTAGCGCAGTATCAGTGATGGAAGCAATAGTTGCCGGAATTATGGACAAATTTCATATAAGTAGAAAAAAAGCATGTTTAATAGAACTTGGAATAGCTGTAATAGTAGGAATAATTGTTTGTTTAGGATATAATATACTATTCTTTAAATTAAAATTTCCAAATGGAAGTACAGGGCAGATTTTAGATGTTTTAGATTATATAAGCAATAATCTTCTAATGCCTATTGTTGCAATAGGAACATGTATACTAATAGGATGGGTTGCAGGACCTAACATAGTTATAGATGAGGTGGAAAAAACAGGTTGTAAGTTTGGAAGAAAGAAGTTATATATAATAATGATAAAATTTGTAGCACCAACACTTCTATTAATATTATTATTAAAATCACTAGGGATACCTACAATAATTAAATTTTTTAGTTTAATTAAAGAACTTTTAAAATCATTTGGATAAGGAGTGAGGATGTGAAAACATATGGAGTGCGCCTAAAAAGAGGTGTAGATTTGCTAGAATCGATAGAAAAGTTTTGTATTCAGAATAATATAAAAGCGGGGGTTCTACTTAGTGGTGTAGGATGTGTTACTAAAGCCAGAATTCGAGATGCTAGTGGTGTGAATATAGTTGAGGTGGAAGAACTGTTAGAAATAGTATCTTTAATGGGGACTGTTTCTGAAAAGCGATGTCACTTACATGTATCTTTTTCAAAAGAAGATTTGTCTGTTATAGGAGGTCATCTTGTTAAAGGATGTATTATTAATACCACATGTGAACTTGTTATAGGAGAAATGGATAATTATGAATATGATGTGAAATTTGATGAGGAAACAGGTTATGATGAACTTATAATTAAGGAAAAATGAGAAAGCGTGCCATATTTATATGGCGCGTTTTTTATATACTAGGAAATTACGATTTTTTTTGTCGAATTTTACAGATAAGTTTTTTGGTTATGTATTGATTTAACAATTGACATATAAATATGTCATGTGTTAAAATTTCAAATGTTGATTTTTATTTAATTGGTAAGGTTTTTTGTAAGAGAGTGAGAAGAAAATGAGTGATATAAAGGGGAAGTTAGGTAAAACGGTAATATTTCTATGTTCTATGATTATTATTTTTGAAATAATGATTATCATATATTATTATAATTTTCTTGAAAAACAACTGTTTAATGAAAGAAAAGCATTATTTACGCAATTTGTTGATAAAGTATCAGAAAGTGTTAATTATAAAATACAAATATTTTGGAACCATACAGATATCTTTGAAAAACTAATCCATAAAAAACAGTTTAATGATGAAGAAATGTTGTTTGATACATTAAATGAAATAAAGTATATAGCAGGATTAAATGATGGTATAGTAATGACATTTAATGAAGAAGGATGTTTTCATACATCCGATGGACATGAAGGAAGAATGTGTGAGCCATTAGTGGATAAAAATACACAGAATAAAGATAAACATCAGTTATTTATAGTTAATTTACCATATAAAAAAAATAGTGAAACATATTTTTTAATGGTTAACCAACTAGAAAAAAATGTTGTAATAGATGAAAAAAATAAGATTACTCAGGTTGCTATGGCTGTAAATATTGATTCACTAAAAGAATTATTTACATCTGAAGGATTTAAAGATAGAAGCTATACTTTTTTGTTAGATAAAGAAGGTAAAATATTATATAAAAATACATATAATAATGATTTTTTAGATGGATACAATATATTTTCGTCGATTGCTACATCATCAAAGATGGTTAGTCAAGGAACTATTAAAGAAATAGAAAATGATTTGAAGAATAATAAGAAAATCGCATATGAAATCGAATACCAAGATGAAAACTGGTTTGTAGCAAATGGTAATATAAATTCTGTAGAATGTGATTTAATGATATTTGTGCCTAGTAAATTAATTAGTGCTGATACAGCACTAATATCACAAGGAACAACATATGTTTTGATAGCTATATTAGTATTGTTTGCTATGTTGTGTTACACAATATATGTATTTGTGCGTATAAATATCAAGAGAGATAGAAAGATGATTGCACAACAAAAGCAAGTAAATGAACTTTTAGAAAAGCAAGCACAAGCGGCAGATAGTGCGAATAAGGCTAAAAGTAGATTTTTGTCATATATGTCACATGATATAAGAACACCTATGAATGGTATTATGGGTATGACAGATATTGCTGTAAAGAATATTGATAAGAAGGATAAAGTATATGAATGTTTACATAAAATAGCACATTCTTCTAAACATTTGTTGAGTTTACTTAATGACGTATTAGATATGAGTAGGATAGAAAGTGGTAAGGTAGCTATAGAAAATAATCCTATGAATATAAAACTGTTAGTTGAAAATTGTTCGTCTATTATGGAGGGGCAGATAATTACGCGAGAGCTAAAATTTGTGCGTGATTTTTCAGATATAAAATATCCTAATGTATTTGGAGATGAACTACATCTTCGCCAAATATTGATAAATATCTTGGGAAATGCTATAAAGTTTACACCTGATGGGGGAGAAGTTGTATTTTCAGTTCAGGAAGAAGTAGTAGATGAGGATACAGTAGAGTATTTATTTGAAATAGAAGATACTGGTGTTGGAATGAGTGAGGAATTTCTTAAACGTATTTGGAACCCATTTGAACAAGAAGAGGGGAGAGGCAATATAAAATGTCAGGGAACTGGATTAGGAATGGCTATTACCAAACAATTTGTAGATATGATGGAAGGACAAATAGATGTTGTTAGTGAATTGGAAAAAGGAAGTAAGTTTACTTTAAAATTAAGGTTTTCTATAGATAAAGAAGAAAGATTGGAAGAAGAATTACAAGAGGAGGATGTTGATATTACTAATATGAGAATTCTTCTTGTGGAGGATAATGAGCTTAATAGAGAAATTGCTCAAGAGGTTTTAGCAGAAAGAGGAGCAAAGGTTGATTCTGTAGAAAATGGTAAAGAAGCGGTAGAAGTATTTATTAGTAGTGAACCACATACATATGAAGTTATAATTATGGATGTTATGATGCCTATTATGGATGGTATAACAGCAACTCAATGTATACGTAATTCAGAACATTTGCAAGCTAAAACTATACCTATAATTGCAATGACAGCAAATGCATTTGAAGAAGACATTAAGAGAACAAAAGAGGCTGGCATGAATACACATATTTCAAAGCCATTAAATCCAGATATGTTATTTATAGAGTTAGCACATATAAGAAGAAACAATCTAAAACAATAGTGTTAGGTTGTTAAAAATACAATAAATATAAACAAAGAGGGAGATACAATATGAATATTAACGAATTAAAAAAAGGTATAAGTATAGTTTTATGCTTAATAGTAATTAGCGTAATGATAACAGGGTGTAAAGGGATATTAAAAAATGAAAAAAAACATGAAGCATTAACATTAAATAATGGAAAGAGTTTTATTTCTAAGGAATTCTTTAAAAAGATGAAAGATAAATATCCAGAGATTAACTTTGAAATAACTAATTTTTCGGGTAATAATATTAGTGGATATGCAAGAGAAACATTAAAGAATGGTGATATTCCAGATATATATATATCAACCCAACCTTTTGATGAAAAAAGTCAAAAAAAATATCTTGTAGATTTATCAGGGTATAAGTTTATTAATAATTATACAACATCAAGTTTAAGTCAAGTAGAAAATGATGGTGAGATATATCTGCTACCAACAAATGTACAGTTAACAGGAATATCATATAATAAAACATTAATGGAAAAATATGGTTGGGAGGTACCTAATAGTTTTAATGAACTTAAAGACCTAGCTCCCAAGATAGAAGATAAAGGTTATGATGTTATGAGAGCCGTGTTTAATTTAGACGGATATCCATTTAACTACTTTTTTAATATTGGAAATACAAAGTATTTTTCGTCTTCTTGTGGAGAAAAATGGAAAAAAGAGTTTATAGTTGGTGAAGCAAAGGCTACTGGTAATAAGAATCTATTAGATAGTGCAAAATATTTTAAAAAATGGGTTGATGAAGGATTTATTAAAAAGTCTGAATTAGATGCAGGTAGTGAACCGTATTATGCATTTTTAAATGGAGAGTCGGTATTTTATATGAGTTTAGGATTATCAGAATATGAGCATGTTGCAGAAGATGGTAATAAATATGAATTTGGAGTAATGCCTTGGCTTAGTGAAAATGGAGATAATAACATGCTTGTAAGTAGTCCAGCACGTTATTTTGGAATAAATAAAGAATTAACTAAAAAGAGTAATGAACAAAAACTAAAGGATGCATTAAAATTATTAGAATATATTTCAACTTCAGAGGGACAGAATGGATTAGTGGAAGGTTATCCAAATTCAAGTTTGTATATTACTTCATTGAAGAATAGTGATATGGGTAAAAATAATCCTTTTTATGGAATGAAAGACCTTATAGAACAAGGAAATGTAGTAAATCTAGTACATAATGGATGGGAAAAGCTTCTTATTAAGATTGCTCAAAATATAAAAGATTTTGTAAATGATGATATAAATGCTAAAGAATTATTACAAGCATTTGATAATAGTTATAAGGAAACTCAAAAGGATGGGGGAGAAGATATATTAGCTAAAGCTAAACATGATATGAAGATAGAAGATGCAGCAAGAATATGTGGTATTGCCGAAGCGAAAGCTGCGAAAGCTGATGTTGCATTAGTATCTCATGGTGCATATGATAGAGAATCACCTAATCCTTTTGGAGTTAATTGGTATTTTTATAAAGGTAATGTTGATATTGAAGTTGTAAATATATTTGCAACAAAATGTAGCTCATTAACTGTCATAGAAATGAAAGGCTCAGAAATAAAGAAATTAGTGAAAAAAGGTTTTAAGTATTATGAAGATGAAGAACCATTTAAATATTCTATGTTTGTATATAATGACAAAAAATTAAATGATAATAAGACATATAAAGTAGTGGCAGGAACAGATGAGTTTTCGTCAGAATTGCAGAAAAAGGGCAAAATTATTGAGGTATCAACTAGTGATGCAGTGCGTGAGTATGTAAAAACTTTGGGTGAGTTTAGTGCAAAAGATATAAAATGGTAGAAAAAATATGTATCTTAGTAGGGATATGTTTTAATAAATAGTATGTTAAATGGATAATTTTAAGTAGGAAAAAAGAAGTATCGCCATATGTCATAAGTACTAGTAAGGTATAGTACATGATGACATATGGCGATAATTTATATGGTTATGTGTGTAAATGTACAAAAAACTATGTAAGCGTCAAATCTAGCACGCATAGAAAAATCACAGCACAAGTAGTATAATAATTACTTTTGTTGTGATTTCTTTACTTTGCAAGATTCTGGTATTTGGTCTGACCATGGTAGAAGAATTGATGC